>NZ_JAIUGQ010000072.1:0-15438 GCF_020164715.1 Mesorhizobium sp. ESP7-2
GGGTCGTGTCCCATCGAGTGGTGTAGCTGGCGGTTACGAAGCCGCTCGCGAGCGCGCCGTTAGTAGCGCTGTAGCGAGTGAGCGGGGTGTCGGTGGTCATCGGCGTTTTCCGGTAGGGTTTGGTTGTTGACGCCAACCCCATTTCGGAAGGACCACCGATGACCGACGACATGATGAACCTGCGCACGCTCGTGGAGAAGACCCCGGATGCCGATCTGCTGCGCGAGATGATCGGCTTTGCCGCCGAGCGGCTGATGGAAATGGAGGTGGGCGCGGCCACCGGCGCCGGCTATGGCGAGAAGAACCCGCTGCGGCTCGCCCAGCGCAACGGCTAAGGGACACGATCCGTAGGCCGTCACACAGTCGCGGGCTCGTGGCGATCGACCAGCGCCAGCAAAGCTACCGATCAGACTCCGAACGAGGCGGGCACCTCCGGTGTGCACAGCCCGTGATCTGGTTGAACTGCTCGGCATGGGCGATCTGAACGTTTGCGCGAAGCCCTGCTGCTGAAACCGCACTTCAAACTCTGAGACCGAACAGATGCACTTCAAGCCAATTGCTATTCCTGTGAGAATCGCCTCTTTTTCTCCAAGGACCAATCGCAACGCAGTTTGCTGAATCCATGGTCCCCAATCTTGAAGGCGACCGGCGTCTGCCCCGCCCCCCCGACCGGCGTCGGTCGCCTCACTCTTCTGGCAGGTTCAACTGTAGCTAAGTTTCGGACTAGCTGCTCCTAGTCGCGAGCAGTGACGGAGTACCCGTTGCCGTTAACGCAGGTTAATGCGCCGGACGGACGACGCATGCGAAGGTGACGTTGGTGGCTCCGACTCGACTCTTTGGTTAGACGTCGGACCCAGAGAGAGAAACCAATGAGGCACAATCGCCCCGTGATCTCCGCCCTTGATTTTGATGTGATAAAAAACACTCTCAAAGCGATAGTTGCCGAGGGCGGCATCCCTAAGTCCGAATGGGAGCAACAAGCTCGTGATCTCGTGAGAATTTTCTCCGGCACCGGGCCAGACGAGACCGTGATTGCAGTTCTGCTTGAGACCTGCCGGACCTGCATAGGCAACACGTCCGGAAGGGAGCAGCCTCCCTTCACGCGCGGTGGCGGTGCTCACGTAGGAGGGCATCAAGAGAACTGCTTGCCAGAGGCCGTCGCCAAAGGCGTAGAGTAGACGGCGCTGTTTCGTTAGCGTTGAGCGATGGTAGCCTTTCCGATTAGATCGTTGGGTGTGTTGGAACGGCCTCAGGCTTTAGCCTTTCGCTTCGTTAATCGGACTTTGGTCCCGGTTGCTTCCGACCGAAGCCCAGCATCCGGAACCTTCGATTTTGCGTGGAGTTGGGTCGCGGCCCGTAATTTCGTCACGTGTGATGCTGGTGGAAGATGGCACTCTCCCGACGATTGCTGATGTGCAAAATGACCCTCGACTGTCCCCATTGCGGTTTCGCTTTGAAGAGGGCAGGCAGTTGGTTTCAGGTCATTTCCTCGCATCGATGCGAGGGGTGCCAACGCCAGTTTCGGATCACCTATCCCGACAAACTCAGACTCTTCGCCAAGCATGAGCAACTGCCAGCACTCGAAGAGGCTCAGCGCTTAGCCCAGATTCCAGCAGAGTGATCTCGATCAAATCGCGGGCGTCCAGATCACAACTTCCGCCCCCCACACTGGCCTGCCAATCCAACGGATTATCGAACAATGCTAGATCGAACTGTCACATCCCGTGCCTTGGGTATGCGCGTCGCCAGCCTTCGAGCCAGAATGCAGGCGGCCGAGATCACTGAAGGCGAATTGATGACCTTCCAGAAGGTCGTCGCGATCATGGAGGACGGACTAGGTCGTATCGATGGCGACTATCTTATCGCGGCCTCCTTCGTCAACGACCTGGCGCCGGACAACGTGGCCGACCAGGCCGACACTCAGCAGACTTTTTGACTCCCGTGCCGAAGCAGCCAAAGCCGCAGGCGACCTTGTGGGAGCGGGAATTGCCCGCGTTCGGATCGCCGCTATCGGACCCTATCGCGACGAGTTGGCCGGCTTGGGGATCGCTCCAGCCGCCATTCTTACCGCGATGTTCAGCGGAAGCGCGCTTCTGGCCTTTGTGATCAACCCTCATGGCGCAGGGCTCTCGCCGACAGCCCTGGCGGGGCTCGCTTACGCCAGCTTGCTGGCGGGCTGATCGGATCGATGGCAGCTGCCGCGGTGAGGCCCGTGGATTTGGATCCGGTCGAAGGGATCGTCTTGGTGACCGCGCATGTCAATGACGCCGAACTGAGATCGCGCTGGCAGTGCTCGGCGTTCCCGCGACCTCATGCATGGCCGAAGCGGCATGATCCTGCCACCAGGCTGATAGCCCGCCCCGGCGTTTCCCGGCCCGGGCTTCCTCATCCGGTGCTGCATTGGATAATCGACGGATGCTCTTCAAGAGCGGTGATCGTACGGCGCTAGGGTGCGCTCCGCCGGAACAATTTACCTCCGCTAATGTTCAGGGGAAAACTTAGCGGAGCCTAATGTGAGATTCTTGCCCATTCAGGAACCATGCGACACGTGGGCGGTATTCGACACCGCGATCGACGAGCCGGCCGAGTTTGCAGGTGAGTGCCTCATTGGCCTCACAAAGGCTGCCGCTATTTTGCTCGCTGCCAGAGCTAACGAGGACGAAAGAAAAAACCGTTGCCGGTGTGAATCGAGCGTCAACGCAGGGGCTCCCGTTGGGGGTCTTCAGCAGCAATTGCGTGTCCAGTCGTGGGGATGATGAGTGACGAGGCCATGGCTGCTGTATTGGCTTCACGGGATTACGAAGTGCAGGTCCTCGGTATATTCGACGCGGCGAATAAGAAAGAAGTTGCCGTTGAACTTTGCCGTTTAGGGGAGGCAGTTCAGTTTAGCGCAAATGCGTCAGTGTTGGGCTCGGACGCCAGATCTTTGGATGCGGTCGACAGTGAGAGGTACGTGCTCTTGCCCGTGGGGGAGAAGAGTCATGCCTCAATCCACCGTTCGCAACTGTGTATTGAAAACTCTGACTCATGAAGATTTCGCCCTTCTACGGCTATGGATGCGTCGCGTCGCCCATCACGCCAGCTGGAGATCGTATCTCAGCCAATCGAGCTGATATATTTTCCTGAGATGGGAATCGCATCCGTGGTCGCCGCTATGCCCGGAGGGCGGCAAAGCGAAGTCGGCATCATCGACCACCGCTCTCCAAATGCTCGAATATCGGGGGCTGGTTCATGCCAAGCGCGGCGAGATCACGATTGGTGACCGCGCCGGAATGATCGCAATCACGAATGGTGCCTATGGCGAGGAGGAGCAACGTCACTTCGACATCACCACCGGCTGATTGTTCGGAATCGGACAGATTTGGGACGCTGATGACCGAAGCTACAATCCGGCGACAGCTTCAGGGTTCGCTACGCCGCGAGTGGTCCGATCAAGGGGTAAGGATCGTAGCTGAAGTGCCCAACGTCACGGTCTCGCGATGAAGAAACCCGCATAGCGCAAGGCGTCCTACACCGGGCAATGTGTCAGAGCCTGATCAACGGCACCGCCCTTCCTTCCGGCCTGCAGGATGACTGGTTCGGCAGCGACAACCCGACTACCGCAATCCGGGCTTGCCGAAATGGAGAGCACAGGCCGAGCTATTCCGGGCTGGCCCTGAAGGCCCGCGCAAGAGGGCAAGCGAGCCGGCAGCGCCCGCTTCGCCGACGAGGTGAACAAGGTACAACGGCACTATATTCACTTGAACTAACGCTTGCTGTTCCTGGCCCGCTGACTATGGTTGAGCATTCCTGAGGCGGCACGGGATATGGACTTGCCTCGTCGATCAGTTCGATCGCACCTGCTTGGTTTGATCGCCGCCGCGGTTATCCCGGTATGGCTGTTTGCCGGCTATTTGCTGGGCCAATATGCCCTGCATGAACGATATCGTTTCGAACAGGATGCCGTGCAAACGGCTCGACAGGTGTCGCTCGTTGTAGAAGGCGAGCTCGCAAATCTCCAAACCATCCTCGACGGCCTTTCCAAGTCCGCCGCGCTCGCCAATGGTGATCTACAAGCCTTCCACCACGAGGCACTTGATCTTGTCCAAGGGACGGACCGGATCATTGTCCTGCGCGACCTTGGCCGCAATCAGCTGGTGAACACCGAAATCGGCTACGGCGCCGCTTTGCCGTCCGTCGAACCGATAGCTGTAGCTGACCGCGAGAAACTCAACCGTTCCGGTGTTTTCCTCAGCGATGTCTTCGCCAAACGGTCAGGCGAATACCGGGTTGCTGTCGCCATTCGGGTGCCCGCCCCGAAGGGGGAGGACCTGCTTCTTTCGCTTTCTGTACCGACTGCCCGGATCCGCGATGTTTTGATGCCGGCCGTACCGGAAGGATGGATCGTGGGCGTCGGGGATCGCGACGGAAATTACGTGGCACGTTCCAAGTTGCACGACGAATGGACCGGAAAGCGCGGATTGCCGGGATACGTGGAAAAGATAGTTGGGCGCTCCGGCTCGTTTACGTCCCGCAACTTCGAAGGGGTGACGCTGCTGGCAGGCTACTATAGATCCCCGTACTCTGACTGGTTCTACACCGCAAACGTGCCTCTTTCAACTGCGCAGGCGCCGCTCTGGCGCTCGCTTGCCGCCATTTGCGGGATAGGTCTCCTGTCGCTCCTTGTTTCCGTTGCTCTCGGATATGTCGTCGGCAAGAGATTTACCCAGGCCGCCGCAGAACTGGCGACACGCGCCGAGGCGCTCGGTCATGGCCGCAGCGTCGAACCCCTGTCGACTTCGGTTACGGAGTTCGCCGCCATTGCCCAGGCGATGGTGGACGCAGAGCGTGCGATCGCCGAACGGCGGTACGAGCTGGAAGCGGTGTTGGAGACAGCGCCGGCGGCGGTCTGGTTTACATACGATCCGAAAGCCCTTCAGGTGATCCGCAATCGCTTCGCCGCCGAACTCATGGGCCTGCCAACGGATGCGCACAAGTCCTTCGGCAGGCCCGATCTGGTCATCGACACCGTGGCCGTCAAGGACGGCCACGTAGTGAGCCGCCAAGACCGCCCTCTTAGCCGCGCCATGCGCGGACAGCTGACCGATCATGAAGAGTTCGCCTACACGCTGCCTTCAGGTGTCGAGCGCTTTCTACTTTCCAGCGCACGTCCAATTCGCAATCCGGCCGGCGGCATTATAGGCGCCGTACAAATCAGTCTCGACATCACGGACCGCAAACGCGGTGAGGAGCAGCTCAAATTGTTGACCAATGAGCTGAACCATCGCGTGAAGAATATCCTTGCTGTGGTTCGGTCCATTGCCTCCCAGACACTGCGCAACGCCACAAGTTTGCCCGAGGCAGGGCGCACGCTCTCCAGCCGTCTCGTCTCGCTGGCCAAGGCAAACGACCTGTTGACCCAGCAGAACTGGAGTGGCGCCGACGTCAAGGATCTGATTGCCACATCAGTCAGCTCACACGCACCGATCGACCGCTTTAAGATTAGCGGCGAGTCGGTCTGGCTACCACCGAACGTCGCTCTTTCGGCCGCTCTGGCTTTTCATGAGCTTACGACGAATGCGCTGAAGTATGGAGCACTGTCAAACGAAACAGGCACGGTGTCGATTCGATGGAAGCTTCTCGGTCAAAAACAGCATCGCTGGCTCAACCTGGAATGGCGCGAACGGGGAGGTCCACCTGTTGAACCGATCGAGCGAAAGGGCTTCGGCACGCAGCTCCTCGAGCGCGTGTTTGCGTCCGGCACGTCAGGACGCGTCACTCTGAAGTTCCAGAAATCGGGACTGGTCTGCACCATGCGAGTGAATTTTGCGGCGGGCGATAGCAATTTAAGGCATTGAGCGCGCGGGCAAACCCGGGTCTGTGTCCGGAGTGAGCGCGGACCTATGACCGCGGCGCCGGCTGGTCGAGGTTGGCAGATCGCAGGGGCTTTGCGGTGCTCTTTCCAGAACAGCAGCGCAGTGACAATGCCAATCTTTGTTTCAACTGGTTCATTCCAGATGACACCCGACGAGGCTCGGGTGAGGCACTTTCGATTCGTCAAATGATAGAGGCAGTGATGGTCGCTCAGGATTCGGACCGCACCAGGATCTTCGTTACCGGACTTTCCGCCGGCGGGGCAATGCCCGCCGCGATGCTGGCCACTTACCCGGAAGTCTTTGCGGGCGGGGCCATCCTAGCTGGTCTACCCTATGGCAGCGCCACTACCCTGCCGCAGGCATTCGACCGTATGTCATGGCGGCCCAACGGCGAAGCAATTTGGCTTCGGCAGTCAAGCAAGCAACCGGTTACTCCGGACCATGGCCGAAGCTCTTTGTCTGGCATGGAAGCGCCGACACGACGGTCAGCCCCGTCAATTCCAATCAACTCGTCGGGCAGTGGCTTGCACTTCATGGACAAAGTGAAGCTCGAGCCGACACCGAGGAGCGCCAGGCCTATCGCCGCGACGTTTGGAAGACTGCTGCGAATGAGGAGTCGTCGAATCCTACCTCATCTCAGGCATGGCGCACGGAACAGCTGTGGACTCGGCAGACGGCTTGAGTGACGGCGGACCTTTTATGATCGACACCGGCATATCGTCCACTTCGCTTATCTCCCGGTTTTGGGGACTAGCCGGCAACAGTCGCCGACCAGATTGGGGCGACATTCGTCTTTGGCGGTCGCGCACCCGCCGTTCGAACTGGCGGGCCGTAGGAAGTCCGGTGGCGAATGGATGGCTTCAGCCTTGTTGAGATCGGCACCGGTTTCGACCTCAATCCTGGGCCGCAACCTCACGCCCAAAAATCGGCCGGCTCTGGTTGGCTCGCTCTCTCCGTGGCCCAGGGGTTCATCTGTATAAGAATGGACGACAATTGCCGCGTCGCTCGAGTTAGGTGAGCGACGATGCAATCTCCCGCGCAATGTCATGGACCCCGCACTAATTGCTCGGCCGCATGCGCTTGGCTGCACCTCCGATCGCGTTGCGGAAGGCAGCATCGAAATTTACGCCGGCAACCTCCCACCTGGTGTCTTCTGTACTAAGCGGCATGCGCCAAACCGCATGCCAGCCCGGCTCGTTGGTTTCCCAATCGAGGTGCCCGACCAAGATCGCGTCAGCGCCCAATCTGGATTTCAGTCTGGCCAGGCTCTCATGAGACATAGCATCAAGCTGTTCCTGCGCGATCGCCGACAGATCGGCCTCTTTCGCGAATATGATCGGTATCGCAAAGCGCGCCGAAGCATCTTCAAAGCTTGCGCGCAGCTCCGATCCGTGGGCGCCGTCGGCGGCCAGCACATAGCTGCGCGCCATGTCGGTCACTTCGACGACGAGCGCCAGCTTTGGGCGCGCGCCTAGCCACGGCCTCTCTCCCAACACCCCCATTGCATGGTCCATCCGCTTCCGGTCAAACTGGAACGTGAGATCGAAAGGACGATCACGTGTGCCCTGCTCATCGTGAATTGGAGTGCCGAACATACGGTCATGGTAGGTGTAGGACCAAACCATGCCAGGTGCCCCGGTCGCCAGTGAAGAGAAGGCAGGATTTTGCCCGATGTCGGGATTTCCGGTCAGCTTTTGCGCTGCCAGTTCGAAACCCTGCGGGATGGCGGGGACGCGCGTTTCCTCGCGATCTCCGGTGACAATCATCTTTGAGCGATAAAGTACATCGTCGTCTGCATGCGCCGCGACCGCAAACGCAAACCAGGACAGGAACGTCAACAGTGCCTTCTTCATTGACCCGCCCTGCCCTCTTGAGTAACTGTTTATGAGGTTACATACTGGTGGTGATGGAATCAACCGAATCTGTCCGGACCTACCTCTCCCCGCATGGACACATGCGCATGCTGGGTGGCGCGCCCGCACTTGACATTGCCAACACATTGCACTGGCGAGATGGGGCCGAGATCGATTTCATTCCAACCTACCAAGACCTGCTGGACTTTTGCATTCCGGCCCTGTTGCTGTCGGAAAATGAAGGGCGGGTCCTCAAGCGTCTCTCCCTAAATCACCAAGGCGTCGCCCGCGATGTGCATCTCGAGGTGCTAAAGTTACGCGCAGCACTCAAATCGTGGCTCGATGCGACGGTGCAAAACCTTGACGGTGGTCTCGTCTCGAAACGCACCGCCTTGCGCGGCATTCATAAAGCGATAGCGCAAGCGGGCGGATCGGCAGGCCTTGGCGAAATCCTGAACCTCACATCCGCGTCGACACATCAAGCGATTTACCTGCCCCTGCGCCGGTCGGCCGCAGCCGCCGTCATGCTAGTCCTGTTCCCGTCAGGAAACGATATCCGGCAATGTGAGGCTGACAAATGCGGCGGCTTCTTCGTCAACGATAGCCGCTCAAAACCGAGACGCTGGTGCTCGATGAACAGTTGCGGCAACCGCGCCAAGGCGGCGCGCTATCGCCAGGCACATCGGAAAATGTTCCGGACCCGAATGGGTGACAAAGGAGTGTAAGCGCGGCAGGCCCCAAGCACAGTGCTGCCGTCGCCAGCCTCCTTCTCCGCCGATTTAAAGCTGACTAGACCTGCGACCGACGGCGCTTGTCGCCCAGCCGACCTCTGGGCCTCGCTGATAGCTTGCGCCTCGCCTTCCTCGGCCACCGCCTCCCAACTCTGACATTGAGCTGACGCGCCGCTATATGGGCTTGTCCAGTCATGCGCGTTTCACATACCTAAGGTTTGATTGGGTTCCAGATGAAGGAAAGCTGCGAGTGGCAGACCAGCAGCGTTGTAAGCCGGCTGGTGGGGGGCCTGGGCGAATTCCGCCAATGCGTGCTCGACACCACCTGACCGCAGCTCTTGTAAGCTCCATCTGCTGCAGAACCTGGTGGGTAAGCATTGCAAGCCTGGCGTCGCGGTATAACGCGCTGTGCTTCACAGTTCCGGTATAAGTCTCCGATCAGTGGCCCCTCCCGGGTCGTAGTTTCTCTGCGCCAATCTCCGGAGGCACGGTTAGTTCCGGCGGCCCAGACGACACGCGTGACGTAGATTGTTGGCCGGTTGAAAGACCGGACTTGATCTGAAGCTCGACCGACCTGGTGTTGTCTACCTGCTGATAGCAAGCGCGCCTCCCCTGTGGACATATAGCTAACCCTCCGACGGGAGGAACATTGGCCCGTACATGAAGTTCGGGAGCCGATTGGGATCCGATGTTTGATTGGATCCCGGAAGGAAATCCAATGACCGAAGATCTCTCACGCAGGCAGGAACGGCGTGGTACAGCTCGGATCTCCAGTTGGGCGGTGGCTCTGGCCGCCCTCATTTTTCTGGGCCTGCTCGCCTTTTTTATGTTCGCGCCGTTGTCAAACTCTTCGCGGCAAGCAACGCCGCTTAAGGTTGCCCCCGAGCAGAACCAAGGGGCCAACGCACGCGCGAACACTTCGCCTCCCCCAGACTGAAGCACCAGGCAGGGACGCGCCGTATCGACCCGAGTCCGAAGTTCGGGAGCCTCCCTGGCAAACGTCTTTCCCTCCTTGTGAGCTGCCGGCTGGCTCCATCCGGCAGGCGCTTGGTGAAACTGTTGAGGGAGTGCAAACTCAGAGGAGCCGCTGTCGATCCCCCGTCGAGGCGCCGGGTCGGTGTGGGAACAGCTTTCATGTCGAGCCCGCCGCCGTTCGCTGTCCGACGAACCGGAGGACGGCCAGCCAGCCACCCTCGATCGTGGTCGTGACCATCAAGATGCTTCCACATTGCTTCGTCGGGCGGCGGCCGAATGCCTGTCGATCATTGCCTGGCAAACACGCCCTGGTAGCTCTGGCCCGCGAGAGTGTAAGTTGCTGCCAAGGTCCCATCGGGCAGCATCAGGAAGCTGACGTCCGAGCCGTTCGGAAGGCGCCCGAGCTTCAACGTGGTCCCGAGGATTTTTCCCGTGCCCGCGGCCTCTCCCGGATTGTTGTCGCCCAGAATTCCCCATGCGTAGTTGACCGTGACCTTCCCGTTGGCCGAAACGGATTGAACATCGAGCCTGCCTTGGGATGTTCCCTGCAATTGCCCAATCCAAGTGCCCGTAAATGCAGCGTACCTTGGAGGGACGTCCTTCCCAGGAGGGACTATCGTGAGCGACTGATCCCCTGCTGCCGAGCCGGCTGGCACCGCGGCAGCACTCAAGGCGGGTTGGGGAGCAATGAAGGCGGGCGCGGCATGCCCCGCAGCGGCGGGTTGGCGCACTTCTTGGGCGGATTGGCATGCAACCAGGGCAAATGCTGCCAAAGCTGGCGTAAGGTTCCGCATCAAATCGTCCACTTCTCTAGGGAATGCCCAACAACGAACTTCCTCCACACGTTCGCGCCTCGAAGCGCCCTTCCCGGCGGATCAGCCTAAGCTTACCTCAGCAACAGCCCATCGAGGCATTATCAGTTCGCAATTAACTATGACAACCCCAGAACAAGCAGCGATGCTTCGCGTTGCTAGCGGGCGGCAGGCATTGTCAATGCCGGAACTGCGGAGTGGGCGGGACGTTGACCTGCGTCTGGCGCGCCCTTGTCCTTGAGACCATCGATGTTCACTTTCTCTTCGCCACCGGGATCGAGAACAGCGCTCCTACGATCAAGGAGGCCGGGAGCGGGTCGACGAAATGGAGAAATGCCGCTTCTACGAGCGATGGCGGACCGACTTCGAACTCGTCCAGGATCTGGGGCTTCGCTTCCTCCACTACGGCCCCCAATTCACAAGAGTGGTTGGGTGATGGGCACTACGACTGGACCTTCGCCGATGAGACCTTCGCTGACCTGAAGGCCAAGGACATTCTTCCGATCGTCGACCTCTGCCATTTCGGCGTCCCGGACTGGGTCGGCAATTTCAGAACCCGGACTTTCCGCGGCTATTCGAACGCTACGCTCACGACTGCGCAACCCGCTTTCCGTGGATCCAGCTCTATACGCCGGTCAATGAGATGTTCATCTGCGCCACCTTTTCCGCCCGCTGGGGATGGTGGAACGAGCAACTGAGCACCGACACTGCCTTCGTCACCGCCCTCAAGCACATCGTGAAGGCCAATGTGGTGGCTATGCGAGCGATCCTGCAGGCGCGGCCGGACGCGATCTTTATTCAGAGCGAATCCTCGGAGTACTTCCACGCCGACTCTCCCGAGGCGATCGGCAAGGCGGACCGCTTGAACAGCCAGCGTCTCCTATCGCTTGACCTCAACTGCGGACATTGGCGTCGATGCGCGCACTTATTGCTACCTGCTCTTTTGCATGTGGACCGGATGGGGCGGCTCTAGACCAAGGCAATGGCACTAGTCTAGCTCAGGTTCCGTTCGCGCCAATGCCGCTCTATGCGCGCCGGTGCCTGGGCCTCCGGTGCGCACCAAGCCGATGGTCAATGTCGGCAGGTCCTCTATTGTCGCGATCTCGCCATGACACGCGGCTTGACGGCAGCTTTAAGATGGCCGTCAGCGACCGGGCCGGACGTGGGCGCCTTCCCTCCACGATCCCGCCGCGCGTTCCAATCGCCCGTCCGGCGATCTAGGGTTAGCGGACGTCCGGCCAGACGCCTTAAACATGGCATGTCCCTGTCCGGTTTCAGAGATGTAATCGAAAAAGGTTCCAGCTCGGCAAATCTGGATTCCGGCCTTCGGGCGGCATCCGTCGCAAGCCGATAGTCTCTGGCAAGCAGTTCCCGCGACGCTACAGACTACGGCGTGTGTCTCCTCGTCCCGAGCACACGAGCGCGTGGCGGATGCTCCCATGCGGACAGAGCCGACTATAAGTCGATGAGGTGCCCTACGAGCAGGGCTGCAAGCTGCGCGATCTAGCCGGGTCGTATGCTGCCATGGTTAACAACCATCGGCCCTTAGCGATCTTACCATGCGAATGACAATCGGATCGTAGGGGATTTTTTCGTCGCGGCTATAACTGACCGTAAACAATGCAGCGCGGTCGCCGCAGACTTTGATGGCGCGAACATACAGGACCTGGCCGTCTTTCAGTCCTGAATAGCTGGCCCACTGCGGCGTCACTCGCTTATAAGTCAACTTCCAGCCGATCCTTCTCATTCACTGCCATGCGATGTTCAATCTCGGTGCGAAAACTTGGATTGCCGAGTTGCGCTCCCCAGACGGCAAGAAACGCCTTGTTTTTGCCCTCGAAGGCCGCCCCTTGATCGGAATGCTGAGTCAGCACAAACCCAGGTGGAACATCGAACACAAAGCCGAAGTGCCTGATTCCGAAGGCTTGCCATCCCTGAGCACCGAGCGGTGATGTGGGCATAATCCCGACAACCAAACTCAGCAGAATATGGGGAACATGCCTCATGAGTTGGTCCTATCGCGCCGGCACCCCGCGCCAGCTCTGTGGCACCACGTCGAGCAGCATCGGCTCGACCCAGACGTTGGTTTGGTGATCAGTTGGCAGGTTGCCGTTTGGGGTCTTCCGGTCAATGGCATCCGGCAGATCCCTGGTGATCCTTGCAATTAGCTCCTCGCGCGAAAGGCCGGTTGCCTGGAAAGCGCTTCCAGGATCTGCGCGTCTATAGCCGTTTCCACCTCGTGTGGCTTGATCGGCTCGTTCGGCCCAGCGCCAACCCAAGAGTCCGCCTTCGAGCCTGCACCTGCATTTCTGAAGCGGTCGAGAATATCGCCGAGCGCGGTGCCGGAAACGCCCTTGGTGACTTGGTCCAGAATCCCACCGTGGGGATTGTTTGAATCGCGCTCTCCCGCTCCACGGATCATCTCTGCGATGCCGCGGTTTTGATAGGCTAGGACCCCCAGCATAGCGATCGCAAGTCTTCCAAAATTGGCCACTCGTTCCTCCTCTGGTGTCGACTATGGAGAAGGTCGCGGCCTGCCAAAAGTTCCGCAATTGGCGAAGCAAATATTAGGCTGGCTTGGAAACTGACGACCCGTGGGTCATGACCATCACCTCATTGAACACCGGGAAGCCGGGCTGCGCGAGACCGCCAATCAGCGGGTGACGGTTGGTGAGGACGTCAGCGGCGTCGCGGCGTATCGCCGAGACCGAACCCGACGCAATGCTGGAAAGAGCCACAATCGGCCAGGACCGATCTAAAAATGGCTAGGAGACGCGCTGCGACTCGCTGTTGGACACGAGCCCTGGCGCGCAGGCGGCTGCTTCAAGGCGTCGACGTGAGCTTGCCTTTTCATGCGGTTTCGCTCGGCGCTTAGCAGCTCTTCCTCGCCCGTAAGGCCGTTCAAGAAAAGCTTGAGGACATGGGAAGCGAGTGTCTGTGCCTGGCGGCTGTTAAGCGGAACAGCCTCCTCTTTGCAGGCGGTCCGGCACACGCGGGCGAGCATCTCCAGTTCGTCGGGCATGACGACTTGACCAGGAAACAACATGGCTTCCTTTTCCTTCAGATGTGTATTTGATGGCAGAGCATGACTCCGCCGGCATATTGAGTCATTAAGAAATGACAGAGCAGCCGACTTAGTCCGAAATGGTACGGATTCTTGGCGGACGTTTGTGGGCTCGTGGACATTCGAAAGGCGAAACGACCAGTGGCGACCGAGCCCGCGCTGTTGCGACAAAGCGACTTGCCTTCACGAGCCTTGGCATCTCCGCCTTGTCAGCGCGACCGGACAGCGATTGCAGCAATGTTCCAATCGGTCAATCCAGTTTGAAAGGGCCTCGGAAGCTGAGCGGCAATGTCGCTGACCCGTGCGCCAATCGTTCGCCTGGCGCCGCTAAGCGCGTGGCGGCAATTTTTCTGATTTGATCAATCGCGTGGCTGGCTTGGGCCGGCTCCGCGCTGCTGCCGACCCGAATTCGGTTCCAGGCTTAAGCCTGCGATTGCCGTGCGCCTAGAGCGGGATGAGATTAGCTTTGGTCATAGCCTGAGTTTTCGAAGTAGTGTGAGCACTCTGTCGGTGTGACGCGGTCGAGGGTGTGGCCGATGGCGTCGCAAACGGCTTCGACGGTTCGGCTTGCTGCCTTTCTCAGCCAGTGCTTGAGCTTTGAGAAGAGCTGTTCGATCGGGTTGAGATCGGGTGAGTATTTCGGCAGGAAGAAGAGCCTAGCACCGGCGGCGCGTATGACGCGGCGCACCGCCTGCCTTTGTGCGAGCCGAGATTGATGGGGTGGACGCCCCCTCACGGCATCGCTGTGCCAAAGTGGTGTCGTTGATCATCACTTGAACGGAGGCGTCCATGTTGGAAGTTAACACAATCGGATTGGACCTGGCGAAGAACGTGTTCCAAGCGCACGGCGCAGATGCATCGGGAACTGTGCTGTTTCGGAAGAAGCTTCGCCGCGACTACGTACTTCGGTTTCTTGCCGATCAGCCGGCCTGTACGGTTGCCATGGAAGCATGCGCCGGCGGCCACTATTGGGCGCGGGAGATTGCGAAGCTCGGGCATGAGGTCCGGCTGATAGCTCCAGGATACGTCAAGCCTTTTGTGAAGCGTCAGAAGAACGATGCGGCTGACGCCGAAGCGATCTGCGAAGCGCAGAGGCCGACCATGCGGTTCGTCACGGCGAAGAGCGAAGAGCAGCAGGCTGCGGCTATGGTGTTCCGCGTTCGCGATCTCGTGGTTCGTCAGCGGACCCAGACGATCAATGCGATACGGGGCCATCTTGCCGAATTCGGTCTTGTATCCGCACAGGGCCTCTTTCATGTTGCCAAGCTTGTCGCGGCGATTGAGAACAAAGATGCCGCCATCCCCGAAGCAGCCCGTCCGATCCTGTCTCTGCTGGTTGCGCAGTTGCGGTCGCTGGATGAGAGGGTGGCCGTGCTCGACCGCGAGATCGCCCGGCGCGCCCGGGAGGATGCAGAGGCCCGGCGCTTGATGACCATTCCCGGCATAGGTCCGATTACCGCAACGGCACTTGCTGCCCTGGCTCCATCGGCGTCAACCTTCAAGAGAGGCCGCGACTTCGCCGCATGGCTCGGCCTGACGCCGCTGCAAAGGTCTTCAGGCGGAAAGCAAAAGCTCGGCGAGACATCCCGCATGGGCGAACGAACCCTACGTCGCCTGCTGATCATTGGAGCGAGCGCGACCGTGCGCTGGGCCATGCGTAGAGGATCGGCGGCGGATCCCTGGCTTTCGCGGATGCTTGAGCGCAAGCCACCCATGCTGGTGATCGTCGCGCTAGCCAACAAGACGGCGCGCATCGTGTGGGCATTGATGGCCAACGGCGGAACCTATCGAACGCCGGCCATAGCAGGATAGTCCGCTCCCTGAGCGGGCTGCCATGGTGTGAGAAGGTCAAACGGAGAGTATGGCGCTACGGTCAAGAGACAGGATCGGGAAAACCAGATCATGGATACGCGCCTTGAGCGCGCCAGATTGTTTTGGACCCGCTCCGCGAACTCCCATACGGGCCCGCGGCATGTGATAGCCGCAACAGAGGCCGGACACATGTCAGCACCCGACCACACTCCGAGCTCTTCGAAAAGATTCTTCTTGCATCAACGGGGGCGTCCACACATGTCCATGACAACGATGTCGCCGGGGTGCAGGGTCGGGGCGAGAACTTTCTCGATATAGAGGAGGAACCTTTCGCCG
>NZ_JAIUGQ010000073.1:0-15314 GCF_020164715.1 Mesorhizobium sp. ESP7-2
TTCGATGCTTGATTCCCTGAGAGGAAACTGGAGCGGGTGAAGCGATTCGAACGCTCGACCCCAACCTTGGCAAGGTTAGAGATGGGCCACTCCACGCTATCCGGCGATATCCTGGAATACGACAACATATTGATAAAGCTTGACATTATTTCCGACCCTTCGCTAGGGTAATCCAATCTTTTCCTTCACGGTGTTGACCAGGTGTTGACCAAAGAGGGCTTTTGAGGAGATGGATCGGTGGCAAAGCGCGTTGGTGTGCCCCTCACAAAACGGGTGGTTGACGCGGCCGATAAGAGGGACCGACGCTATTTCCTCTGGGATAGCGAGTTGTCCGGCTTCGGTCTGCGCGTGGAAAAGAGCGGCGCCAAGACCTTCATCGTACGATATCGCGCCGAAGGTGGTGGTCGATCGGCTGCACAGCGATTCGTAACCATCGGGAGGTTAGGCACGCTTACTCCAGAGCAGGCGCGCAAGCACGCGAAGACTGTCCTTGGAGGCGTCGCCAAGGGTGAGGATCCAGCGGATGAACGTCGCGCAAAGCGGCGCGAGATGAAGATAACTGGCTTGATCGACCTTTATGAAGAAGAGGGCTGCGTGATCCAGCGCGGGAAACGGCAGGGTCAGCCGATGAAGCCGTTGACCAAGCAGTTGACACTCGCGCGTCTTCGCAACCATGTCGTGCCACTGCTCGGGCATAAGCGCGTTAGCGAATTGAATCCAGGTGACATCGAACGGTTCGTCCGTGACGTCGCTGCCGGCAAAACTAATCGAGACGAGAGGTTAGGTCCACGCAGGCGCATTATCGTACGCGGCGGTGAGGGCGCGGCGCGCAAGGTCGTGCGAGACTTGTCCGCTGTTTTCAGCTTCGCGATCCGAAGCGAGATCGTTCAGAGGAATCCTTGCGAGACGGCAGCGGTCCGCAAGACCGACAATCAGCGAAAGCGCTTTCTCGCCCTTGACGAGGTCACGCGCCTTGGTTCGGCTCTGGATCAACTGGAGGCCGAAGGGGTCAACTCAAAGGCGGTCAATATTGCGCGACTTTGGGCGTTGACCGGCTGCCGCCGCGAGGAGATTGCGTCGCTCAAATGGTCCGAGGTAAATCTCGACGACGGCCTGTTGGAACTCGACGATAGCAAGACGGGCAGGTCGATCCGTCCTCTGGGAGCGGCAGCAGTCACGCTGCTCGAAAGTCTCCCGCGCGAGGCGGGCAGCAATTTCGTCTTCCCGGCTGTGCGTGGCGATAGCTATTTTCAGGGGACCAAGCGTATCTGGGCTAGGGCAGTGAAGAAAGCGCAGTTGCCCGGCGTGACTCCTCACACTCTGAGACACACGATCGGATCCACAGCCGTCTCTACTGGAGAGGCTCTTGCCCTAACTGGTGCGATCCTAGGTCATGCGAATCTTCGCTCGACCGCAATCTACGCTCATGTCCAGAACAATCCCTCGCGCCGTGCCGCAAATCGGGTCAGCAAAAAAATTGCGGCAGCGCTCGCGGGAACAGTTTCGCACACTGGCAACCGAACAAAGAAGCAAAGCGTGCAACCGGCGATGGCCGACATCGACGCGCTACTAACGTGTCTCGCGGTTCGTCTCGAAGCGGAAGGCATCGCTGCCCAGCGCGTGCAGTCGATCATAACTGACGCAATCGCTCGCAAGGAAGGAAGCTCGAAAGAGATGAGCGGGGCAGGTTGGCCGAAGCCAGCATAGCTATACTTAATACCCGTGTGACGGTAAGACCAGCGGCGGCGGCAATGGTCTCCTGCCTTGATAACAACGCTTGTTCGATTGGCAGCAGGGGTAGTCCTTGCCGCGTCAGCAAGCGGCGGCGCAATTTTTGGTGCAAGTTTGCATTCATATTCCTAAGTTCATATTTTGGTTGAAGCTGTTGGTCAGCAGCTGGGGATGAACAAAGTTATAAAGGGGGAGCCATGGCTGCCGAAGAGGCTGCACCTTGTCGTCATCGAGGTGCCCCACCTGACGAAGTCGTGACGCGAGTCGCTGAGATTATCGAGGCGATCAGCAATGACGCGGACTATCTTTACCGGCGCGGGATTTCTGCTGAGGAGTTCGATCTCGCTCTACCAATCGCGATAGAGAAGCTTCGAGGAAGCCGGTCCGCGAGCAGCAGCGACCGCAAGGATTTTTTGCTTCAAATATTTTCATATATGCAATCGAGGGGAGCTATATCCTCGTTTTTGGCTCCGAAATATGGTGACGACACAGTATACCGTCTAAGCGTCCCCCAAATCGGCGATGTTGCCGTGGTGCAGAAGGGCTGCCCCGATGGTAAGCACAGCAGCGTGGCCTGGAGCGTTCCCAACTGGGCAGTGGAGACCTATCTCTGGTGGGTTTGCCCTAGTCTAAAAGGAGATCCTGGCTGGCACGTAAGCGCTGGGGTTAAGCGGTTGCGGGGGGAGTTCTTCTCGAGCAGGCTTGATACCTTGGACGGGATTATTTTTCACAGCAATCTATGTGGGAGCGATCTGCGCCCATGCCCGAAAAAGGCGCGAGCAGTCAAGATTGGCGACGCGGACGTTCCGCCGCCTTGTATATGGATAATGCCCGAGAGGGGTTCAGGTTCAGAATATAACTGGACTGGAAACCGGCAGCGCCGCTTCCCGGCCGTTCTCCTTTCTTCATTCGGGATATCAGCCGCCGAATCTCCCCTCTTCACAGGCAACGTTGGCTTTCGCGTGGGTGCAAGCGAAGGCACCATCATTACGTCGCGCTTTGGCTCCGGCTGTTCCACTTCCTCAAGGAGTTGATATGTTCAATCCCGCTATGGACCAGGATCGGGTCCATCATCTTGTCATGCGCCAGGACACCAGCACCAAACGCGCGCTGCTGCCGGCGTGGCCTCGTCCCGAAAAAGAGCTGCGGGTGGTAAGTCTTGAGGTGGATTGGGTCCGTTTCTCGACGTTAAACCACCGGACAAAGTCCGAACAGATGCGCGTCATGACGCAAAGTGGTCGCTCGGATCTCTTTACTGCCGACCCATTGGGTGTTGAGGCCCAGGCTGAGCAATACGCGATCTTGAAGGGCCAGGACGGATTCGAGGACATCAAAAGCGATTTGAAAGAGCGAGGGCAGCAACAGCCGGCGGTAGTGACCGCCGAAGGTGTCCTCATAAACGGTAATCGTAGGGTGGCCGCGCTCCGCAGCCTGTATCAGGACGATAAGGTGAAGAGCGCTCGATACGTGATGTGCCTGGTCCTGCCGGCGGACTCGACGATGAACGAGCTGGTCGACCTTGAAACGGAACTCCAGATCGCGAGAGAGTTCAAGGAGGATTACACCTGGGTGAACGAAGCACTCCTGATCGAGGAAATCTTCAACCGTGAGCAGAAAGATTGGAGCCGCGTATCATCGCGGATGCATAAGACGACCAATGAGGTCAGGACCCAATATGAAAAGCTGCAGCAGCTCCATCAATTGGTGGAGCTGTCGAACGGTACACGCCACCATGCTGATTTCGTCGACAACGAGTCGGCCTTCACAGAGCTTGCAGGCTACGTGCGCAATAAGCCGGCACAGGAAGCCGCGTCGGTTCGGTCTGCATATTTCCTCGGCATTTTAACTGGCGTGAACTATCGATCCTTGCGAAACCTACGTCGTCCCGATGCCAGCACATTAGTTCGGGCAGAGATAGCGAATAACGTCGCTCTTGCTCCCCTCTTGCAACAGCAGGCTACGGCCGCAGATGACGATCTCGATATTCTTAATGACGTGCTTGGAGACAGGCCGAAGGGGGCCGACGGAGATCTGAACGGAGTGCTCTCGTTCTTCGCAAGCCAAGGAGGCAAGGCCGAAGCGGTATTCAACGGGAGTAACATATCACTGTCCGCCTTGATGTCGTCGGTCGGAAGCGCGGTCGACGTAGCGGCGGACGAGGCAAGCGCGCAGCAGCAAGACGGCAAGGCCGTCACAGCACCTGTAGGTTTCGTGACGGAAGCAATTGGTAAGATCAACAAGGCGGCGAAAGCGTTGCCAAAAGCCAGAACGCTTAGTGGCTGGATGGAAAGCGACTTCGAAGCCAAGCTGGCGGAGCTAAAAGCGGCTCTGGCGGATCTGGAAACCGGCTCGTGATTTCGATTGAGCTGTACCGACAAGGTCGCCCGACCGTCATCGTGGAAAGGTCTGATGACGCGAAGGTTGGCGCATGGGCGCGTCTTCAAGAGGCGCTTGCGCGTGGAGTTATCACGGGATCCGCAAAGCAGACTGTTGTGCATGCCGACATTTTTCTTGCAGAACTCGATGTGCTGCGAGAGTTGCGGGCGGTATTCGCTGAACCCCTTCAGCTGGGCCCCGGCATGAGAGCTCAACTAGAACTAATGGCGGCCGATCGCAAGGCGCGAGAGGCAGCGGTTGGGTCCAGCAGCAAGCCGGTAGACTTGACCGCCCTTGAGCAAGAACTCTGCCAAGCCGGATTCAAACGCAAGTTAAAGTCATTTCAGCTGCAGAACTTAGCGAAGGTGCTGCTGCTTCCCCATGCTGCGGACTTTTCAGTACCAGGCGCAGGGAAGACGACATTGGCATTGGCTGCATATGCCATTCGAAGGCAGCGGAAACTGGTGGATCGGCTAATGGTCGTCGCCCCAATTGCAGCGTTTGAAGCATGGAAGGAGGAAGCTAAGGAGTGCTTCGAGGCGCCGCCGAAGATGGTATTCTACAGCGGACCTGAGACATTCATTCCCAGCGACACCAACATTCTAATCTCGAATTACAACCGGGTTGCGAATGATTATGACCGGATTCGCGATTTCGTTGCGTCGGCGGACACTCAGGTGGTCCTCGACGAGGCGCATCGCGTGAAGCGCGGTGCGGACGGCGTTCATGGACGGGCTGTCCTTGATCTAGCCTACGCTGCTCGGCGTCGCGATGTGCTCACCGGGACTCCGGCGCCACAAGGAGCCTATGACCTCGTGGCGCTAGTAAAGTTTCTGTATCCTGGCCAGGATCGCCAGATCTTGCCCGAAGCGGCGTACATCGAACGGCTCGGTCGAGATGACAGCGTGCTGGCACAAACACGCGACGCCATTTCACAGTATTTTGTACGCACTCGCAAAACCGACCTCGACCTGCCAGACACGAAATTTAAGGTTATACGCAGGCCCATGTCGCCCATTCAGTCGGCCATTTACGACGCGCTGATCGGACGTTACCGGCATAGCTTTGCGCTTGAAGACCGAAGCCGGCACGAGATGGAGCGGATTGGGCGCATTGTCATGTATCTCCTCGAAGCTGCGACAAATCCTATGTTGCTGACATCGGGCTCAGACGACAGTGACGATCCGGGTTTTCTGCATCCCCCTATCGAACTCGAAGGGGACGAGAGCGTGCCAGAGCTTCTCGCTCGGTATGGCAGCTATGAGACGCCCTGGAAGTATAAGGTGCTGGCGGCTATCGTCGCGGATGCTGCCGAAAAGGGGGAAAAGGTATTAGTCTGGACAAACTTCGTTCGAAACATACGGTTGCTCTCAAGGCAGCTGGTCGATTTTAATCCAGCTTCTGTGCATGGCGGAGTTCCTTCGGAGGCAACTGCTGCACCTGGAGTGGTTACACGCGAGTCCGAATTCAACCGCTTTAGGCATGATGATAGTTGCTCTGTGTTGCTCGCAAATCCTGCTGCCTGTGGCGAGGGCGTGAGCCTGCACCATTGGTGTCATCATGCCGTCTACCTGGATCGCTCGTTCAACGCCGGTCACTTTCTCCAAAGTCAGGACCGAATCCATCGACTAGGGCTGGATAAGAATGTGCTCACGCGCTTCACCTTGCTGATCAGCGAGGGGACGATCGATGACGCCGTTGATGGGCGGTTACACGACAAGGTTCGAGCGTTATCGGCGCTAATGGATGATCCAGGCCTTGTCCAGATCGCACTCCCATCTTCTGACGAAGGGGAGGATGGAGCTCCAGTCTTCGACGATGATGTGGCGGCAGTAATGGCGCACATCGGTGATCAAGATGCGCGAGCTCCCTAGCCACGGTCGGTGTCATGCGGCGTTTCTGTTGGCCTTTAGCGCGACGCTCAAGGTCATCTGTGGCATGAGGGATTGGATAGAAGCAGCATCTAGCCGGGCTTCTTTTCTCGCGGCAGCCGGCGACATCGCCGGGACGGCCCAAATGCTCCTCCAGGCCGGTCTGGCGACGGATGGGGAGCACATCCGCCTGGATGGCCGACTTGCTCGATTGTCTCAGCAAGCAGATCGGCCGACGTTGGTCGGCATCGCCGCGTTGCTGCTGTTGCGATATCCGCCAGGATGGATTTCCTCTGTAGTCATCGACGGGCAGGTTGAACTGGATCTTATTCCAACGACCGACAGAGAGAGACTCGAGTGGCTCGGGCCTGACCTCGTGCCGCTCATCTTTGAAGTGCACCGAGCGTTGGTCCGGAATACCGATGACGCTCTACGCAAGCAGATTGGGAACGCGGGTGAGGCAGCGGTAATGTCGGCATTGCGGAATGCCGGATTCGACCCGTCACACGTCGCGCTAATCTCCGATGTGTATGGCTACGACATCGAATACGCCGATGGCCGGTCGATCGAGCGGGTTGAAGTAAAGACTTCAATCAATAACACTTCAGACCGGTTCTTCGTCTCACGCAACGAGTTCGATAAAGCTGCTCAATATGGTGCGACCTGGCGTCTGATTCAGGTTGTATTTTCGTCACAGATAATTCTGGACAAGCGCGCGCTCAAATCGAACATTGTAATGTTGCGCGAGCTTAAGAGCGATACGCTCCGCGCGCTCGCACCGTCGCCGACGGCCGAATTCCGCTGGATCGAAAGTGCGGAATTCCGTCCTCCAGTCAGTGACTGGAGGGCGTCCAACTTAGATCCGGAACCGGGCTTCAATGTTGCCCTTGAGATTTGACTCAACACCGATCTATTGGTCCAAGTCGCGATCTTCCGCGGCGCGTTGCGGGGTGGGCTGAGAGCAGAATTTCGTAGGATTTGTCCGTTTGCGATGGCAACGGCGGCGGTATAGTAATGTTGCCTTCTTCCCTTCCTCCGAGCGATTCCCTATGAGTGACGATATTCTCATCAAAACCATCTTGGCAAAGCACAAGAGTCGATACGGCGTTGGCCTGAGCGACGGAGACGCATTCGAGTTTTTCTGCGCCGAGACGGTGTTGAAGCCATTCGCCTTGACCTTTGACGAGATCGAAAAGGGGATCGTCGACGGAAAAAACGATGGCGGTATCGACAGCGTCTACTTCTTCGTCAACCGATCGCTTATCGCCATCGATACCGACATGGATATGTTCAAGTCGCCGGTGACGGTGGACCTTTACATCATTCAGTCGAAAATCGATGGAGGTTTCGCCGAGGGAGCCATGGCGAAGCTCCAGGCAGCGGTACCACAGCTCATCGCACTTGACGCCGATCCCGCGACCTTGGCTGCGATCTACAATAGCGACGTGCAGGAAACCTTCGAGACCTACCGAGACGGGCTGCAGGATCTGGCAGGCCAGTTTCCCACTGTGAACGTGCATATCATCTACGCCACTCTTGCCAATGCTGGAAACGACAAAGTTGAAGCGATGATCCCGGCCCTTGAGAAGGCTGTCGCAGAGAAGTTTCCTAAATCGACTTGTAAGGTTGAGCTCTGGGGAGCTGCCAAACTATATGAGGAAGCGCAGAAGCAGAATGTTCTGGTAAAAAAGCTGCCGTTTGTCAAATCTGCGATCTCACACGGCAAGGGCTACGTCTTTCTTGCGGGCCTGAGAGACTACTATGACTTTATCACGGACAATGGAAAAATCATTGACGCCTTGTTTGAATTCAATGTCCGTGATTACCAGAGTACTGCGTCGGTGAACAAGGAGATAGCGGCGACCCTGAAAACGGCCGACGATCAGGCAGATTTCTGGTGGCTCAACAACGGAATCACCATCTTGGCTGAGGAGGCGCAGTCACAAGATAACAAGCTGACTATCAAGAATCCGCTGGTGGTGAATGGCTTGCAAACGTCGCACGAGATACATCGCTTCTTCGCGGGGGGCGGGTCCGATGTGAATCGGTCGGTGCAGGTCCGCGTGCTCGAGATCGACGACGAGGTTCGCCGCGACCGAGTAATCAAGGCGACGAACTCGCAGACGGGCATCAAGCCGGCCTCGCTCCATGCGACGGAACCTTTCCAGCGCAAAATCGAGGATTTCCTGATGCAGTTGGGAATTTTCTATGATCGCCGGAAGGATTACTGGCGCAACAAAGGCAAGCCCGCGGACAAGATCATCGGCATTGAGCGGCTGGCACAGTCGGCGATGGCGGTCATGCGTGAACGGCCGCACGATGCTCGCGCCCGCCCAACGACTATATTGAAGGAAGACGCTGAGTATCAGGCGCTATTCGCCGACACAACTGATCTGAAGATTTATCAGGTCTGCGCCGAGCTCTTTTTCGCTGTCGACGCCTATTTCAAGAAGCACGGCAAAACGATTGACTCCGTGTATCGCAACAACCTGCGATACCACTTGATGATGCAGCTAGCCTGGGAACTCAACGGATCCCGTCCAGTGCACATCGCAGCATTGAGGCAACTCAAGGTTTCGACGCTTACTGAGGCGACGATCAAGAAGGTGCTCGATCACACCATTGAGCAGTTCGAAAAAGCCGGCGCCGCCGACAAAACTGCTAAGAGTGATACGTTCACCGTTACGCTACAAAAGGCTTCCTTGGTCAAGGCCTCGGTCCTGGCGGCACAGGCTCCGGCCGTTGCATCGCCTGCGGCGACGCCAACCCCCGCGGTGTCGCAGACTTTACCCGCCGGCTCCAAGTGAGGGTTGGACAACTGCCGATTGTCGCTGGAAAAATGCGCCGAGTCAGTCCAAGGTGAGAACGGATGGTAAACATCTGACCTTATTCTAACGAATGTAGCTGCGCGCATGCCAAGGATTCCGACATGGCCGATAGACCGATGTTCTACGAGTTTTTCGCAGGCGGCGGGATGGCGCGGGCGGCGCTTGGCGATCATTGGCATTGTGCATTCGCCAATGACTTCGACTTTAAGAAGGGATTGACCTACCAAGATAACTGGGGCACGCCAGGCGTACTCAAGGTCGGCGACGTGCGAGATGTCAAGATCGCCGAGCTTCCCGCTACGGCGGACCTCGCTTGGGCATCCTTCCCTTGTCAGGATCTATCTCTTGCGGGCGGTGGCGCCGGGCTTAGAGGTGAGCGGTCGGGTACGTTTTATCCCTTCTGGGATGTGATGAGGGCTCTGATTGCCGATAGGCGTGCGCCACGGATAATCGCTCTTGAGAATGTCACCGGCACCTTGACATCACACGGCGGCAAGGACTTCGAGGCAATCTGCTCGACTTTCGCAGAGAATGGATACAACTACGGCGCCTTAGTCATCGATGCGTCGCTGTTCTTACCGCAGTCACGCCCTCGCCTCTTTGTGATCGGCGTTCGAGAAGACATCGAGATACCGAGCGCGATGCTCGCGCCTGCGCCGATGGTGCCGTTTCATACTCGCGGGCTGCGGGCGGCATTCGACAGACTTAGGGTAAGGACTAAGAAGAAATGGCTTTGGTGGAGTGTGCCGACGCCTGTTCGCCGCAACGAGGTCTTCGCAGATTTGATAGAAGAGAATCCGCGTTCCGTCCCATGGCATACGCCTGCAGAGACGAAGACTCTTCTCGCGATGATGAGCGATATCAACACTGCCAAAGTTGAGCAGGCGAAGCGGTCGGGCCGGAAAATGGTGGGCGGGGTTTATAAGCGGACCCGCCTCAACGAAAGCGGCATGAAGGTCCAACGAGCCGAGATTCGGTTCGACGATGTCGCTGGCTGCCTCCGCACACCTGCAGGTGGTTCTTCTCGCCAAGTGATTGTGGTAGTCGACGGGAATCGCGTTCGATCGCGATTGATCTCCGCGCGTGAAACTGCCCGTCTTATGGGGCTTCCTGACGACTACCGGCTACCTAAAAACTACAACGAAGCCTATCATCTGACCGGTGATGGCGTGGCGGTGCCCGTCGTGAGACATATCGCGCAGCATATAATCGAGCCGCTGGTGCGGCCGGCAGAGAAAGCCGAGATCGTTGAGCGTCATTCCCTGCGAGCAGAACGCTGATCTGCGCGATCAGATCGAGCGATTCGCCGAAGTTCTAAAGACTCAGGCGCACACGCTTGGAGCCCACGGATTGGATGAAAAGGACTTCTATAACTCCGGTGTGTTTCGGGGAGCGATAGAGCGCATTCGAGGCCAATACATTGCGACCATGCGCCCTAAGCGTGAGTTCGTGCAGCATGTCCTGAATCATCTTGAGGACCACGGTCACATCGCTGGTTGGGAAAAAACCGAAGCCGAAAACCGCAACGACTACTGGGTTCGTCTCAAGTCTGGCAAGAATGCCTGTATCAGCCTGTCTGGGGCGCTTGACGGCAACAATGCTACAATTTTCGAGCGTCCCGCCAACGCCGACGAATTCGTCATATGGAGTGTGTCGACTAACGCTGGATCAGATCCGAGGCGAAACGCCTGGTCAGGTATCCACGTGCGTCTTGGCACTGAAATAATCTCTACCGGCAAGCGTGTGGACGGCCTCGTTATCTGGGACATGGTGTGCGGCACCATCGGTCGAACGTGTCCGAAAATCGTTGCCGATGGCCAGCAGACTCGGCTTACCGATGTCGGGCCTTTCCGAGTTCCACCGACCTGCATCTACATGTTTCCGGCTGTAAGCCCCAGCCTGACGAACCCTCAAGCCGCACCCCAGACACTTGCTAGCGTTGAGCTGCTTCTGGGCCTTCACATGTGCTTCAAAGATCGGGATGACGAAGTGAACTATGTTACGTTTGAGATAGAAGACAGAGAGAGCGAGATTTGGCGAAAGACGACCATTGTACGGGGCGGTGTGGTACAGCGGGAATCTGAGATGATGGCCATTCGACGGGGGTAAAATGGCGGGGGAGAATAAACCGGACGACATAAATATCCCGCCCTTCGAGACTGCAGACCTGAGGGCGAACCTGGTCAAATTTCTCGATAGCGAGTTCGACGACCCCGTCGCGGGCGGCAAGCGTCGCGTCGGCAACTTCCGCTGGGGCGTCTACATCTTTTACGACTACGATGGCGAGCCAATATATGTTGGCCAAACAAACGAGATGTTGCGTACCCGCATTCGCCGCCATCTGACCAACCAACGCACAGACGCTGTGGCGATGGGCGTGCTCGATCCTTTTGAGGTATATGAGATAGAGGTTTTCCCGCTTCCGCAATTCCAGGACGTCGCCACTGCTGTCGATCGTGCCGCTGCCCGCGCCCATCTCAACGCGTTGGAGCACGCCGTCTACGGCAAAGCCATTGCCGGTAGCAATTTCCAGGCAATCCTCAATGAGAAGGATCCACCGGCCCCTACTGTCGAGGTTCCAATACCACCCTCATTTAGGATGCGAGTGGTCTCGGATGACGTTGCAAAAATACGCTCGCACCCAGACTTCCGCATTGCCCGTCGCTCACTGATCATCTCGCGTCTCGCTCAAGTGATCTCCGAGCGCAAGGTCCAGGGAGGCCTTCGGCGCGTGCTTCTCACGCAAGCGAAGCGGCTCCAGTGGCTGGCAGATCGTCGATACCAGGCGTTGGGTGGCGCCGCATCCGTCGAGACCGAGAACGGTGACGAAGGCGAAAACGAGTAATCTGACCCGCAGCGAGATAATGCGAGCGGTGAAGTCGAAGGATACCGCTCCCGAAATCGTCGTTCGCAAGCTGACACATTCGCTGGGCTTCCGGTACCGGCTTCACCGGGCGGACCTTCCTGGCAAACCTGACCTTGTGTTTCCAACCCGTCGGAAGGTCGTATTTGTCCATGGTTGCTTCTGGCACGGGCATATCTGCAAACGAGGTGCTCGTCCCCCGCGCCAAAATGCTGCTTACTGGTCCGCCAAAATCGCTCGCAATGTAGATAGAGACGCTCGCAATCAGATCGAATTGCACAATAGCGGTTGGGACGTCTTCATCGTCTGGGAGTGCGAAACTAAGGCCGGTGATCGGGCGACACTCGCCACTCGTCTCGACAAGTTTCTCACCCGGCCAGGATAGCCTAGGGCAGACCGACGAAACTAGCGTTAGTTCTGCATGCGCTTCGCGACGCTGACTACAGGGGCGAGGTAGCCGGGATCCGTGCTTTCGACGACAGGTCGGCAGACCATGCAGCAGGCAAGAATTGGCGTGCATGTTACGCAGAGCGCGGCATTAATATGGCCGTCGAGCGCCCTGACAAGACCGTTTCCCGACGCGGCGGCACGCACCTGCGGCATCAGCGGATTGTGGGCCGCAACGGAAGGGCTCCGGCAGCACACCTTTTGAAAAGTCGTGCGCTAGTCCTCGTGAAACCCACGCTTGTGGTATTCGTCCCGTAGCATCGCATCCAGCTCTCGAATGAGGATGTAGCGCGCGGCGTCGTTTGGGGAATTGCCAAGCCGCCTTTTAACGACGACCAGGTGCGACAGGTATGCGAAGTGATCCGGCGGTAATTTAAAGGTGACGGTCTCCGCGTCGGTTTTGCCCCGAGGCCTTCCCCTCGACCGTTTGCGCTCTTCCCCTTGATTCGCCATTCGCTGGACATTTTCGCGATTTAAAAATCAATTTATTATTCCCTTTTATTATTGCGCTGGCGAGTCCTCTGACGTTAGATTCGCATTGTGACGACGATTCGCACGTGACTCTCATAGGGGGTGAGGTGCAGGATCACAGACTGAACTGGCGGCCCCGATAGTTGGAAGCCGCCAGAGCCGTTTTCAAAAAGAGACTCAAATTTCACGCTTTACTGGAGGTTCGCCACGTTAGCCCCGTGGTGGCCTCCGAAAGTGGCAGACAACAGTCTCCCACTTGCCATGTCGAAACCGAAGATACTCCCGTACAAAGACGGTTTTCTCATCGGCAGGTACGTCTCGTACCAACATGTTGCTACACATTCCTTTCCCGGGGCGGGATTGCCCCGCGCTCGGAGGGCATCCGCACGGGGAAAGGAAGTGAGCCGCATTTGGCCCGAATCGCCCTGCTACTATAACTGTATTTGCAGGGTTTTTTCTAGACGCCGGCCCGGTCAGGGCAGGGTTTACCCAGGTGGGACTGCTCCATAACTCTCCGAAGTCAAACCTTGAACGTCGCGGGTGGAGGTGGGTCAGGCTGTAACGGGGTGGATGGGCATCTGACCAGCGCCGTGACCTTTGCCGCTACCTCTTCAAGGGTGGCGGTGAGGCGGTTTATCTGTGAGGCGGGCGCCGCCAACTCAGGGCCATAGCGGGTGACAAGATACTCCCGGTTCTGGCTCAAAGACTTAAGGTGCTTTGCGGTTTTTGCACGAAGGCGCAGCCCGGCTCCCAGCGCCTGTTCTGTTCGCGCCGACAGATCGTGCTGCATTTTGCGGATCTGATTGGGGTTGTGCCCGTTGTGGAGCAAGAGCGCTGTCAGATAGAGTTCGATCGCATGGATCGCCGATAGTCTGAACGGCGCGCGGGTCAACGGTTTGCCGGGGCGGCCTTGTTGAAGGAGCAAGTTTGCCGCCTTGCGGTATTCTTCCGCCAGTTCGTAAAGCTGCTGCGGGGATGCGAGCTCACCGGGATATTTGCGTTCTTCGATCGTCATTTGCACGATCTGAAAATGCTAAGGTACAAACTTCGTAAGTAACATCCGTAGCGCGTCATGCGTCTCTTCCTTCGCTATTCCATATCGCTCCCTACGATGTTCGCCTGCGCCCGGCCTGTCGGTCAGAAAGGGCATCGGGCGACGTACTATAGCGACGGCTCGTTGAGATGCGTCAAGATTTGGCCAGACCGCACTGGATCGATCCTGTCAGCCTCTGCAAGTGCCCAACGTTGCCAGGCTTCCAGTGCCGAGGGATCGATGTCAGCTGAACCATCATCGATCGCGCGACGGACGCGCTCAACAAGCGCGCGAATGTCTTCCGCTTGACGTAGAAGCTCGCCACTGTTCCGCAGATTTTGCAGGCGCTTTTGGTTGAGTTGAACCAGCCATTCCTGGCGCTGCTTCTCCTTCTCGATCCGCTCCCGCTCTGTACGCTCCTCGGCTTCCCGCAGGCTAAGGCGGAACTTTTTCTCACCTGCTACGATGATCGCAGCCGCGATTTCAGCGATCTTTGACTCAAGCCTAGCGTCACCGTCGTCCTGCCAAGAAACTGTATCCTTGCGGTCGAACCCAGGATCGATCCGCAGGGAAAGCGGGGTTAATGCTGGGAGGTCCGGTGCCGGCCGCAGGTACCCCTGCTGACGCACGGTGCGGTGGCTACCGACTATTCCAATTTCCAAACCAACATGTGTGTCGCCGATGGCTGCTCCCGCGTGAATTTCTCCATCGCGCTCGTAGGCACCACCGTCGTGGCCGCGCTTGCTGAGCGCCAAAAACAAGGCGTTGAAGATTTTCAATCGTCGCTTGCCTAGCGGATTGTCGAACTTGGGTTCGTCAAAGGTCCACTCGCGTTCGGCATTTTTATCGCGCCGGCGCTGCTCCTGCTTGAGTATTTGAACGAGCCCTTTGTGGGGCCTGTCCAACGTGTGTGGGACGGAAGCTTTGCCGATCGCCTGCAATTCCTGTGCGTGGAGTTCGTTGAGGTCTTCTGGAACCAGGGCGGATGCAAATGGCCCATTGGATGCAAGAGGGGCTGCAATCGACAGAACCTTTTTGAAGCGCGCGTCGACACTTGCTCGGCCCATTTCACCGGGGCGCCGCGGTGGTGCCTTCGGTAGCGCTGGCACTCTCTTTCCGGCACGTATTTTGTTCCAATAGCCTTGCGGCGGCGACGCAACTCCACATCGCTTCAGCAGCTTCTTCAGCCCGACGTCGGACAGTTCGAGCTTCGCCGCCAAGTCCCGCATCGGTGCAGACCATGCGAACTCAATCAGATCGTCAGGCAACACAAGAATGTCGTTCTGCCACACGACGCCTTACCTCCATTTTGTTCAACGAGGCTGCTTTTGACACGCCTTCGCAGTGTCGATATGACAGGCCGGCCAGAGCAATCTAAGGTCAAATCTGACAATTCCAACGTGCCCTCGATAGCGTCAGGAGTGCGCCTGCATCATCAAGGCGGCTGCAGATCGGCTGCAGCTCAAGCAGCGTTCTCGGCGGCCATCAGCTGAACGCTTAGAAGCGATCTCCTTCCTTTCGTAGTTTCTCGTGCAACAGGTTGCAGCCGGACATTGCCGCGTGGCAGAGCGAAGTTTGGTGCTGTCGAGCGAGGGCCACGGAATACGACCGAAGAGCGATTGCCGCCCGTAATCGGGGCGGGCACTTGGCCGAGAGGAAAAGCGGTGCGTCGGCCGCAGCTCAACTGGCGACCG
>NZ_JAIUGQ010000074.1:0-14966 GCF_020164715.1 Mesorhizobium sp. ESP7-2
ACCTCCAAAAATCAGCGTTGAATCTGATTTGCGCTTCCTTGGGAATCCCAACCCGTTAAATCGTCACTACGTCCTAGTGGGCAGCCGTTAAGAAGACATTGAATTCGCCGGCATTTCGAGCTGCGTCCCGAGCGCGCGAGGTTCATGGTTAAGAGAAAGATCAGGCCTTCGTCAAAGCGAGATGACAAGGGCCGGTTGCGTCCAGGTCAATCCGGGCCGAGAATGCAGTTCATTCAAACGGGCCGGCGTCTCGCTGGCTGCTGGCGGTTCCAGGGACAGACGATGAAGATCATTGCTTGCGGCAGCGTGCCGACCATCATAGCGCCGGACAAATACTTCACCGGTCGGGTTCTGCAGACGCCGATCATCGAGACGGAGGCGCCGGCCCGGCTCAGGGCCACGCTGGTCAGCTTCGAGCCGGGCGCGCGCACCCATTGGCACACGCATCCGCTCGGCCAGACGCTGTATGTCACCTCCGGCGCCGGACTGGCCCAGACATGGGGCGGCCCGGTCCAGGAGATCAGGGCCGGCGACACCATTTCGTTCGCACCCGGCGAGAAGCACTGGCACGGTGCCGGATCGAAAACGGCGATGACGCATATCGCCATGCAGGAGGCGCTCGACGGCATCCATGCCGAGTGGCTCGAAGCGGTGACGCCGGCGCAATATGGCGGCTGAATGCCGAGCCTGGATTGACAAAACCCGGCGGTAACGCCTGACAGCGGTGACGCCGGGTTTCGTTTCGGACTTGGCTGATCAGGTCAGCGATGCCGTAAAGCGCTGGATGCGGGTGCAGGCTTCCTCCAAAAGTGTCTCCGAGGTGGCGTAGGAGATGCGGAAGTTGGGTCCGAGGCCGAAGGCCGAGCCGAACACCACCGCGACGCCCTCGGCCTCGAGCAGTTCCGAGCAGAAGGTCTCGTCGGTGTCGATCACCTTGCCGGCCTTGGTCTTCCTGCCGATCAGCTGGGCGCAGGATGGATAGACATAGAAGGCGCCTTCCGGCGACGGGCAGGTGATGCCGCGCGCCTGGTTGAGCATCGAGACGACGAGGTCGCGCCTGCCTTGAAAGATCGCCTTGTTCCTGGCGATGAAGTCCTGCGGGCCGTTGAGCGCCTCGACGGAAGCCCATTGCGCGATGGTGCAGGCGCCCGAGGTCTGCTGGCCCTGGATCATGTCCATCGCCTTGATCAGCTGGACGGGACCCGCGGCATAGCCGATGCGCCAGCCGGTCATGGCATAGGCCTTCGACACGCCGTTCATGGTCAGCGTGCGCTCGTAGAGTTGGGGCTCGACCTCGGCGATGGTCTTGAAGACGAAGTCGCCATAGGTGAGATGCTCGTACATGTCGTCGGTCAGCGTCCAGACCTGCGGATGCTTCAACAGCACGTCGGCCAGCGCCCGCAGTTCGCCTTGCGTGTAGGCCGCGCCCGAGGGGTTCGACGGCGAGTTCATCAAGAGCCATTTGGTCTTCGGCGTGATCGCCTTTTCCAGAACCGCCGGGGTCAGCTTGAAGCCGTTGTCGATCGAGGTGTCGGCAAACACAGACGTGCCGCCGCAGATCGCCACCATTTCGGGATAGCTGACCCAGTAGGGGCGGGGGATGATGACCTCGTCGCCGGGATTCAGTGTCGCCATGAAGGCGTTGAACAGGATCTGCTTGCCGCCGGTGCCGACGATGGTCTGCTCGGGCTTGTAGTCGAGATTGTTCTCGCGCTTGAACTTCTTCGCGATCGCCTCGCGCAGCGGCGCGATGCCCGAAACCGGCGGGTATTTGGTCTCGCCACGGCGAATGGCCTCGATCGCCGCATTCTTGATGTTGTCGGGCGTATCGAAATCCGGTTCGCCGGCGCCAAGGCCGATAATGTCACGGCCGGCATTTTTCAGCTCGCGGGCTTTCTGCGTCACCGCGATGGTGGCGGAAGGCTTAACGCGGGAAAGGGTGTCGGCAAGAAAGGCCATGACCTTTTGTCTCTCCAAAGGATCGGCGCGGCCAGGAGCGGCCGCGGCGCTTCTCATGTCGCAACATTCCCGTCAGTGCAAGCCTTGTCGGCTGGGCCAGGTGGGACAGCGTGGTCAATGAGGCGTGATCGACAAAAGAAAGTTCGTTAACGGGCGGTAGAGGCTTGCGTGGCAGGATCGAAATCCAATTCCGCCCAGTCGCGGAGCGAGGAACCCTTGTCACGCAGCATCGGACTTGCCCATATCATCCGTCATGATGACGGCACCTCGAGCGGTGTCTGGGGCATTTATACGCTGCAAAGTGCCTTCCAGCCGATCTTTGCCTTCAACGAGGGCAAGCTGTCGGTCACCGCCTTCGAAGGGCTGATCCGCCCGTTTCGCGACGGCGAGCCGCAATCGCCGATGACCTTCTTCTCGACATGTCCGGCGGCCGACCGCCTGCACGTCGAAGCGCTGACCAGGACACTGCATCTGCTCAATGCCGGCGCCTGCCTGCCGCGGGAGGCATCGGTCTTCGTCAATTTCGATCCCTCGGTCTTCACCGAGCGATCGATCGTCGACAACGCCTTGCGTGACATGCGGCTCGTGCTGCACGAGGCCGGTATCGATCCGGGCCGCGTCGTGTGCGAGGTGACGGAACAGAGATCGGCATCGCAGGAAACCCTGCACGGCTTCGTCGCCGCGCTCAGAGCCAACGGCTTCCGGATCGCCGTCGACGACTATGGCGCCGACGATTCCGACATCACCCGCGTCAAGGAGCTGAGCCCAGACATCGTCAAGTTCGATGCGCACTGGATCACCCAATTGATGGAATCGGGTGCTGGTTTCGCGCTGCTGACATCCATGGTCAGGAGCTTCGAGGACCAGGGCGTCCGCACCGTGTTCGAGGGTATCGAGGAAGGCTGGCAATTGGAGCTGGCCGAGAGATCGGGCGCCTCGATGGTCCAGGGGTACGTGCTGGCCCGTCCCGAACTGGCGCCGACAAGTTTCCGTGTTTTCGCAAAGGGCAGTCCGGAACCTGCCCCCGCCGCAAGCCATGCTGCCGCCGCCGTTGCGCCGCGCACGGGGCGACCTGCAAAGGCGTTTGGGCGCAGGATCGCGCCATGAGTGTCGAGCGGCGACGCACCATTGACGATGCGATCTTCGTCGACGAGATCGGCATCGAATACGGCGTCCACGGCGACTTCCGCCTGCGCAGCGCCTACCAGCCGATCTACGCCCCGCTCGGCGGCAGCTTGCACCCGGTGGCCGTCGAAGGCCTGATCGAGCAGCACCGCGCCGGCCGGCCGGGATCGCCGCGGATGTTCTTCGACAGCGTCGCGGCCTCGGACCGGCTGTTCGTCGAAACCATGTGCCGCGTGCTGCATCTCAGGAATTTCCACAACATCGGGGTCGACGGGCTCGACCTGTTCTTCAACTACAATCCGCTGGTCAACAACCATGCTGGACGGGCGCTGGCCGAGATACGGCTGATGAGCCGGCATCTCGACGAGCTCGGCCTGGCGCCCGCCATGCTGGTCTGTGAAATCACCGAACAGGCGGCGGACGATGCGCTGCTGGCAAGGTTGGTGCGTGAAATGCGGCGCGACGGCATCCGCATCGCCATCGACGATTTCGGGACCGGCCATTCGACCGTGGAGCGGGTGAGCCTGCTCCAGCCCGACATCGTCAAGATCGATGGCGGCTGGTTCGCGGAATTCTGCCGCCACGCCGCCGCGGAACGCTTCTTCCGCCCACTGGTGTCCAGCCTGCACGATCGCGGCGCCAAGGTGCTGGTCGAGGGGATCGAGCAGCCCACCCACCTGCGTGTCGCGCTCGAAGGCGGGGTCGATTTGCTGCAGGGTTTTCTTCTCGGGCGTCCGGCGCTTACCGGCACCATCTTCAATGAAGAGCCGCTTGCGGTCGATGCGCTGCTGGGCTTCGACAACAAGGTCGTGCCGTTGCATAAGCGGCGTTGATGGTCGCGCCAAAAGAAATCACTGGTTGAGGATGGCGCCGCTGCGATAATCCGCCCGCAGAAGCAGCGCTCCGGGGAACCACAATGATACTTTACAGCATGATCGACAGCGGCAATTGCTACAAGCCGCGGCTGCTGATGGCCAAGCTCGGCCTCGCCTTCACCACTGTCGAGGTGAGTTCGCACACCGGCGATACGCGCAAGGCCGATTTCGTAGCCAAGAACCCCAACGCCATGGTGCCGCTGCTGGAACTGGACGACGGCCGGCGGCTGGCAGAATCCAACGCCATTCTGCTCTATCTCGCCGAAGGCACGCGCCTGCTGCCGGCGGACAGATACGAGCGCGGGCTCGCCTACCAGTGGCTGTTCTTCGAGCAGTACAGCCACGAGCCCTATATCGCCGTGCGCAAGGCGCTGCTGACCTTTCCCGAACGCGCCGCGGATGCCACGCCCGAGCGGCTGGCGGCGACGCTGGAGCGCGGCAACAAGGCGCTTGGCGTCATGAACAAATATCTGGAAAACAACGACTTCTTCGCCGGTGCGTTCAGCATCGCCGACATCGCGCTATATGCTTACACGCACACGGCGGAGCAGGGCGGCTTCCAACTCGACGCCTATCCCGCGGTGGTCGCCTGGCTCGGCCGCGTGGAGGCGGACCCGGGGCATGTGCCGATCGGGTGGGTGGGGTAGATCTGTCTCGGTCGTTACGAATTGTGCGTTGGGGTCTGTGTGCTATTTGATAAGGCGGTCGTATTCTGCGTGGCTGCCGATCCATATCCAGTTATAGCCGTCAGCACTTTCTAGAGCCAAGGCACGGTAGTTGCTATCTATTCTGGCCGACCAAAGCTCACCAACTTTCTTGAAATGAAGGGAGGGATGACGTGGGTTTTCCCTCAAAAATGTAAAGCTCTTGTCGGCTAAACGGCGAGCCGATTTCGGCAAGGACTGATACCTCGTCCAAAAACTTGCCGTGGCGCGATGTCTCACAGGTCGCGCAATTTACCGGCGGCAATCTCAGCGCGAGCCTCGGCCACCAATTTGTCCAGTCTGCCTGCCTTGACATCGGCTTCAATCTGCCGATCCCACATGTCCGCCTGCAGCGCCTCGAACCAGGCGGCAAACGCCTTCAGTTCTTCTGGGCTGAGTTCAGTGATGGACTTTTCGATTTGCTCAAGCTTCGTCATGACGGAATGGTACCACCATTGGCCCTATAGTGCCACCGCCGGCCCGTAGGGCGCGACCTAGACGTACAAAATCCAGACAAATAAAAAGGCGGGATGAATCCCGCCTTCCCATTTCGGTAGCCTGATCGGGAGCGTCCGGTCCGGGCTGGCAGCTATCCGCTGTTCCAGCTTGTCGGGTCTTTCCACTCCGGCGCGCTTCTCGCGCGACCGTCAGTACATCCGTGACTTGCCGCGCGCCCCGAACTCTCGTCCGGCGCGCGCCATTTTCAAAATCAGGCTGCCTTGCTCAGAGAACCAGCGGACGACTTGCCAGTGCGGCGGTCCTGCTCGATCTCGAAGTTGATCTTCTGGCCTTCGACCAGGGTCGACAGTCCAGCGCGCTCGACAGCCGAGATGTGGACGAAAACGTCCGCGCCGCCGCTGTCAGGCTGGATGAAGCCGAAGCCCTTGGTGGCGTTGAACCACTTGACCGTTCCAGTTGCCATAAAAATAGTCCTTCACATTTGCTTTGGTATGACCGGACCGAGGTCCAGCCGGTGTGCATCGAGATTTTGGAGATAGACGTCAGCAAACGCGAAGATCGCGAGGCCCGGATCGATCGGCCGAAATATCAATGGGGCTGATATAGGCTGCTTTCGCACAAAAAACAAGACTGCGTGAAAAAGCCGTGATCTAAGCCGCCCAACGGCCGCCCCAATCTGGTGAAACCGTGACGCGAGATCCGCCGTCCTCGGGCGGCGGATCGAGGGGAGAGGACCATGAAAACCATCCTGCTTGCCGCCTGCCTCACGCTGGTGGCCGCCCAGGCGCAGGCGATCTCGCGCTACGACCCGACGCGCATGAGTTGCGGCAAGGTCCAGTCGACGATCGCGGGTCAAGGTGCGGTCATCCTGCGCTATCAGTCGACGCGGGTGCCGGGGCTGCCGCTCTACGACCGCTATGTGCAGAGCCAGCAGTTCTGCACCATGGGCGAGGTGAGGACGCGCGCCTATGTGCCGAGCGCCGACACCAGGTCCTGCCCGGTCTATATCTGCAAGCGGCCGGACAATGAGCGTTTCAGGCATAGGTTCATCCGGCGCCATTAGGGCGTGCCGATATTCAGGTGATGCCGGCCCGACCTGAAACTCGACACATCCGGGAACGGTTCCTGGAACTGCTCTCAAAAGCCGAAGGACACCTGCGCTGGCGGCGGCGGGCCGACGCGCACGCCTTCCATGGCCAGCATCTTTTCCTTGGTGACCGAGCCTCCGGGCGCCGAGAAGCCGCCGATCTTGCCGCCGGCGGCAAGGATGCGGTGGCACGGGATGACCAGCGGCACCGGATTGGCGCCAAGGGCCGCACCGGTTTCGCGCGGCAGGCCGGCATGGCCGGCGCGCTTGGCGAGTTCGCCATAGGTGGTGGTTTCGCCATAGCTCAGTTTTCGTGCCGCGTGGTAGATGGCGAGGCGGAAATCGTCGATGCCGTCGAGATCGACGGGAAAGCCGGTGAAATCGACGTCCTCGCCCGCGGCATAGGCCTTGATCGAGGCGATCAACTCGACCACCCATGACGGCTGGGCCGTGGAGGCGGAAACGCCGGCATGGCGCATCAGCCGCCGCTCCACCGCTTCGCGGCTGCGTTCGGGCAGGCAGAGCCGGATCAGGCCCTTTTCGCTCCAGGCGATGCCCATGAAACCGATCACTGTTTCTAACACTGCGTGGCCGGCTGTGATCGAAGATGTCGTTTCCATGATGCGCTCCTTTCCGCAAAGCGGCGGAATCCGGGATTCCCGCCGGTACATATCAGGAACAATATGGCATCGCTGCCTGCGTCCCGCCACCCGAAAACCGCCAGATGGCCCCGATTGCTACCCAAGAATCGCTGGTGTAAGGGAAATCTTAACGACCCCGACAAACCGGACTCCGAACGCGGCTTGCCAGCAAAACAAACCCTTATCGCCATCGGCGTGATCATGGCGGCTGCCGGCATCAGCGGCTGCACCTCGACCTCGCAGATGAAAGCCGCGCCGTCGCTCACCGAAACCGCGACCACGGCAGGCAGCGATGCCGGCTTCACCCTGCCGCTGCCGGAGACGGTTTCGGTGCTGCCGCAATCCTCCGGAATCGCGCCCGTCCAGACGGCTGAGTTGACCCCCGGCGCGGCCACCCCGGCGCTCGATCCCGCGGTCCAGCCGGCCGCGGCAACCGCCGCCTTTGCCGGGACAACACCCGCGGCGCCGGCCGTGCCCGCCGTGATGACCGCCAATGCCTGGCAGGCGCCGGCCCCGGCGAAAGCCGGCCAGCCGATCCAGTCGGCGGCGACCTATACGACCGCCGGGCTCATCGTGCCGGCGGTTGCCAAGGGCGGCCAGAAAATGCCCGGCGTGCAGCAGGTGGCTTACGTCGTGCCGCAGAACCCGGCTGCCCTGGTGCAGTTCCCGTCGGCGCCGGTGGAGCCGGCAGAAGAACAGCATGCGACCGGCATGCGCGGCGACGTCGACCGACTGATCGTCAAATACGCCGCCTTCTACCAGGTGCCGGTGGATCTGGTGCGCCATGTCGTCAACCGCGAAAGCACCTACAATCCCAAGGCCTACAACAACGGCCATTGGGGGCTGATGCAGATCAAGCACGCGACGGCGCGCGGCATGGGCTATGACGGGCCGGCCAAGGGCCTGTTCGACGCCGAGACCAACCTCAAATACGCAGTCAAATATCTGCGTGGCGCCTGGCTGGTGTCGAACGGCAACGCCAAGAAGGCCGACTGGCTCTACCAGACCGGCTATTATTTCGACGCCAAGCGCAAGGGCCTGCTCGAGGCGACCGGCCTCGGTGTCGACCGCAAGCGCGGGCGTCTTCAGCCCGACGCCTGAGCGCGATGCCCGAACCGCGTCCGCCGGCTCCAAACGACATCCGGCTGCGCAAGATCCTCGACGAGACGCTCGTTCCACCGCACTGGCCGGACGGCTTCGTCATGCGCTTGTTTGAGCGCGGCGACGCGCTGCCCCTGCATGCGTTGCTGGGCGAAGTGTTCGACGATGGCACCGACGGCCCTTTCGACGAATGGTGGCCGCGCATTTCCGAAGACCCCGAATTCGACCCGGCGCTGTGTTTCCTCGTCATCGACGCCAAGGGCCGGCTGGCAGCGGCGGCACTGTGCTGGACCTCGGCGTTCGTCAAGGATCTGGCCGTTCATCCAGAGGCGCGCGGCAAGGGCGTTGGCGAGGCGCTGATGTGGCACGCCTTCGCCATTTTCCGCGACCGGGGTGCCACCCATGTCGACCTCAAGACCAATACGCTCGAGAACGCCGCCGCCGTGCGGCTCTACGAGCGGCTGGGCATGAGGCCCGTCGCCTGGGAAGGCTGACTGGCGACGTCGATCGGTGCCGTCATCGCCACCGGAGATGGCTGTTCGGGAACCCAAAGCGCGGCTCCGCATTCAATGAACGGTGGGGTCTGACCGGCTGTCGAGGCTGTGCGCCGCCGGCCAAGGGAGATCCACCGCGATGAAGGTTTTCCACGCATTGCTGGCGTTGAGCGTAGCTGTCGTGCTCGCGGCGGGTCAGGCGAGCGCGGTCGAGCTGTCGATCGTGTCGGGTGACACCGGCAACGGCCTCAAGGTGCTGCGCGAGATCCTCGACCGCTATGAGAAAGAGAGCGGCGACAAGGTCACCATCGTCGCCATGCCGTCATCCGGGACCGATCAGTTCGGTCAGTACAGGTTGTGGCTCGCCGCGGGCAACAGCGACGTCGACATCTACCAGACCGACGTCATCTGGGCGCCGCAACTCGCCAGCCAGTTCGTCGACCTGACCGCGGCGACCAGGGATGTCGTGGCCAAGCATTTCCCGTCGATCATCCAGTCGCAGACGGTCGACGGCAGGCTGGTGGCGCTGCCGATCTTCACCGATGCGCCGGCGCTCTACTACCGCAAGGATCTGCTCGACAAATACGGCGCCAAGGTCCCGGCCACCTGGAAGGAGCTGGGCGACACAGCCCGGCTGGTGATGGACAAGGAGCGGGCCGCGGGCAACAGGGATATCTGGGGCTTCGTCTTCCAGGGCAACGCCTATGAAGGGCTGACCTGCGACGCGTTCGAATGGGTGGTCTCGAACGGCGGCGGCCATATCGTCGAGCCGGATGGCACTATTTCCATCAACAACGCCCGGGCGGCGGCCGCGCTCGACATGGCCAAGGCCTGGATCGGCACCATCGCGCCGCCCGGCGTGCTCGCCTACCAGGAAGAGGAATCGCGCGGCGTGTGGCAGACCGGCAATGCCGTCTTCATGCGCAACTGGCCCTATGCCTATGCGCTGGGCAACAGCCAGGGGTCGCCGATCAAGGGCAAGTTCGACGTCGCGCCGCTGCCGGCCGGCACGGGCGAGGGCGCCCGGCCGGCGGCAACGCTGGGCGGCTGGAACCTTGCGGTCTCGAAATATTCCAAGCACCCGGATGCGGCGATCGAACTGGTCAAGTTCATCGCCTCGCCCGCAATGCAGAAATACCGCACGCTCAAGACCGCCAACCTGCCGACCATCCAGGCGCTCTATGACGATGCCGACATCGCCCGGCAACAGCCGATCATTCCGCACTGGAAGGAGGTCTTCCTCAATGCCGAGCTACGGCCCTCGGCGGTGACCCGGAACAAGTACAACGAGGCGTCGAGCCAGTTCTGGAACGCCGTGCACAAGACCTTGTCCGGCGAGGGCAGCGCCGCCGACAATCTGGCCGACCTCGAAGCAACGCTCACCAGGCTGAAGGGCAAGGGCTGGTGAGCGCGCAACCGGCTGACGCCGCCGACCTGCGCCCGGGCTCGCGGCTGATGCGCCAGCGTGTGCGCTCGGCATGGCTGTTCCTGGCGCCGATGCTTCTGGTGCTCGCCGCCGCTGCCGGCTGGCCGCTTGCGCGCACGGTCTATTTCAGCTTCACCGACGCCTCGCTGTCCGACCTCGACGCCCGCCAATGGGTCGGCTTCGCCAACTATGTCTCGGTGCTGCGCATGCCGAGCGGCAGGATCATCTATGACGGGCTGCTTCTCGACCCGGCCTGGTGGGGCGCCGTGTGGAACACCATACGGTTCGCGGTGGTTTCGGTGACATGCGAGACGATCCTCGGCATGGTCGTCGCCCTGGTGCTCAACGCCGAATTCCCGGGCCGCGGCATCGTCAGGGCGGCGATCCTCATCCCCTGGGCGATCCCGACCATCGTCTCGGCCAAGATGTGGCAGTGGATGCTGAACGACCAGTTCGGCATCATCAATGTCGTGCTGATCAACCTGGGGCTGATCGACCACAAGATCGCCTGGACCGCCAGCGCCGACACGGCGATGGCGGCCGTGCTGATCGTCGACATCTGGAAGACGACGCCGTTCATGGCGCTACTGATCCTGGCCGCGCTGCAGATGCTGCCGCGCGAGATCATCGAGGTCGCCAAGCTCGACGGCGCCAGTCCCTGGCAGATCTTCTGGCGCGTGACCTTGCCGCTGATCCGCCCGGCGGTGATGGTGGCGGTGATCTTCCGGGCGCTCGATGCGCTGCGCATCTTCGACCTGATCTACGTGCTGACGCCCAACAACGCGCACACCAAGTCGATGTCGGTGTTCGCCCGCGAGAACCTGTTCGAGTTCGACAAGTTCGCCTATGGCTCGGCCGCCTCGACCCTGCTCTTCCTCATTCTCGCTCTGCTCACCATGCTCACCATCCGCATCGGCCGGCTAAGCCTGGAAGGAGGCCGTTGAGATGTGGCTCCTGAAGCGCACGGCCTTCTATCTGCTGGTCGGGGCAATCGTGCTCATCGCGGTGTTCCCGTTCTACTACGCCATCGTCACCAGCCTGAAATCGGGGACCGAGCTGTTCCAGGCCGATCCGTGGCCGAAGGCGCCCAGCCTCGGCAATTATCGCAACGTGCTGGCCGAAGGCGCCTTCGCGCGCAACCTCCTGAATTCGCTGGTCGTCTCGGGCGCGGTGGTGGCGCTCTCGCTGTTCCTTGGCGTCACCGCCGCCTACGCGCTGGCGCGCATCCGTTTTCGCGGCCGCTCGGCATTGCTGTTCGCCATCCTGTCGGTCTCGATGTTCCCACAAGTGGCGGTGCTGGCCGGACTGTTCGAGCTGGTGCGGATGTTCGGCCTCTACAATTCGCTCTTCGCGCTGATCTTCTCCTACATGATCTTCACGCTGCCGTTCACCGTCTGGGTGCTCACCGCGTTCGTGCGCGACCTGCCGGTCGAGGTCGAGGAGGCGGCGATCCTCGATGGCGCGACGCCGTGGATCATCATCACCCGCATCTTCCTGCCGCTGATGTGGCCGGCGCTGGCGACCACCGGACTGCTGGCCTTCATCGGCGCGTGGAACGAATTCCTGTTCGCGCTGACCTTCACCTCCAACGACGCGCGGCGGACCGTGCCGGTGGCAATCGCGCTGCTTTCGGGCAATTCGCAGTTCGAGATTCCGTGGGGCAACATCATGGCCGCCTCGGTGATCGTCACGGTGCCGCTGGTGGTGCTGGTGCTGATCTTCCAGCGCAAGATCGTCTCCGGCCTCACCGCCGGCGGGGTCAAGGGGTGATGGGCTTCGCTTCGGATAAACAAACTGTCCACCAAGGCGGCAGGCGACATCTTGCCAGCATGCAGCCGGCCGCTAAGCTTCGTCTCCGCAGGGGCTTGTTGAAACCGGAGGAAACATCATGCGGCTTCTGCTCTCCAGCCTTGCCACGCTGATCCTTGCCGCCCCGCACTTCGTAGGCACCGCGCGCGCCGCCGACTGCGCCAATGCGCAGGACCAGGCGACAATGAACCAGTGCGCCGGCAAGGATTTCGGCGCGGCCGACAAGAAGCTCAACGATGCCTACAAGCAGATCATGGACCGGCTGAAGGACAATGCGGCGTCCAGGAAATTGCTGGTCGATGCGCAGCGCGCCTGGGTCGCTTTCCGCGACGCTGAATGCAAGTTCCAGGGCGGCCCGATCGACACGGCGGGCACCGTCTATCCGATGGTCGTCGCCAATTGCCAGACGTCGCTCACCAATGGCCGGCTGAAGGATTTCCAGACCTATCTCAATTGCCCCGAAGGCGAATTGAACTGCCCGGTGCCAACGGCGCAATAGCCTTCATCCGCTCCTTTCGAAGCCCGGCTCGTGATCGGCGCGCCGGGTGCGAAAAATGTCGGAACCGACCGCGGTGAAACGTCCTTGGGTCGCAGAGCATCCGCGCCGGGACGCCGGCGCGACGACTGAAGGAGCCGACCATGATCACCTTTCCCAACGAATCCGCCAGATACCGCACCGCACGCGAAAAGCTGCTGAAGAAGGAAATCGAGCTGCGCCGCGCCATGGAAGCAGTGGCCGAGGCGCGGCGCACGCTGCCCCCGGGCGGGCCGGTGCCGCAGGATTATGTGTTCGAGGCGCTGGATATCTCCGGCAAGACCGCAGAGATAAAACTGTCGGAGCTGTTCGCGCCCGGCAAGGATACGCTGATCCTCTATCAGATGATGTTTCCGCGCCACCCGCAGGAGACGCGCGACGTGGCGACCAGCGGCGGCACGGCGAAGCTCGCGCGGCCGGACCAGCCATGCCCGTCCTGCACGGCGCTGCTCGACCAGTTCGACGGCGCGGTCGGCCATCTCGAGGCGGCCGGCTTCAACTTCGCCGTCGTCGCCAAGACGGCGCTCGAAAACCTCGTCACGCTCGGCCGCGATCGGGCGTGGCGCAACATGCGGCTGGTGTCTTCGGCTAACAACAGCTTCAAGCGCGACTACAACGCCGAGGATGCCGACGGCGCGCAGATCCCGCTGCTTCAGGTGTTCCACCGCGATGCCGACGGCATCAGGCATTTCTGGTCGTCCGAACTCGGCTTCGCGCCGACCGAGCCCGGCCAAGACCCGCGCGCCATCGGCACCTGCGAGATCCTGTGGAACCTGATGGATTTCACCCCGGAGGGCCGGCCGGATTGGCATGAGCAGCTGCAGTATGGCGATTCCTGTTGTCACTGACATCTGGGCGTTTCAGCTTCAGTCGCTGAGTTTCGGTTCGGAATGGCTTTTCTGCTGGTGAAGCTCTCGCTCAAGTCGGCCGGAACATTGGAAGATCGGCTGCATTGATAGGAGACGGCTTGCGACCCCTTTCATGGATTCGAAGTGCGATCCACACTTAAAAACCTATGGGACCTGGTGCGAGAAAGCGTGGTTGGCTTTGTCGACGACAATGCCCTTAGTCATGGCGCGGCGATGGCCTTTTATGCCGCCACGTCGCTGGCCCCGATTCTAATAATTGTCGTCGCGATAGTTGGCATCGCATTTGGTCATGACGCGGCACAGGTGGCTTTGTCTGCTCAGATATCAGGGCTGATGGGTTCAGAAAGTGCGGCGCTCCTTCAGGCAGCGCTCGAAGGGGCATCCAGCAAATCATCGGGGACCCTGGCGGCCATCATCGGCGTGGTCACTTTGCTCGTCACCGCCTCTGCGGTGTTTGGCGAGATGCAGCAGGCCCTGAATGCAATATGGAAGGTTGAAGCGAAAGGGAGTTCGCTGTCGCGTCTCTTGCGCGCGCGTGCGGCAAGTCTCGGCCTAGTCGCCGCCCTCGGCTTTATGTTGCTGGTATCTTTGGTGGCGAGCGCGGCGATCTCTGCCCTGGGCAACGTAATCAGCGCTCATTTGCCGTTCGGCGAATTTGTCCTCAGCGCGATCAACACCTTGATTTCCTTTTCCCTGATCTCCGTGATGTTTGCCGCGATCTACAAGGTCCTGCCGGACCGTGCCTTGGAATGGCGGGATGTCGGGATCGGTGCTGTCATAACCGCCGCCCTGTTCACACTGGGGAAGTCGCTGATCGGTTGGTATATCGGCACAAGTGCGATCGCATCCTCATATGGTGCGGCCGGAGGGCTGCTCGTCATGCTGCTCTGGGTCTATTATTCATCGGAAATCTTTCTGCTCGGTGCAGAATTGACCCGCGCCTATTCCGTTCGACATGGGAGCAGGTCCGACTTGGTCGGGTTGGTTCAAAATGCTCCCGCTGCAGACAAGCTTGTTTCAATTCGCCGAGGGTCCAGATCCTCGGGCGTCGTTGCGTTGTTGGCGATGGCGTGCGTGAGCGCGACGATGACAGCCTTTCTGCTGGGGCCTCGTCGACCGTAGGGAGAGACCACGCTGCAATCCAAGGGTGCTTCCCCTTCTTCCTGCGCGAGGAGAAGGGACGCGGCTGGCAACCTCGCCGCATCTGCGACGTTGGAATCCCGAGGGAACCATTCCGATCGGAGATGCCAGATGAAAATGCTCCTGACCGTGGCCGCCGTCGCGCTGACCGCCGTCGCGCCCGCCGCCTTTGCGCAGACGAACGGCACCAACTCGAACGCGGTCACGCCCATGTTGCCCGATAGCAAGGTCGACACCCCGGCCTTTGTCAGCACCGTGCCCAGCGCCAATGAATTCGAGATCCAGTCGAGCAGGCTGGCCGAACAGAAGTCCGCCTCGGCGGACGTCAAGGCCTTTGCCGGCCAGATGATCAAGGACCACACCAAGGCCGGCGAGGACTTCAAGCAGGCGCTGAGCAAGGGGCAGACCACCGCCTCGATCAAGCCGGCCGGACCCGCGCTGCAGCCCAAGGACCAGCAGATGCTGGACCAGCTGAAAGGCGCCACGGGCAAGGACTTCGACCAGAAATACATCATGATGCAGACCGAGGCCCACAAGCAGGCGGTCGCCCTGTTCAGCACCTACGCGAAATCGGGCGACGACCCCGCGCTGAAGGAATTCGCCAAGAAGACGCTGCCGACGCTGAAGATGCATGAGAAGCGCGTGAAGGAGCTCGGCGCGGCGCATTAGAGCGGGATGAGATTTATGGGAGTCGTGGGATTCCCAAATCACTGCGGTTCTGATTCAACCTTCATGCTGGAGC
>NZ_JAIUGQ010000075.1:0-14654 GCF_020164715.1 Mesorhizobium sp. ESP7-2
GCATCTTAGGGGGAGAAAACTGTTACCTATGTATCCGGTTCATTCTGTTACCCATCTATCCGCTGGACACCGGCAGGCAGGTGAGGGGCAGCGCTAACCTTTGAAGAGTGATGGGGGCAAGCGACGCCTCATCCCCTTTTGGTGTGTTCGGCAGCCCGCCCGGCAGCTATAATACCCACACTCTCGAATCGAGCCCGGAACCGATGCGCCAATATCTCGACCTCTTGCAGCATGTGCTGGAAAACGGCGCCGATCGCGGCGACCGCACCGGCACTGGTACGCGCTCCGTCTTCGGCTACCAGATGCGTTTCGATCTGGCGCGCGGCTTTCCGGTCACCACCACCAAGAAGCTGCACCTGAAGTCGATCATCCATGAACTCCTATGGTTCCTGGCCGGCGACACCAACATCAAATACCTGACCGATCACGGCGTTTCGATCTGGGATGAATGGGCCGACGAGAATGGCGACCTCGGTCCGGTCTATGGCAAGCAGTGGCGGTCCTGGCCGGATGGCCACGGCGGCTCGATCGACCAGATCGCCAATCTTCTCAAGGAGATCCGCCGCAATCCTCAATCCCGGCGGCTGATCGTCTCGGCCTGGAATCCCGCCGAGGTGGAAGCCATGGCGCTGCCGCCTTGCCACTGCCTGTTCCAGTTCTACGTGTCCGAGGGCCGGCTTTCCTGCCAGCTCTACCAGCGCTCCGCCGACATCTTCCTCGGCGTGCCGTTCAACATCGCGTCCTACGCGCTGCTGACGCTGATGGTGGCGCAGGTGACCGGGCTGAAGCCGGGCGATTTCGTCCACACGCTCGGCGACGCGCATCTCTACTCCAACCATTTCGAGCAGGCGCGCGAACAATTGCAGCGCACGCCGAGGGCTTTGCCGACGATGTGGATCAACCCAGAGGTGAAGGACCTGTTTGCCTTCCGCTTCGAGGATTTCCGGCTGGAAAACTATGTCGCCGATGCGTCGATCAAGGCGCCCATCGCGGTCTGAGCCGCGGCTTTTCAGTCGATGCCGACCATCACGTCCGAAGCCTTGACCACGGCATAGGCCTGCTTGCCCTTTTCGAGCTCGAGGTCGGCGACGGCTTCGTTGGTGATCGAGGCGGTGACGATGGCGCCGCCGTCGATGTCGATTCTGACATGCGAGGAGGTGGCTCCCTTGACGATTTCGGTGATCGTTCCGTTGAGGACGTCCACGAGCCTCACTCGACCAGATGAGTTCCAGCAGCGCAGGCCTTCCCTTGTTATATCCATGCGGATATATCGGTTGGAGGCTTGAGCCGACCGGATTTCAGACCCAGGGAGAGTTTTCGATGACGCGCAGAGGTTTCGGGTTGAAAGCGATCGCCATTGGCGGTTTTGCGGCGACGTTGATGGCAGCAACGCCGGTAGCGCACGCGGAAGGCAAGGTCGTGGTGTTCGCGGCAGCCAGCCTCAAGGACGCGCTCGACGCGGTGAACAAGGCCTGCGAGGCCGATGTCGGCGGGGCCGCGACCGTCTCCTATGCTGCTAGTTCGGCGCTGGCCAAGCAGATCGAGGGCGGGGCGCCGGCCGACGTCTTCATCTCGGCCGACCTCGACTGGATGAAATATCTCTCCGACAAAAAGCTGACCAAGCCCGATACGGAAGTGAAGTTGCTCGGCAACGAGATCGTGCTGGTGGCGCCGAAGGATTCGACGGTCGAAGCCAAGATCGAGAAGGGCTTCGACCTCGCCAGGCTAGTCGGCGACGGCAAGCTCGCCATGGGCGACTTCAAGGCGGTGCCGGCCGGCAAGTACGGCAAGGCGGCGCTGGAATCGCTCGGCGTCTGGTCCTCGGTCGAGGGCAAGGTGGCGCAGGCCGAAAATGTCCGTGCGGCGCTCAAGCTGGTTTCAACCGGCGAAGCGGCCCTCGGCATCGTCTATGCCACCGACGCGCACGCCGAAAAGGGCGTCAAGGTGGTCGGCACCTTCCCCGAGGATTCGCATCCGCCGATCATCTATCCGGTTGCCCAGACCGCCGATTCGAAGGACAAGGATACGCCAGCCTTCCTGAAGTGCCTGCAATCCGCCAAGGCAGGTGCGCTCTTCAGGGAACAGGGTTTTACCGTGCTCACGCCGAGCAACTGAGTTCGAAAGGCCCCGATACCGCGAGATGACCTGGCTGCTGGACCTCACTCCCGACGAATGGAATGCGGTCCGGCTGTCGATCAAGGTGGCGACGGCCGCGATGCTCGCCAGCCTGCCGCCGGGCATAGCGATCGCGCTGCTGCTTGCCCGGGGGGAATTCTGGGGCAAGACACTGCTCAACGGGCTGGTGCATCTGCCGCTGATCCTGCCCCCCGTGGTGACCGGTTATCTCTTGCTTTTGACTTTCGGCAGGCGCGGCCCGGCCGGCGCATTCCTCGCCGAACATTTCGGCATCGTCTTCTCGTTCCGTTGGACGGGTGCGGCGCTCGCCTGCGGTGTCATGGGCTTTCCCCTGATGGTGCGCGCGATCCGGCTGTCGATCGAGGCGGTGGACCGAAAGATGGAGGCGGCCGCGGGAACGCTCGGAGCCAACCCTTTGTGGGTGTTCGGCACCATTACGCTGCCGCTGATCCTGCCCGGGCTGATCGCCGGCGCCATCCTGGCCTTCGCCAAGGCGATGGGCGAGTTCGGCGCGACGATCACTTTTGTCTCCAACATTCCTGGTGAGACGCAGACGCTGCCGACGGCGATCTACACCTTTACCCAGGTGCCGGGCGGCGATGAAGGGGCGCTGCGGCTGACGCTGATTTCCATCGTCATCTCGATGGCGGCACTGGTCGCCTCGGAAGTGCTGGCGCGGCGGGTCGGGCGGCGGATGGACATCGAATGAGCGTCCGTGTCGACATTAGCCACCGGCTTGGCGATTTCGCCATCGACGCCCACTTCGAGAGCGCCGGACGGCTGACGGCGCTGTTCGGGCCGTCGGGTTCCGGCAAGACGACGCTGATCAACATGATCGCGGGACTGATCCGGCCGGACAAGGGACGCATCGAGGTCGACGGCCGGGTGCTTGTCGACACCGGTGCCGGCATTTTCGTGCCAAGGCACAAGCGCCGCATCGGCATGGTGTTCCAGGATGCGCGCCTGTTTCCGCATATGAGCGTGAAGAGCAATCTGCACTACGGCCGTTGGTTCACGCCGGCGGCGGAACGCTACGCGGACATGGACAGTGTTGTCGAACTGCTCGGCATCGGCCCGTTGCTCGGGCGGCGACCGGCAAAGCTCTCGGGCGGCGAGAAACAGCGCGTGGCGATCGGCAGGGCATTGCTTGCCAGCCCGAGGCTACTGCTCATGGACGAGCCGCTGGCCTCGCTCGACGAAGCGCGCAAGGCTGAGATCCTGCCCTATATCGAACGGCTGCGCGACGAAACGAAGATCCCGATCGTCTATGTCAGCCATTCGGTTGCCGAGGTGGCGCGGCTGGCCAGCGACGTGGTGATGCTGGCGCAGGGCAAGGTCACCGCCAGCGGCCCGACCGAGGCTGTCATGCGAAGGCTCGACCTGTTGCCAGCCGAAGAGCGCGGCGAGGGTGGCGCCGTGCTGGACACCACGGTGCTGCGTCACGACGAGACTTTCGGCATGACCGTGCTCGGCTCGGCCGCCGGCGAGATCCGCGTCCCGCGCCTTGCAATGAAGCCCGGGGCTCCCGTGCGTGTCCGCATTCGCGCTCGCGACGTGATGATCGCGACGGAGAAACCGACCGGCCTCAGCGCGCTCAACATCCTGCCCGGCACGGTCGTCGCGATCAGCCCGGGCGAGGGCCCAGCGGTCGAAGTCGGCATCGACTGCAACGGCGCAACCGTGCTGGCCCGCATCACGGAACAGTCGCGGCAGGTGCTTGAGCTGCGGCTCGGCGGCAAGGTCTTTGCGGTGGTGAAGACCGTGAGCTTCGACCGAGCGAACACCGGCGCCGGCTTGCCGCTCGTGGTCGACGGCTGACAGCAGCGGTGATCGCCGCTATATTGTTTTGGAATAACGGTCGCCTAAGCTGAAGCGATCGCGGAGGAGCAAAGATGCCGTCGCTGAGCTTGCGGATAAATCTCGATCCGGACGGACGGATAGGCCCTGGCAAGGTCGAGCTTCTGGAGCACATCGCCACCTTCGGTTCGATCTCGGCAGCCGCGCGCGGCATGGAGATGTCCTACAAGCACGCCTGGGATCTGGTCGAGGACATGAACCGGGTGTTCGGCAAGCCGCTGGTCTCGGCGCAAACCGGAGGCCACAAGGGCGGCGGCGCGCAACTGACGACGGTCGGCCTGGCGGTGGTCAGCCGTTTTCGCGCCATCGAGCGCGCAGCGACCGCCGCGGCAGCGACTCATATGGATGCGTTGCAGGCGGAGATTGAAGCGGGGTAGGGGAGTAAGGGAATAGGCAGTAGGCAGTAGGGCACCTAGTCCAATTTCTGGCCGGCAGAGATCTTTGTTCCGAATCATATCTGACGCGCGTCTAGTGTTCTTCCCTACTGCCTACTGCCTATTCTTCCGGCTTCCGCAGCAAATACGTGTCCATGATCCAGCCTTTTTCCCGGCGGGCTTCGTCGCGGCGCTTTTCGATCTCGGCGCCGACATCGCCGAGGCGGCCGGAGATGATGATCTCGTCCGGCGTGCCGAGATAGGCGCCCCATTGGATGAAAAGGTTCTTGTCCGCGAGCGTGTTGAAGGCGCATTTGCCGTCGAGCATGACGACGGCGCTGCCGGCATTGTCCGGCATGCCTTTCTCGGCCAGGCGGCGGCCGGTGGTGATCAGCACGGGATCGCCGATGCGGTTCAGCGCCGTTTTGTGGCTGGCGGCCAGGGCCTGGATGGCCGTTATGCCGGGGATGACTTCCAGTTCGAAGGCGACATGGCCCCTCAGGCGCACGCGCTCGAGGATGCGCAACGCGCTGTCGTAGAGCGAGGGATCACCCCATATCAGGAAGGCGCCGCAACCATCGGCGGCAATCTCGTCGCGGATCAGTCCCTCGTAAATGACGGCGATGGCTTCGTGCCAGTCGTCGACGGTCGAGCGATAGGAAGACGTTGGTTCGGCGCGCACCGGCACGTCGAACCCGACCCGGCGTGAGGTCGGGTTGGTGACGAAGCGGTCGCAGATTTCGCGCCGCAGGTTGGCTAGGTCGGTCTTGTCGGCGCCCTTGTCGGGAATAAACAGGACGTCCGCCCGGTTCAGGCCTGATATGGCCTGGACGGTCATGTGGTCGGGATTGCCGGCGCCGATGCCGATGACGAGAAGCTTGCGCATGGCGCGAAGTCCTGCCCGATCGTAACCTGTTAGTCCAGACCGCACGCGTGTCCAGACCGCACGCGTGTCCAGACCGCACGCGTGTCCAGACCGCATGCGTGAACACTGACGCGGAAGGACTTTGAAACGCCGCGTTGAAACGGCTAGGGTCCCGCGGGCATTCTCGCCGAGGAGGCTTTCAATGCTGCGATATGTTCTGACCACCGTGCTGGCCCTGTCGGCGGCACCTGCAATCGCCAATGATTCGGTTGCCGAGCTTGGCACCGGCGGCCTGATCCTGTCGCGCAGCGATGCCGTGGCGATGCAAAGCGAGGATCTTTTCATCTCGCCCGAAAAGGTGACGGTGGACTACGTCTTCCACAACAACACCGACAAGGATGTCGAGGCGATCGTCGCCTTCCCGATGCCTGACATTTCGGGCGATCCCGAAGAGATGCCGGCGATCCCCGAAAACCAGAGCGATAATTTCCTCGGCTTCGAGGTGACGATCGACGGCGCGCCGGCAAAGCCGCAACTCGAGCAGAAGGTGTTCGCGCTCGGCATCGATATCAGCGCCGATTTGAAGGCGCAAAACGTGCCCTTCAATCCGTTCGGCGACGCCGCCAAGGCGACGCTCGCGAAACTGCCGCAAACGGTGGCTGACGACTGGGTCGACCGCGGCATCATCATCGAGGATCCGGAAACCGAGAGTGGGCAAAAACCCGGCTATGCGCCGTTCTGGCAATTGCGCTCGACCTATTGGTGGCGCTCGACTTTTCCGGCCAACAAGGACGTTCACGGCTCGCACCGCTACAAGCCGAGTGTCGGCGGCACGTCGTCGGTGAGCTTTTTCAATGAGGGCCAGTTCCAGGGCTCATACGCAGCCTACAAGACCCGCTACTGCATGGACGACACCTTCGAGAATGCGGTGCGCAAGGCGGCGAAGGCCAATCCGGACGGTTATCCCAAATTCTACGAAAGCCGCATCGCCTATATCCTGACCACCGGCGGCAACTGGGCGGCGGGCACCATCGGCAAGTTCAAGCTGACCGTCGACAAGGGCAATCCGAAAGCCCTGGTCTCGTTCTGCGGCGACAACGTCAAAAAGGTCGGGCCGACGAGTTTCGAGATGACGGCGCACGATTTCTATCCCGAGCACGATATCGACATCCTCCTGCTCGAACCATCTGACAGCAATGGCGGGGACGCAAACTGATGCATGTCGCGATCTATGTCGCCATTGCCGAGAACGGCGTGATCGGGCGGGACGGCGGGTTGCCTTGGCGGCTCTCCACCGACCTCAAGCGCTTCAAGGCCGATACGATGGGCAAGCCGATCATCATGGGCCGCAAAACCTATGAAGGCATAGGCCGGCCGCTGCCGGGCAGGCTGAACATCGTCGTTACGCGCGACAAGGCCTGGCGCGCCGAGGGCGTCGAGGTGGCACATACTCTGGAAGCCGCGATCCAACTGGCCACCGTGCGCGGACGCTGCATGATAGGCGTCGACGAGGTCTGCATCATCGGCGGCGGCGAGATCTATGCCCAGGCGCTGCCGCTGGCCGACCGTCTGCACGTCACCCATGTGCTGGCCGCCGTCGACGGCGATGCGCATTTCCCGCCGATCGACCCTGATACATGGCACGTGGTCGGTTCGCAGGAGGTTCCATCAGGAGAAAAGGACAGCCACGCGACGCGCTATACGGTTTACGAGCGCCGCCGCGAGATGGTTTGAAGGCAAAAACGCAATTGTAGGACGACAAAGGGTCGCTACCGGCCCAAAACGGATGAAGTCGACAGGCATCGCGTTGAAAGCGTGCCGTGGCGTCCCTATAGAAGAACGACACTGGATTTGCGCCGTAACTGCGGCGTTTGAGGGAATTCCAAGCGAAAGGACATTCATGCCCTGGAACGACAAAGGTGGCGGAGGCGGCGGCCCGTGGGGTGGCGGCGGCAACAATCAGGGACCCTGGGGGCAGGGACCCAAGGGGCCGAGCGGCCCGCAGGGGTCGCCTCCCGACCTCGAAGACATCATTCGCCGTGGCCAGGATCGGCTGAGGCGCGTGCTGCCCGGCGGCGGTGGCGCCAGTCCGGCCGTGTTCGGGCTGATCGCCGCGGTGCTGGTCGTTTTGTGGGCCTTCCAGGCGGTCTATACCGTGCAGCCCGACGAGGTCGCGGTCGAACTGCGCTTCGGCAAGCCGAAGGCCCAGCTTTCCCAGCCAGGCCTGCACTTCCACTGGTGGCCGCTCGAGACCGTCGAGACGGCCAAGATTTCAGAGCAGCTCGTAGACATTGGCGGTGGCAATACCAGCGGCAACGGCCTGATGCTTTCGGGCGACCAGAACATCGTCAATGTACAGTTTTCGGTTGCCTATCAGGTCTCCGATCCCCGCGCTTACCTGTTCGATGTCTCCGACCCGGACGGCATGCTGAGGCAGGTTGCCGAAAGCGCCATGCGCGAAGCCGTCGGCCGCCGGCCGGCGCAGGACATTTTCCGCGACGACCGCCAGGGCATTGCCGCCTCAGTGCGCGAGATCATCCAGACGACGCTGGACGGCTACAAGGCCGGCCTACAGGTCAATGCCGTCTCCATCGAGGATGCGGCACCGCCACGCGAGGTTGCGGACGCGTTCGACGAGGTGCAGCGCGCCGAGCAGGACGAGGACAAGTTCGTCGAGCAGGCCAATCAGTATTCCAACCAGAAGCTCGGCCAGGCGCGTGGCGAGGCGGCCCAGGTCCGCGAAGACGCGGCCGCCTACAAGAACCGTGTGGTGCAGGAAGCCGAAGGTGAGGCCCAGCGCTTCATCTCGGTCTATGACGAATATGTCAAAGCACCGGATGTCACGCGCAAACGCCTTTATCTGGAAACCATGGAGAGGGTTCTGAAGGACTCGAGCAAGGTCATCGTCGAACAGGGCAACGGACAAGGTGTCGTGCCCTATCTGCCGCTGCCCGCATTGCAGCCGAAACCGCCGGCGCCTGCTGCGCCCGCTGCGAAAACGGGAGGTACCCAGTGATGGCCAACCGTCTTCCCATCTTCGTCGTCGTAGTGGCGGTCATCCTGTTCCTGATCTATTCCTCGGTCTTCGTGGTCAATGCGCGCCAGCAGGCGCTGGTGCTGCGCTTCGGCGAGATCGTCGACGTCAAGAGCGAGCCAGGCATCTACTTCAAGGCGCCGTTCTCGTTCTTCGACGCCGACACGGTGCAGCTGATCGAGAACAGGGTGCTGCGCTTCGACCTCGACAACATCCGCGTCCAGGTTTCGGGCGGCAAGTTCTACGAGGTCGATGCTTTCATCGCCTACCGCATCTCGGATCCGCGCGTCTTCCGTGCGGCGGTGTCCGGTCAGATCGAACTGGCTGAAGCGCGGCTCAGGACGCGTCTCGACGCTGCCTTGCGCCGCGTCTACGGTCTGCGCGATTTCGAGGCCGCGCTCTCCGAAGAGCGTGCCGTGATGATGCGCGAAGTTCGCGATCAGCTCAGGCCCGACGCCACGTCGCTCGGCTTGCAGATCGAGGACGTCCGCATCCGCCGCACCGATCTGACGGCCGAAGTCTCGCAGCAGACCTACGACCGCATGAAGGCGGAACGCCTGGCGGAGGCTGCGCGGCTGAGGGCACGCGGCAACGAAGCGGCACAGCGCATCACCGCGCGCGCCGATCGTGAAGTGGTCGAGATCGTTGCCGAAGCGCGGAAGGAGTCCGAGATCCTGCGCGGCGAGGGCGAAGCCCAGCGCAGCGCCACCTTCGCGGGAGCCTATCAGCGTGATCCGGCCTTCTTCGACTTCTACCGGTCGATGAACGCCTATGGCACCGCGCTGGATAACACCGGGACGACGATGGTGCTGTCGCCGAGCTCGGAGTTCTTCCGCTTCTTCCGCGATCCCGACGGCAAGGAAGGGCCGGCGAAGCCGCCGGCCCCCGCCGCGCCAGCTGCGGCACCTGCTGCGCCGACGACGGCACCTGCCGCGCCGACGACACAACCCAGCACCGGCCAGTAAAGGCCGGTGCAGGATTTCTTCGCGGCGATAGGCCTGGTCCTCGTCATAGAGGGCCTGGTCTACGGCGGCTTCCCCGGCTTTGCGAGGAAACTCGCGGGCGAAGTGCTGTCGATGCCGGAGAATGCACTGCGGATTGGCGGGCTGGTGGCGATCGCCTTCGGTGTCGGCGTCGTCTGGCTGATCCGAGGCGGGTAGAGGCGGGCGGTTTGCGGAATAACGCTCGATTTACACTCTGCCGATAGCCATAGCCGCAAACGTGCCGTATTTCTTGCCATCATGGCGCAACACGGCGTTTTCGTCGAAGCGCTTTTCTCTTTCAGAAATGCCGGGAGGCTTCTCGATGACATCCAACACCCTTTTGCGCGCCGCTCGACGGACGTTGGTCGCCGGCGCGGCAGCGCTTCTCCTGGGCACCGCCGCCGTTCCGTCCTTCGTGACGCCGACATTCGCCGCCGATGGACCTGCCTCGGTGGCCGACCTGGCAGAAGGCGTGCTCGGCGCGGTGGTCAACATCTCGACCTCGCAGACGGTGAAGGGCACCGAAGGTCCGGGCGCCGTGCCGATGCCGCAGCTGCCCGAAGGCTCGCCGTTCCAGGATTTCTTCGATGACTTCTTCAAGAACCGCGGCGGCAACAAGGACAATGGGTCGCAGAAGGTGCAATCGCTCGGTTCGGGTTTCGTCATCGACGCCGAGCAAGGGATCGTCGTCACCAACAACCACGTGATCGCCGATGCCGACGACATCGAGGTCAATTTTTCCGATGGCGTGACCTTGAAGGCTACCCTGGTCGGCACCGACACCAAGACCGACGTCGCGGTGCTGAAAGTCGATCCGAAAGGCCACAAGCTGACGGCGGTGAAATTCGGCGATTCCACCAAGATGCGCGTCGGCGACTGGGTGATGGCGGTCGGCAATCCGTTCGGCCTCGGCGGCACGGTCACGGTCGGCATCGTCTCGGCGCGCAACCGCGACATCAATTCCGGTCCCTATGACGATTTCATCCAGACCGACGCGGCGATCAACCGCGGCAATTCGGGCGGACCGCTGTTCAACAGCGCCGGCGAGGTCATCGGCATGAACACCGCGATCATTTCGCCGTCCGGCGGCTCGATCGGCATCGGTTTCTCCATTCCCTCGCAACTCGCCGCGGGCGTCGTCGAGCAGTTGCGCCAATATGGCGAGACGCGGCGCGGCTGGCTCGGCGTGCGTATCCAGCCGGTGACCGACGACATCGCGGAAAGCCTCGGCATGACGACCGCCAAGGGCGCGCTGGTGGCCGGCGTCATCAAGGGCGGGCCTGTCGACAACGGCACCATCCAGGCCGGCGACGTCATCATCAAGTTCGACGGCAAGGACATCCATGAAATGCGCGACCTGCCGCGCGTCGTCGCTGAAAGCCCCGTCGGCAAGGCCGTCGATGTGCTGATCGTGCGCAAGGGCGTCGAGCAGACGGTGAAGGTGACTCTCGGGCGGCTCGAGGATGGCGAGAAGCTCGCCAGCGGCGAGAATGGCAACACCGACCAGAACAAGGGCGGCGACAAGGCTCCGGCCGTCTCGACTGCCGCGGTGCTCGGCATGACGGTCGGCGAACTCAACGACGAGACGCGCAAGAAGTTCAGCATCGCCGGCGATGTCTCCGGCGTCGTCATCACCGATGTTGCCAAGGACTCCGCCGCCGCCGAACGCGGTATCCAGCCGGGCGAAGTGATCACCGAGATCGCGCAGGAATCGGTCGCCACGCCCAAGGACGTCATGGACCGGATTGGCGCCCTGAAGGAGCAGGGGCGCAAGAACGCGCTGCTGATGCTGGCTTCGAAGACCGGTGAGCTCAGATTCGTGACGATCCGGATGGATTGATCCGGTAGGGCCTGCAAAAATCTGATTTTGATGGAAGGGGCGGTTAGGGAGCCGCCCTTTTTCTCGCCTGCCAATCTTGGCGAGACAGCCGGTACAACACATGCCGCTTGAGCGCGGGGTGGCTGTCGGGAATGTCGGGATGGTCGAAGTCGCTGGTCGGGTCGGCGCTCATGCCGAGGCGTTTCATGACGGCGGTGGAGCGATGATTGTCGGCCACGGCGAAGGAGACGATCTCGTTGACGCCCAGCGTCTCGAAGCCGTAGGCGAGCCAGGCCTCCGCCGCCTCGGTGACGTAGCCCTTGCCCCAGTATTCCGGTGCCAGCCGCCAGCCGATCTCGATCGTGCCGGCCGGCAGGGAGGGTACATGATCGGTTTCGAGGAGGCCGACGAAGCCGATGCAGTCGCCGGTGGCCGCGATCTCGGCGGCGGCAAAACCATAGCCGTCCTCGGCGATCCAGGATCGGAACTCATCCATCATGGCGTCGGCGGTAGCGCGGACGCGGCGGAACGGAAAGAACTCCATCACGCGTTCGTCGGAATTGATGCGATGGAACAATTCGCGGTCGCGATCCTCCCAATTGCGCAGGATCAGGCGTTCGGTACGGATTGGTTTCATTGCACGAATTCTTCCTTCCTGTAGCCCTGCAGATAGAGCAGCGCGGTTAGGTCGGCATGGTCGATCCGGACTTTTGCCTGCGCCGCGACGCTAGGCTTGGCATGGAGCGCGACACCGGTGCCGGCCAGGCGGATCATGTCGAGATCGTTGGCGCCGTCGCCGACGGCGATGGCATCGGCCGGCGTCAGGCCAAGGCGCGCACAGATTTCGAGCAGCGCCTCGGCCTTGGCGGCGCGGCCGAGGATCGGCTCGCCGACCAGCCCGGTGAAGCGTCCATCCTGGTCGAGCAGGCTGTTGGCGCGGTTTTCCTGAAAGCCAAGCATCGCAGCGATGCGCGTGGTGAACACCTCGAAGCCGCCCGAGACGAGCGCCGTCCAGGCGCCGTTGGCGCGCATGGTCTGGACCAGCGCGCGGCCGCCCGAAGCCAGCGTCAGCCGATTGGCGACGATATGCTCGACCACGGCGGCATCGAGACCCTTGAGCAGTGCCACGCGCTCGCGCAGCGCCGGCTCGAAGGCGATCTCGCCATTCATCGATCGCGCGGTGATGGCGGCCACGTGATCCTTGACGCCGATCTCGTCGGCCAGTTCGTCGATGCACTCCTGGTCGATCATGGTCGAATCCATGTCGGCGAGAAGGATTTTCTTGCGACGTGTTTCGGCCTGCTGGACGACCACGTCGATGGGCTCGACGGCCAATGCGGCACGAAGGTTTGCAATCGTTTCATCAGCCTGCGCCACTGGCGGCAAGGCAAGATCGCAGGCAATCCCCTCGGCCAGCCAGATGACAGCGCTTGCGCCCACCGACCGTGAGGCCATATTCGCAAGCGACGGCGACAGAGCGCGGTCAGCGGGATGGGAAACAAGCGTGGCAATGAGCGGCATCGAGAATTCCGGGACGGATGCGGGCAAAGGCCGCGTGAAGAACGCGATCCTGATAGCCGGGCCAACCGCCAGCGGCAAGTCGGCGCTGGCGCTCGAACTGGCCGAACGCACAGGCGGCGTCATCGTCAACACCGATTCCATGCAGGGCTATTCGGTTCTCGACGTTCTGACCGCCCGGCCGGAGGCGACCGAGCTCGCACGAGCGCCGCATTTTCTCTACGGGCATGTGCATCCCAGCTTCGCCTACTCGACCGGTGCCTGGCTGCGCGACGTGATGAAACTCATCGATGACGGCACGTTCTTCGAACGGCCTGACGGAGCGTTCTCGCGGCGGCCAATCTTCGTCGGCGGCACAGGCCTTTATTTTCGCGCGCTGGCCGAGGGTATTTCGGAAATGCCCGACATTCCGCAGCGAATCCGCGACCGCTGGCGCTATGAGTTGAAGGAGCACGGCGCGGTCAAATTGCATGGCATCCTGCTGCGCGAGGATTCGAAAGCCGCCATGCAGTTGAAGCCGACCGACAGCCAGCGCATCGTGCGGGCGCTCGAGGTGCTCGACGCGTCCGGCCGGTCGATCCTCGAATGGCAGGCCGAGCGCGGCCGGCCGCTGATCGACAGGCACAGCGCTCAGTTCCTGGTCATCGAGCCGGATCGGGCGGCGCTGGTCGACCGCATCGAAAGACGTTTCGACCGGATGCTGCACAAGGGCGCGCTGGAGGAAGTCAAGCAGCTTGCGGCCCTTCATCTGGATCCAGACCTGCCGGCGATGAAGGCGATCGGGGTTCGCGAGCTGCAGGCCGCAATGGCAGGGCAATCGAGCTTTCCCGAGGCGATCGAGCGCGCCAAGATCGCGACCAGGCAGTATGCCAAACGGCAGGCGACCTGGTTTCGACATCAGCTGGGGCCGGAATGGCGAAGATTGCGCCCCGATGACAATTTCGAAACCACGACCCAAACACTTGTTGCTAATGCAACTTGAAAAGTTGATCTTGAGGGCAAGGTTCCCGCCGAAGTTGCCGGAATTAACGCTCCGTAAGCCGGTCCATGCCATAAGGTCCTGGGGTACTTTTCCATCGGGGAGCAGATGCGTTTCCACAAGGCGGAATCCGCTTTCTTCGTCTTCATCTTCGTGATCCTGGCTGCCGGCCTGGTGACGCTGCACTCCTATGGGCTCTTGCGATCCTTTGCCCCGGAACTCCATACGCAGTCGGGCCTGGACAAGGTCATCTACCTCAACAAGCTGTTGTTCGCGACGGGCGTGCTGCTTGCGACCGCGCTGTTTTTCGGCGTCTTCTTCATCTACCCGCTGATCCGCAAACAGGCGACGGAAGAAGGCAAACTTCGCGCCATGACGGTTTCGCTCAGCGCCCGCTCCGAAACGCTCGAGCACGCCGCCCTGACCGACGGCCTGACCGGCATGCAGAACCGACGCTATTTCGATGACGCGCTGAAGGAATATCTCGAGGAGTTCCGGCGCATCGAAAAGCCGGTCGGGCTGATGATCCTCGATCTCGACCATTTCAAGCAGGTCAACGACACGCATGGCCACGATGTCGGCGACGAGGTGCTCAGGGCGGTCGCCAGTTGCCTCAAGGACATGACACGCTATCACGACGTGGTGGCGCGCCTGGGCGGTGAGGAGTTCGCGGTTGTCACGCCCAATATGGAGGCGGACCTTCTGTCCAAATTCGCCGAGCGCATCCGCAAGGCGATCGCCAACATGTCGATCCTCTCCGGCAACAATGTCCGGCTCAAGATCACGACCAGCGTCGGGCTTGCCGTCTGGGACCGCAAGGAAACGGCGGAGGAGTTCTATCGCCGCGCCGACCGCCAGCTCTACGAAGCCAAGAGGCAAGGCCGCAATCGCGTCTGCGCTTAAAATCCCGTCACTAAATTCGTGAAGCTGGCCGCTTGATGCCGACTTCTGCGCTTCCGGCCTTCGCCGGCCGTAGCACTCGTGATGGTCGTTGCAGTTGAGGCTACGGCCAGCGAAGGCCGGTGCTCATATGTGGACGGCCCCCTGCTTGCAAGGTTTTGGCTGAAGATGATTTGATCGGATCGCTTG
>NZ_JAIUGQ010000076.1:0-13400 GCF_020164715.1 Mesorhizobium sp. ESP7-2
CGTGAAAAATCGCGAGTGGTGCCAACGTAGCGCCCTACGGCGCCCCCCTCTGTCCTGCCGGACATCTCCCCCTCTAGTGGGGAGATTGGCCGTCACGACGGGCTTCGCCAATTTCCGATGTGGCAAGGGACGAGCCGGCGGCGAAACCGTCGATCTCCCCCCTAGAGGGGGAGATGTCCGGCAGGACAGAGGAGGGCGCGACGGAACGAGGCGGTTGTTATTTTCGACCGCCGGCCTTTGACATGCCCTCTAAACTCAAAACCTATCGCGCCAAGCGCGAATTCTCGAAGACGCCGGAGCCGGCTGGCGGGTCGATGGCCGGAGACGGCAACCGCTTCGTCATCCACAAGCACCACGCCACCGCCGACCACTACGATCTGCGCCTGCAGGTCGGCGATGTCTTAAAAAGCTGGGCGGTGCCGCGCGGACCCTCGCTCAATCCCGCCGACAAAAGACTGGCGGTGGAGACCGAGGACCATCCGCTCGAATATATCGATTTCGAGGGCGTCATCCCCGAAGGGGAATATGGCGGTGGGCCGATGATCGTGTGGGACACCGGCACCTGGGCGCCGATGGACGATATCGACAAAAGCCTGCGCACCGGCGCCTTCAAGTTCCGGCTGGCCGGCGAAAAGCTCAATGGCGGCTGGATGTTGACCCGGCTGAAGCCCAAGCCCGGCGAGGACGAGAACAAGAAGAACTGGCTGCTGTTCAAGGAGCGCGATCTCGCCGCCGACACGGCGCTGAACATCCTTGAAGCACGACCGGAAAGCGTGAAATCCGGATTGCGCATCGAGGAGCTGGTGGCGCCGCCGAAGCCGACCGCGAAGTCCGCGCCAAAGCCTGGGTCGCTGAAGCCGGGCGAGCTGCCCGGCGCGGCCAAGGCGCCGGCGCTGAGCCGTATCGAGCCGCAACTGGCAACCCAGGTGCCGAAGCCGCCGGGGGGCGAAAGCCTTGCCGAGAATACCAACGAGCTCTGGCTGCATGAGATCAAATTCGACGGTTACCGCACTATGGCGCATGTTTCCGACGGGGAGGTGCGGCTGATCACGCGTGGCGGCATCGACTGGACGAAGCGCTACGGCGACCTGGCCAGCGCGTTCGCCAAGCTGCCGTGCCGCGAGGCGATCATCGACGGCGAGATCGTCGTGCTCGACGCCAAGGGCATTTCCCGCTTTGCGCTGCTGCAGGACGCGCTGGCGCAGGGCGCCGGCAGCAAGCTGCACTTCTACGCCTTTGATCTCCTGCATCTCGACGGCTGGGAGCTGATGAAAGTGCCGCTCATCCGGCGCAAGGCGCTGCTGGCCGAATTGCTTGGCGGGCTCGGCGCCAATTCCGCCATCCAGTTCTCCGACCATGTCGAGGGTTCGGGGCAGGGGCTTTACGACAAGGTGACGGAACTCGGCCTGGAGGGCGTGGTCTCCAAGCGCGCCACCGCGATCTATCAGAGCGGCCGCAGCAAGAGCTGGACCAAGACCAAGGCGCTCGAAAAGGACGATTTCGTCATCGCCGGCTACACCACTTCGGCCGCGGCCGAGGGGTTGGCCGCGCTCGGCATGGCCGAATGGGTGGACGGTGAATTGCACTATCGCGGCAAGGTCGGCACCGGCTTCGATGCCGGGACCGCGGCTGATCTGCTGGCGCGGCTGGAGCCGCTAACATCCGGCGCAACGCCGCCGGAAGGCGTGCCGCGCGAGATCATGCGCGAGATGCACTGGGTCAAGCCGCTGTTTTCGGCGCGCATCCATTTTGCCAACCGAACCGCGGACAATGCACTGCGCCACGGCGTGTTTCGGGGTCTGCGTGACGTCGGCCTGTCGACGCCGGTTTCGGCAAAACGCAAGCGGCTGATCGCCGAAGCCGACCTTGCCACGATCTGGGTGACAAACCCGACGCGGCGGCTGTTCGGCAAGACCGGCCCGACCAAGCTCGACATCGCCGTCTATTACGCGCTGGTCGGCGACTTCATGCTGCCGCATATCCTTGGCCGCCCGGTGTCGCTGGTGCGCTGCCCAACCGGCCTGCCCAAGGACTGCTTCTTCCAGCGCCATGCCTTCACCGGCATGCCGCCTTCGGTGGTGACGTTCCAGGCGACCAATTCCGAGGGCGAGACCAAGTCCTATCTCTCGGTCGAGGGCGCGAAAGGCTATCTGGCGCTGGCGCAGTTCGGCGTCGTCGAGTTCCACACCTGGGGCACGCATCGCACGAGCCTCGACAAGCCCGACCAGATCGTCTTCGACCTCGACCCGGGCGAGGGGATTTCCTGGCGCGAGGTGGTGGAGGCCGCCGTCCACATCAAGGGCGAACTGGAGGGGCTGGGGCTGGTGCCGTTCGCAAAAACCTCCGGCGGCAGCGGCATCCACATCACCGTTCCGGTGACGGGCAAGCAGAACTGGAAGAAGCTGCACCAGGCGACCAGCGCCATGTCAACGCATCTGGCGGCCACCGCGCCCGACACCTTCACCACCACCATGGGCAAGGAAAACCGCAAGCGGCGCATCTTCATCGACTATCACCGCAACGCGCGCGGCCACACCTCGGCGGCGCCCTATTCCTTGCGCGCCCGCACCAACCTGCCGGCCTCGACACCGGTGAGCTGGAGCGATCTGGAGGCGATCGATGCGCCGCAGGATTTGAATTATGCGTCGCTGCCGGGGCTTTTGGAGACGTCCGGCGATCCGTGGGCTGACATCGACGAGTTCGCGCGGGATTTGCCGACCTCTCCTTCGTCATCATAGGGTCTTCGCCGCTTCGCTCCTTGCTTCGCCCTACGATGACGAAGCCATGGCCGCCCAGGCTAACGGCCAGCGCCACACCGACTCCATCGACGCTTCCGACAATTTGAATTATTCTCCGCCCGTGCCCCGAAAACCGGCGGGAAGATTTCGTCAGGGATTTGCCGGTATTGTGCGGGGTCGGTGTAGGATTTGCGCAGCCTTGTTCGTCCTTCGGACGAAGCGCTGCGAATTAACTGTCAGCGCATGGCCGCGTAGGAGTTCATCATGGCGCCCAGGGCAAGTTGGAAAGGTTACCTCAAGCTCAGTCTGGTCAGCTGTCCGGTGCGGCTATACCCCGCCACCAGCGCCAGCGAACGCATCTCGTTCAACCAGCTGCACAAGAAGACCCACAACCGCATCAACATGAAGCCGGTCGACCCTGAACTGGGGCTCGTCGAACGCGCGGACCTGGTTAAGGGCTACGAGTACGAGGACAAGCAGTATATCATCATCGATGATGCCGACCTCGACGCGGTGCGTATCGAATCCAACCACACGATGAACATCGAGGCCTTCGTCGACGAGGACGAGGTCGACGTCATCTACCAGGACGCGCCCTATTACATGGCGCCGGACGGGGCGATGGCGGAGGAAACCTTCGCGGTGCTTCGCGAGGCCATGCGCAAGTCCGGCAAGCTCGCCATCGCCCGGCTGGTGCTGTCCAGCCGCGAGCGCGTGGTGACGATCGGCGCGCGCGAGAACGGCATGTTCGTGTGCACGTTGAGGAACCCAAACGAAGTGCGCGGCACGGCTGAGTATTTCGGCAACATTCCGGCCGGCAAGCCTGACCCGGAAATGCTGCAGCTAGCCGAAGCGCTGATCAAGCAGAAGGAAACCACCTTCGATCCGAAGAATTACGAGGACCGCTACGAGATCGCGCTGATGTCGATGATCCGCGAAAAGCTGAAAGGCCACAAGCCGATCATCGCGGCGGCACCGGAACGCGGCAACGTCATCAACCTGATGGACGCGCTGAAGGCGAGCCTGTCGCAGTCGAAGCCGCCGGCCAAGTCGAAGAGCAAGGCCGACGAGGTTGCCAAGCCCGCCGCCAAGAAGGCGGCCGCGGGTGGTGCGCCTGAAAATCCGCTCAAGGCCAACCTGCTCAAGGCGGTCGGCAAGAGCAAGAAATGACGGCACCGGCCGTTCCGGGCGCTGTCTTCGGCACGATCGGCGCGCTGGCGGCGTTTCCGCTCAGGCTCGCCGCGCGCGAGGTGGAGCGCCAGCACGGCCAGCTCAGGCGCGGCGTCACCAGGCGTACCACGCATGTCGTGTTCGGACGGACCTTGTTGCTGACGAAGGCCGGACTCACCAAAGATAGCGATAGCGAGATCGAACGCAGCCTTGGCGCCGAGCGCGCGGCCGGGCGCGTTCTCTTGAGCGAGAACGGTTTCCTGCGGCTGCTCGGGCTGATGAAGGCGCCCGAGGCGTCTTCGCTGTCGCGCCAATCGCTGATCGACCAGTCCAGGCTGTCCGGCGCCGATCTCGACCTGTTGTCGCTCTTCGATGCGTTCGAGCATGACGCGGAGCCCTATTCCTTCCGCGACCTGATCCTGGCGCGCAAATATGCCGGGCTGATCGCCGGAGGCGCCACCTGGGGCGCGATCGCGCGCTCCGTCCACCGCTCCGGCCCGGTGGCCTCGCTCACGGCCAAGTCGCTCAATGTCGGCTCGCAGCATGGGCGGCCCGACGCGATCTACCTCGAAGGCGGCCAGAGCGAACTCGACGGGCAGTTGCTGTTCGATCTGGGCGCCGCGCCACAAGGCGACGACACGCTGGAAGACTTGTTCGCCGAGGCGGAAGCCGCCGAGGAGGGCGGCGACCATGACGGTGCCGCCGCACTCTACCAGCGCTGCCTCGCCATCGATCCGACCGACGCCATCGCCGCCTTCAACCGCGCCAACTGTTTGCGCGGGTCCGGGCGCGTGGCGGAAGCCGCACACGATTATGCCAGGGCGATCAAACTCGATCCGGCCTTCGTCGAGGCCTGGTTCAACCTCGCCGGGCTGATGAGCGAGCAAGGCCGCGACGCCTCGGCGCGAAGGCACTTGCAGAAGGCGATCACGCTCGACAAGACTTACGCCGACCCGGTGTTCAACTTGGCGCGGCTTGAATTCGATGCCGGCAATTTGCTCGAGGCGCGGCGGCTGTGGGTGCGGTATCTGGAGCTCGACGCGGTGTCGGAATGGGCAGGGGTGGCGGCCAGGGGCGTCCAGTTCGTGGACATGCAACTGGCGAAGTCGGCGGGGTGACGATGGTTGGCGAAAGCCGCGATGACAGCCGATCTCCCCCCTTGTGGGGGAGATGTCCGGCAGGACAGAGGGGGGCACCGTCCCGCCGGCGGATCGGTTCATTTCAGACGGTCCTATTCCAGAGAGACTTGACACAAGGCTGGCGTTCCTTCGCGCCCCCCTCTGCCCTGCCGGGCATCTCCCCCACAAGGGGGGAGATTGGCAGCTTCACCGTCGCGCGCGTCGTCACATCATGACCACCTTCCTCTTCGATGGCCACGACACCGCTCCCGTCACCATCCTGCTTGCGCATGGCGCGGGCGCCTCGATGGACTCTCCCTCGATGACCGCCGCCGCCAAGGCGCTCGCCGCCGTCGGGTTCCAGGTCGCGCGCTTCGAGTTCCACTACATGGCCGCCCGCCGCTATGGCCAGCGCAAGCCGCCGCCGCGCGCCGAGACGGTGAACCCGGAATACATCAAGGCGATCGCCGACCTCAGGGCGAAGGGCGTGACGGGCAAGCTCATCATCGGCGGCAAATCGATGGGCGGGCGCGTCGCCTCGATGGTCGCCGGCGAGATGTTTTCCAAGGGCGAGATATCAGGTCTGGTCTGCCTCGGTTATCCCTTCCATCCGCCTGGTAAGCCCGAGCAATTGCGGACAAAACATCTCGCCGGGCTGAAGACGCCGACGCTGATTTTTCAAGGCACGCGTGACGAGTTCGGCACGAAGAACGAGGTCGCGACCTACGATCTTTCCGATGCGATCGAAGTGATCTGGGTCGAGGACGGCGACCATGATCTCAAGCCGCGCAAGAGCATTTCGGGTTTCTCGACCACGGATCATCTGACCACGCTGGCGGAGACGGTGAAGGCGTGGGTGGGCAGGATCGCCCCCTGATCCCCGATGAAGATCGCCAGCTTCAACATCAACAACATCAACAGCCGGCTGGACAATCTTCTGGCGTGGCTCGCCACCGCGAGACCCGATGTCGTGTGCCTGCAGGAATTGAAGGCGCGCGACACGCAGTTTCCGCGCACCGCGCTTGCCGACGCCGGCTATGGCGCGGTGTGGAAGGGCGAGCCGACCTGGAATGGCGTCGCCATACTCGCGCGCGGTGCCGAACCGGTGCTGACCCGCGATGCCTTGCCCGGCGATGATGCCGACCGGCAGAGCCGCTACATCGAGGCGGCGGTGGACGGCATCATCATCGCCTGCCTCTATGCGCCGAACGGCAATCCGCAACCGGGGCCGAAATTCACCTACAAGCTCGCCTGGCACGCGCGACTGGAGGCGCATGCGGAACAACTGCTCGACACTGGCCTGCCTGTCGTGCTGGCGGGCGACTACAACATCGTGCCCGAGCCGCGCGACATCTATGCCACACGCTCCTATGACGACAACGCGCTGGTGCAGCCGGAAAGCCGCGCCGCCTTCGCCTCGCTGCTCGAACAAGGCTGGACCGATGCGTTGCGCAAGAAATATCCGAAGGAGACGCTCTACACCTTCTGGGATTATCGCCGGAACCGCTGGCCGCGCGACGCCGGCCTGCGGCTCGATCATATCCTGTTGTCGAAAAAGCTGGCGCGCCGGCTGAAAGGGGCGGGCATAGACCGCGACGTGCGTGGGCAGGACGGCGCCAGCGACCATGCGCCGGTGTGGGTGGAATTGGGGTGAGCAGAAACTTTAACTTTTAGATGCTAGGAATCGCGAATAGCAACAATCATATACGATGGCGAAATCCGACTTGTGGCATCATTTCAAGATGCGAGTGTTGATCGCGCTGCCAATTGTCATAGGGGGTACGATTCTCAGGCGCTATAATTTTCGCGCTTTTGAGTTATTTATGTTCGGGGGCTCCGTGGTCTTGACGCTATTTGCCTGCTGGCTGGTCTACAGTCTCTGGCCAACCAAGGCACAGCGCCTGAACGAGAATAAGGGTGCCGCCTACGCAGGAGTAGTTGCGGCCGGCTTGATACTATCGCTCTGTCTCTGTGGCACATACATCTTGCTGCCGGTCGTAACCGGTTAGTCATCTGCGACGCCCATCGGCGAGCCAGGCTCTTCGGCCAGACTGCCCATCTCTCCCTAGCCCAGCGGATACCGCGCCCGCATCCTTGTCGTCACTCCTGACGGCCGCACGCGACCCTTTCCGCAAGTCATCTCTGGCGCTAAGCTCGCAGCCCAGCGGGCTGGCAGCAAAGCCGTAGCACCCAGGCGCTTGCCATGGTCGACGCAGGCGGGGGGCGGATTGTCGGGGTGTGCTCGGCGCCCGCGCCAACCAGGGCGGCTCGTACCGCCGCGACAACACCATCGCACATTGGATGACGGCCGAAACTTCCGCGAAAGCGGAATAGGCAGGGGCTGCAAGGCCCGGCATCCTAGCGGGGTATGGTCGGCCAACCATGAGGCGGGCGGGCACGACGCGTTGCCGTCTGCTTCGAGAGGCCGTGCGTCCGCGGATCGAACCATCCGGTTTTCCTTATAGGACCAAGGTCTTGTGTGGTGTGCGCAAAGGTCCGAGAGGGCCTGTTCGGTTCCGGCAATGTCCATTGGACGTTCCGCTATTTCATCCAATCGAGATATAATCAAGCGGCCTCACCACCATGTGAGAAGGGGAAGTCTGGTCGGACGGCCATGGACTGGTGACCCGTCCGGCAGTACCCCGGTCAATTCCCGGGGTCAGCCCTGGCATAAACCAAGTCGCATGGTCGCGCGCTGTCACTTTGGCAGCGGCGCCGAAGCGCCAGCCGTCCGGCCTTGTTCTGGTTGATCGGTTACAGCATGTCGCGGCGAATAGGATTCGCCTGACCTCCTGTAAGCTTCTGATTTTATGCATGTCGTTATCCCGGAACCGAGGACACTTCCGGGCGACATGCATTAGAAAATAATTGTGCGGCAGCCGGCGCTGCTATCATTATCCACATCGAAGAACGACGTCGCCATCCTGGCCGCACACCCGGCAGGATAACAGGCTTGGGAGAGGGCACGATGGCGGACCGGGTCTTGTTTGGCGGCAAGGTCGCAGAAATCTCAATATCGGTTCATGGTGACGCCAGGGGGGTCCTGACGCTCGTTCAGTTCGGCAGATTCGGCTTTCAACCGCGGCGGGCGTTTGTGGTCACCGCACCGCACGGGACGACAAGGGGAGGACATGGTCATCGTACGGGGCGACAGCTGTTCATGCATGTCTCCGGAGAGATATACATTGCGCTTCGGTATCGGGAGGAGGTCGAGCAGATCGTTCTGGATTCAACAAACAAGGCCGTGCTCATCGAAGCGCCGGTCTGGTCGAGCCAGACGTATCACGGCGACAATCCGACCATGATCGTTTTCAGCGATACGGAGTATGACCCGAAGGGCTATTTGTTGGATGTGGAGTCGGGCCAATGACCACGGAAGTGTGTCTCCGAGACAATTGGCAGCCATGACTGAAGGCCGGCAGGTGCTTTGCGCAGAGGCCGCCGTGCGGCGGTGCGCTGCGGTTTGTTGCCCATGAAGCTCACTCGCGGCAGAGTGGCGATCCTTGGCGCCGGGATCATGGGCGCCAGCCTTGCCATCATGATGGCAAGACTGGGTTGCGCGGTTACGCTCTTCGACAAGGAGGACGAGCCGCTCAGCTGCGCCAGCCGTTGGAACGAGGGGAAGATCCACTTGGGCTACCTCTATGGTGCCGACCCCTCGATGCGCACGGCAAGGCATGTCATTCCGGGCGGGCTGCGTTTCGGCAAGCTCATCTCGCAATTGCTCGACGAAGATCTTCGGCCACACACGACCCCGGCTGACGATGTCTACCTTGTCCATCGCCGTTCGGTAGTCGATGCGCAGACGCTGTCTGGCACATTTCGTAAAGTGGATGCGCTGCTGCGTGAGCATCCGGACGCATCGCAATATCTGGTCGACGTGTCAAAAGCTGGTTCCGTGCGTCTTTCGCGAGCCGAGCTTGCCGCAATGACAGATAGTGACGACATCGTCGCCGGGTTCCGGGTGCCTGAGCGATCGGTCGATACTCAGTGGATCGCCGATCGGATGGTCGAGGTGGTGAGGAGCGAACCGAACATTTCGCTGCGAATGAGGTCGAAAATCCTCTCGGCGACGCCGACAGATGGAATCGAAGGGCAATGGCGGGTTGCGGCTGAGACCGGGAGGGAGACATTCGACGTCGTCGTCAACTGCCTTTGGGAAGGCCGGCTTGCAATCGATCGGCTTGCGGGTATCGAACCAAGCCCCGGCTGGTCTCACCGATATCGCCTTAGCCTGTTCGGCGGCACCGGCCGGCCGGTCGATGTTGTATCATCGGTGATTGCGCTCGGTCCTTTTGGCGACATCAAGAATTATGACGGGCGTCGTTTCTATATCTCATGGTACCCAACTGGCTTGGTTGCGCAAAGCGGCGCATTGACGTTAGCACAACCCGACGAAATCGCCGTGAATCGGAGACAGTTCTTCGTCGATGAGGTTCGCACGGAGATCACCAGGTTGATCCCGGACGCCTCTCGCCTCTTCGAAGCGGCACAGACAATCGACATCCGGGGCGGGTTCGTCTTTGCACAGGGGCAAGGCTCTCTCAGCGACCTCGGCGCCACGATTCACCGCCGTGATCTGTTTGGCACTGCCCGGCGCGGCAATTATCTGTCCGTCGACACGGGAAAATATTCGACTGCTCCCTGGCTTGCTGACATGCTGGCAAAGCAACTTTACGGCGTTGGCTGAATGCATGACACACACACCCAGCCCGGCTGGCACCCACGGGTTACGGCTTTGGTGCCGTGCCATAATGCGGCCGCGTTCATTTCCCGCACGCTTGACAGTCTCGCCTCCCAGACATGGCCGAACCTGGAGATATTGATCGGCGAGGACCGCTCGACCGATGCCACGCCGCAGATCGTAGCTAAATTCGCCGCAGGGCACCGCAATGTGCGTGTCCTCAACCGGCAACACAATCTCGGGTGGCTAAGGAACACCAACGACCTCATGGCCAGTGCAGAAGGTGAGTTGATGTTCTTTGCCTTCCATGATGACGTTGTCGATCCAACGTATGTGGAAACGCTTGTGCGAGCGTTGCAGGACAATCCCTCGGCGGTGCTGGCCTATAGCGACGTGGAAGTGATCGAGGTCAACGGCGACAGCGCGACCAGCACCTTCGACCGGTTGTCGGGACTTCATAATAGCCTGTCGCGGGGCCTCGTTATGGCGCAACAGCCGCATGGCTGGTGGGTCCCCAATCGCGGGCTGTTCAGGGCATGGGCATTCCATCGCAGCGGCGGGATAAAGCCCAACAGCCAAGGCGAATACTGCGCCGACTGGACTTGGCTTCTGCATCTGTCGTTGCTCGGCGCCTTTGTGCGTGTGCCGCAGGTGCTATGTCACAAGTATTATCGCACAGGGAGCATCAGCAAGGCCTGGACCCACCACCGAACCCAACGAAGAGCCCTCAGGGCCGCAGGGCTCAGGGAAATCTGGCACAGCAGCCTTCCCTGGGCGCAGCGTGCGATCCTTCTGACCGCCATGATGACGAGGCCATGGCGATTGCGAAGGCGTCGCAAGGCGGCGCAATTCAGGCGATGAGACCAAGCCGAGCTCCAAGGCGATCACATCGGCGTTGCCGCAGATGACCATTGATCCACGCATCTCAATTTTTTGCGGCGAGTCTAGCCCAGCCACCACCACAATGCCGCGATCACCGCCGCGATGGCGGCCACCGTCAGCCCTAGCATGATGTAGGAGCCCTTGATGATGTCGCGGATGATCTTCTTGATCGTTTCGCGGTCGTTCAGGTTGGGGAAGGGCTCGTTCGGCTGCGCCACGTCGAGGAAATGGCAGAGCGGACCCCAGCCTTCACTGACCTTGTAGACCAGCAGCTTTTCCGGCGGTACGGCGGCCTTCACTTCGTCGACATAGCTGACGTAGCGGGCCACCGCCTTGTCGCGGTCGCCCATGACGCCGGCCAGTGTGCGGCCCCAGATGAGCTTGCGCGACATGTCGCCGAACTTCCGGCCAAACGGGGTAAGCCATTCCAGGATCTTGAACTGCCATAGGTTCTCGGTGAAGTAGATCGTATCGATGGTGCTTTCATACCACGCTTCGGCGCCGCGCGGGTGCAGCGTCAGCAGCACCTTGGCGTCGGGATAGGCGGCCATCAATTCCTTCCAAACGCAGCAGCCTGGATTGTCGACGGTGGCCGTATAGTTGGCGAACACGCGGTTCCAGTCGTGCTGGGTGCCTGGCGAGCTGTTGGCCACCTTGCGCCAGAAATCGAGATGGCCCTTATTGGCCTTGTTTATGATCACTTCCTGCATGTGGTAGCAGGGCAGGCCGAGCTTGTTCAGCGCGGCAAAGGTCGACCATGTGCCGGTGCGGCCGAAACCGGCTCCGATAAGCTTGAGCGTCATTCCCCGATCCCCCCGGTCTTCTTCTTTTCCCGATTACCGCGGTCAGTGAGCACCAAACTGCTCCTGCCAAGGCCGCCGCGCAACGAATTTCTACGTGGATGTCGAGCCGGAGATCGCGTACTTGCGTAGTTGCTAAAATAATGAAAGCCTGTGTGCAGGTGTGGAGATTTGGAGGGAGTCGCCGGGACAGGAACGGTTTCGGCGATCTTGAAGGCTGATGTATTTTGGGCCATTTCTCGTCGGGATGTCAGCGACCACGATCCTTATCGCGGTCTGGGCCTATATGGCCACCGGTTCGTTCTGGGAGGCGCTTGCCTGGACAGTGGTGACGTTGGTTGTCTTGCAGGTCGGCTACTTCGTGCTCGTCCTGGGGCTGATCTACAGGCGTGAACAAGACGCCGCCGCAAGCGAGGATTCGGTCAACACCTTGCCTCCGCTGCGTAGGGATCGCGTCCGGCTTTGAACTCGGCTGGGATGGCGAACCTCGCGGGTCCGCCATCCCTTGCCTAAAGACGTCAGGCGTGGCCGGCCAGCGCGTTCAGCTTGGCGCAGAATTCGGCATGCGGCTTGCTCATCGCGGCGTCCTGGCATTCCTTCATCATCGCGGTCTGGTTCTTCTTCGACATTTTCGCCCAGACCTTCTTCATGGCAGCGTCCGACTTCATGGTCTTCATGGTCTTGTCGGTGAAGAAGGGTGCCATCATCTTCGGCTCGTCGAGAATGCCAGCAAGTGCCGAGCCGGCAATCACGGTGGCAGCCAACACTCCCAGGCAGACAGTTTTGATATTCATGGATCCATCCTCCCCTGTTCCGGCCGCCGGTTTGGCGACAGCTCGTGTTTAATACCATCAGCCCATGGTTATTTAGAGGCGGCTTATATTATTGAACGGTCACGTTTTGGTGAGGCGATGCGCTGAAAGCCGCTTGGACCGGTTGGCTACCAGCCTATCCATTCGTGAGCGCCCCAGGCAAGGCCGACAAGCGGCGCCATGAACGCGAAAATGACAAACACCAGCGTGAAGGGGTGCTTGGTCACGGGAGGACGGGGAGCCATGGCGCGATATCCGTGCTGGAAATTTCATCCGGAAAAATACAGGACACCAACGCCATGAAGTCGACATCGTTGCATCCGGTGCAGCCACGCTACGCGCCCCGCTGGAACCGGATGCCGACGCCGGCGTTTTCGTGCCGTGACCCGGTGAGGCGCCACCTCCGCCGGTCCGGTTGGTGGCTCGCCCTGCTCCCGGCAGGGCGAGCCTTTTTGGACGCTCGGCGGTCCTCGGAACGACACCCGGCTGCAACACGTTAGTTATCGGCAAGACGGTGTGCGAAACGAACCATCCACGGAAGACGTCTTCGGTCGCCTTTTCAAGGTTTTTTGCTTCTGTCAATAACATGTAGAAATTTCTGGCGCACGCAAAGCATATCTTTGCTGACATCCTCACGCTCTGCGCTAAAAGAATGTGGCATATTGTTGGTTGTTTGCCATATTTATTTCAAGAAAAGGGATGGAACCTCCGGGTTACGGACGAGTTTTCCTCCAGGGCGGGACTGGAATCGCCAACCATGGAGATTGTCATGAAACGTTATCTTATGAGTGCCGCGGCTGCCATCGTCCTGCTGGGCGGTGCCGGCGTGGCCCTGGCGGACAGCACCGTCGTTGTGCAGCCAGAGCAGGAAACGGTCGTTCGCGAATACATCAAGAGAGAGCCGCTGGCGTCGGTGAACCTGCTCGGCGTCGAACTCAAGCTCGGCTCGCCGGTACCGGACAAGGTCGAACTGCGCGAAGTTCCCAACGTCAGGTACCGCGTGGCAGTGATCAATGACGAGACCGTGCTGGTCGACCCCGATACCCGTCAGGTGGTCGAGGTGCTGCACTGATCCGTCTCACGCATCAAGCAAAAAGCCCGTCACCGATTTTAACACTGGTGAACTGACCCCCGAAAGTTGGACGCAACCTTCGGGGGTTTTGCATGTCCAGATTCAGCGAGCTTGAGAAGCGCTC
>NZ_JAIUGQ010000077.1:0-13259 GCF_020164715.1 Mesorhizobium sp. ESP7-2
CCTTGCTCCTGCGAAGATCCCGCGCCGCCGGCATCGTTTAGGTGACCCGCTTTGTAAGCGCAGCAGCAATCGGGCCGGCTTCTGCGATGACCTTCGCCATTGGATGTGAGCCTCGCTTGCCAAACAGGTAAGACTGAACACATGGGTTCCAATCCCAATGCCTTTGAGATTCGGATGGTTGAGGCTGTTCGCGACGTAGCTGTCGAACAGTTCGCGGGCGCACACCGACATGAGTGGCCTCCATGCTTCCGCTATTATAGGCGTTTGCGCCACCTCGATCAACGGAACAGGCGTTTGCGCTATTTTCAAACTGAAACACTACCCGCCGTCGTGCCGAGAGCTTCTTCAGGATGGTCGACGGCACCACGGTTCGCGTCGTGATCGACGCTGCCAGGTGAAGCAGATCGTCCCAGTGGTCGAGAATGAGCGTGGTGTTGATCGGTGCTCCGATGTGGTTCGACAGTGCCGGGTATGCGTCGCCCTTCTCGAACGTGTGGAACTTACGATCTTTGAGATTGCGTAACCGAGGTGCGAAGCGCGGCATTGGGATTGCGTTTTACCAAAAGCGCGAATATGCTTGTTGTATGATCGTTCAACAAGCATATTCGCGAAGCCCCGATGCACTGCAATCCCCGCTACAAAATCCTTTTCGAACCGGTTCGCATCGGGCCCGTCACCGCGCCGAACCGCTTCTACCAGACCCCGCATGCGACCGGCATGGGCACGCTCAGGCCGCAAAGCGGCGCTGCGCTGCGCGGCATCAAGGCCGCAGGCGGTTGGGGCGTGGTCTCAACGGAATATTGCTCGATCCATCCGAGTTCCGACGACTCGCCGTTTGGCTTCCTGTCGCTGTGGGATGAGGACGACGTCCGCGAGCTGGCGCGCACCGCCGACGCCATCCACGCCCATGGCAGCCTGGCAGCGGTCGAGCTGTGGCATGGCGGCGCCCACACCAACAACCGGCTGACGCGCGAACCACTGCTGGCGCCCTCGGCGCAACCAGCGAAGTTTGTCCAGCCCGGCGGCGCGCGCGCCATGGACCGGCAGGACATCAGCGACTTCCGTCGCTGGCAGCTCGAAGCCGCGATCCGCGCGCGGCGGGCGGGGTTCGACATCGTCTACTGCTATGCTGGGCACGACTACCTGCCGTTCCAGTTCCTGTCGCGCCGCACCAACCGCCGCACCGACGAGTATGGCGGCGCTTTGCAGAACCGCGTGCGGCTGCTGCGCGAAATGATCGAGGACACCAAGGAAGCCGTCGGCGACAGCTGCGCGGTGGCGGTGCGGTTGGCGGTCGACGAACTGCACGGACCGCATGGCATCACCTCGGAAGGCGAAGGGCGCGAGATCATCGAGATGCTGGCCGAGCTGCCGGATCTCTGGGACATCAACGTTGCCGGCTCGCTCGGCAACGATTCCAAATCGTCACGGTTCAGCGCGGAAGGTTTTCAGGAAGAGTATGTCGGCTTCGTCAAAGGGCTGACGACAAAACCGGTGGTCAGCGTCGGGCGGTTCACCTCGCCGGACACCATGGTCGGCCAGATCAGGCGTGGCATCCAGGATTTCATCGGCGCGGCGCGCCCGTCGATCGCCGACCCGTTCCTGCCGAAGAAGATCTTCGAGGGACGCGAGGACGAGATCCGCGAATGCATCGGCTGCAATATCTGCCGCTCGGCCAACAATGAAAGCGTGCCGCTGCGCTGTACCCAGAACCCGACGATCGGCGAGGAATGGCGGCGCGGCTGGCATCCCGAACAGGTCGACAACAAGGGTTCGGAAGCGCGCGTGCTAGTGGTCGGCGGCGGCCCGGCAGGGCTCGAATGCGCACTGACGCTTGGCCGGCGCGGCTATGGCGTGATGCTGGCCGAAGCCGGCAACTTGCTCGGCGGCCGCGTCTCGCGGGAGGCGACATTGCCCGGGCTGGCGGCATGGGCGCGGGTACGCGACCACCGCCTGCACATGCTCGGCAAACAGCCATCGGTCGCGATCTATCCCGGCAGCCGGCTCGACGCCGAGGACGTGCTATCACTCGGCGTCGACCATATCGTGCTGGCGACCGGCAGCTTCTGGCGGCGCGACGGTGTCGGCGCCAGCGTCGAGATGCCGGTCGGGATCGAGGCGTCGCCGTCGATCCTGACGCCGGACGACATCTTCGCCGGAGTCCCGGTAACGGGTCCGGTGCTGGTCTATGACGACGAGCATTATTTTATGGGCGGTGCGCTGGCGGAGAAACTGCGCGTTGCCGGCCACGCGGTGACCATCGCCACGCCGCTGCCAGTGGTGTCGAGCTGGACGCAGATGACCGACGAGCAGTTCTTCGTCCAGAAGCAGTTGATGGAAAGCGGCATTGGCCTGCTTTTGTCGCAAAGCCTGGTGTCGGCAGCGAACGGCGTTGCCGAATTCGCCTGCACCTACACCCGCCGGGTCACGCGCCGCGACTTCGGCACGCTGGTGCTGGTGACGGGACGCATCGCCGAACAGACGCTATTCGACGCGCTCTCCGCAGCAAGTGCGCGCAAGCGCGAGAACAACCCGTCGATAACGCGGATCGGCGATTGCCTGGCGCCGTCCTCGATCGCCGATGCGGTGCATTCCGGCCACAAGTACGCCCGCCATCTGGATCTGCCGGCAGGGGCAGGAATACCGCTGCGCGAACGACCATCTTTCACCACAGGAGCCAAGCCATGGAACGCAGTATAGCCCGCCGCAGACCCGGCCGCCCGCAGCGTGAAATCGGCGGCATCGCGCAGCGTCCGTGGAAACAGCTGACGCGACCTTACGCGCCGATCGAGGTGCTGTCGGCCGACCAGGTCCAGTCCATCCATGAGATGGGTCTCACCATCCTGGAAGACATCGGCATGCGGGTACTGCAGCCGCGGGCGCGCCAGCTCTATCGCGCGGCGGGCTGTGATGTCGACGAAAGCGAGATGCGGGTGCGCTTCGACCGCGCCATGATCATGGAGCGCGTCGCCACGGCGCCGTCCTCGTTCGAGCTGCGCGCCCGCAACCCGGAAAAAAACGTCAAGGTCGGCGGCAGGCACTGTATCCTGTCGTCGGTGGGCGGGCCGGCCTATGTCATGGACAATGATCGCGGACGCCGACCCGGAACCTATGCGGAGATGTGCGACTACCTCAAGCTGATCCAATCGTTCAACGTGCTGCACCAGGAAGGTGGCGGGCCGTTCGAGCCGCTCGACCTGCACCAGAATACCCGCCATCTCGACCTCTACTATGCTGAGATCACTTTGCTCGACAAGAACTGGCAACCGCAGGCGCTTGGCCGGGGGCGCGCCATCGACGCGCTGGAAATGGTGGCGATATCGCTCGGCACGACGCGCGAAAACCTGGCGCAGGAGATGCCGGTATTCACCGGCATTATCAACACCAACTCGCCGCTGCAGCTCGACGAGCCGATGGCCGAAGGCCTGATCGCGCTGGCCGAACACGGCCAGGTCAATGTCGTCACGCCATTTACGCTGGCTGGTGCGATGAGCCCGGTGACATTGGCCGGGGCGTTGTCGCAACAACATGCCGAGGCGCTGGCCGGAATCGCGCTGACCCAGATCGTTCGCCCCGGCGTGCCGGTCATGTATGGCGGCTTCACCTCCAATGTCGACATGAAGACCGGCGCCCCGGCCTTCGGCACGCCCGAATACACGCAGGCCGCACAGATCACCGGCCAGCTCAGCCGGCTGATCGGCGTGCCGTTCCGGTCCAGTAACGTCACCGCCGCCAATTCGGTCGATGCACAGGCGGCCTATGAGAGCGCCATGTCGCTGTGGGGCTGCCTGATGGGCGGCGCCCATCTGGTGATGCACGCCGCCGGCTGGCTCGGCGGTGGCCTGACGGCATCGTTCGAGAAACTGGTTATCGATGCCGAGATGCTTCAGATGATGTCGGCCTATTTCGATCCGCCGGTCGTTGACATTGACACGCTGGCGCTGGAGGCCGTGCGCGAGGTCGGCCCGGCCGGGCATTTCTTTGGCGCCGCCCACACCATGCAGCGCTACGAGCGGGCCTTCTATTCGCCATTGGTATCCAACTGGGACAATTACGACACCTGGATGGAGCGCGGCCAGGTGACCGCGCGCGAGCGCGCCAATGTCGTCTGGAAGCGGATGGTCGCCGAATACGAGCAGCCGCCGATCGACCCGGGCATCGACGAAGCCTTGCGGGACTATATGGAGCGCCGCAAGCGCGAAGGCGGTTCGCCGCTCAACTAGTAGGCGTCTCGCAAAGGCCCGACCTGAGCCTCAAGCATCTCGAAGCCTGCGGCTTCCGCTGCTTGCGGCGTCACCACGCTTTCATCGAGGCACCATTCGAGCCAGAGCCCGTCGACCAGCGCGATGAAATTGCGCGCCAGCGCCCGGGCGTCGACTTGCCTGCCGCGCGGTATGGCGACGGCGGCAATGTCCTCGGCCAGCTCCGCCCGGTAGGTGTCATAGAGTTCGCGATGCGCCGCCTGAAGACGCGGATTGACGGCGATCTCGCCCCACAGCGACAGCCAGATCAGCAGGTTCTCGCGGCTGAAGTATTCGGGTGCAAAATTGGAGTGCACCAGGGCGGCAAGCGCTGCTTGCGGCGACCAATCCGACGTCTCGGCGCGGCGGCGTTTGGCTTCGGCGATCTGGTTGTTGACGCTGGCGTAGAGCGAGGATTTGTAGACCTCGACCAGCAAGCCATCGAGGCTTTCGAAGTGATGGTTGATGAGGCCGCGCGAGACGCCGGCCTCCTTGCAGATGCGGTCGATGGTGAAGGCGCCGATGCCGCCGACCGACAGGCATCGCGTCGCCGCCTCAATCAGCATGGAGCGGCGTACATCGGCCTGCTCGCGGCTGAAGCGCGGCGGAGCTTTTCTTGCACCGCGCTTCCTTCTTGCACCTTCTGGTTGGGCATCCGTCATGCAACCCAGCTAATCGATTACGCCCCTCCTGTCCACGGAGGCGGTCATGCCTTCTTCTTGAACAGCACCGGATTGGGATGGCCGTCGGGATAGATGACCGGCTCGAAAGCGGTCTTGTGGATGGCGACCAGCGGCTGGTGGCAGATGAAGACGAAGCCGCCGGACTGTTCCATCAGATCCTCCATGCGGTTGGACAGGGCGATGCGCTTGGCCTCGTCGCTTTCCGCCACCAGCTGCTGATAGCTGGTCTCGAATTCGGGGCTGTCGAAGCCCGACCAGTTGTAGGCGCCGATCTGGTCGGGACGGAACCAGACCAGGTTTTCGGAAGGATCGATGCCGCCGGCGAAATCCATCAGTGCCAGATCGATGTTCTTGTAGCCATCGCCTTGCGTCTTGTCGCCGACGCCCCAGAATGCCGCCTCGTCATACGGTTGGATTTCGACCTTGATGCCGGCCTGTTCGAGGCTGGCCTGGATAATTTGGGCGGTCGCGGTGCGGATGGAATCGTTCATCACCGTCAAGGTCAGTGACAGGTCGCTAACGCCGGCTTCCGCGAGCAGCGACGCGGACTTCTCATAGTCCGGTGCGGCGATCAAATTGCCGGCCCGCGCGAATTTGGTTCCGGGCTGGACGACGCCGGTGGAACGCCTGGTTAGATCGTCATAGACGCCGGTGAGGATCTGCCCGACATCGACGCCGTACTGCACGGCCTGGCGGACTTTCAGATCCTTGAGCCGCGGGCTCAGCATGTTGATGGTCAGCCAGACATATCGTGTCGACTGCGCCTCGATCAGACTTGTGTCCGCTGGTGGGTTCGCCTTGACGGCCTTGGTCGCCGAAATGGCGATCTTGGTGTAGTCGAAGGCGTCGGCCTCGTAGGCGAGTTGCGCTGCCTGATCGTCTGCCACAACATAGATCTCGACCTTGTTGAAATCCGGCTTCGGACCCGGCCAGTCAGGATTGGCGGTCAGCGTCACCTTCTGCTTCTGCTGCCAGTCGCTGAAGAGATAAGGCCCGCATGTCGCCGGCGGCTGCGTGGTGAATTTGCCGCCCGCCTTCTCGGTGCCGGCGCGGCTGATGATGTGGCCGCCATAGTAAGGCAGGCTGGTGACGAAGATCGGCTGGTATGGTTCTTTCAGGTGGATGATGCCGTTGCGAGCATCGACGACCTCGACCTGGTCGAGCTTCTCGAACTGATAGGCCCAGGGCGATGCGAGAGCCTTGTCCGCGATGCGCTCGAACGAGAATTTCACGTCGTCTGATGTGACCGCGCCGAAGCCGCCAGACCATTTCATCCCATCGATCAAGGTGAAGGCGATGGTCTTCGGGTCTTTCTGTTCGAGCTTCTCGGCGCCCCACAGCGACCATGGCGAGCCTTTCTGGATATCGCCGAAATGGTTCAGCGAGACGTAGATGCCGCGCATCATGACATCCTCGATGCCGCCATTCATGAAGGCAGGATCGAGGCACTGCAGGTCACCTTCCATTCGCATGCGCAGCGTGTCGCCAACGGCCGACCAGGCAAAGCCTGGCTTCATCGTGAGACCAGCGCCCAGCGCGCCGGCTGCCTTCAGGAATGCACGTCTGTCCATGGTCCATTGCGTCATGTCAGTTTCCCCTTTGGTTTGCGGAAGCGCGTGAAAACGCTTCCCGTTCTTGCCCGCCGGTCTCCAGCGGGAAATGGCAACGCACCATCCGGCCGGCGCCCATCGACCGATAGGCAGGCGGCTCGGTCCCGCAGCGCTCGCGGGCGATCGGGCAGCGCGTGTGGAACTCGCAGCCCGAAGGCCGCCGGAACACGCTCGGAATCTCACCGGTGACGGCCGGGTTGTGGTTACGCCTGCGCGGGTCGGGTATCGGCTCCGATCGGATGAGCGTCGCCGTGTAGGGATGCATCGGCGCGGAAAACACATCTAGTGTCGGTCCGGTTTCGACCAGCCGGCCGAGATACATGATGGCGAGCCGGTCGCTGACGTGACGGATCATGGCCAAGTTGTGGGTGACGATCATGGCGGCGAAACCGAGTTCGCGCTTGAGCTCGCCGATCAGGTTGAGCACATCGCCCTGCACCGATACATCGAGACCTGCGGTCGGCTCATCGGCGAGCAGCAGATGCGGCTTCATCGCCAAGGCGCGGGCGACACCGACGCGGCGCGCCTGCCCGCCAGACAGCTCGTGCGGAAAGCGGTCGACGAAGGATGATGGCAACCCAACCAGCGCCAGCAGCGCCTTGGCGGCGACGCGGCGGTCCGGCATCGGCTCGCCCTGGATGATCTGCGGTTCGGTGAGCAGCGTGCCGATGCGCAGGCGCGGGCTGAGCGAGGCGACAGGGTCCTGGAACATCATCGCCGAGCGCCGTCGCATGGCGCGGAAATCGGCCGGCGTCGCCACGTCCCTGCCCTCGAAGACGATGCGGCCCGCCGCTGCCACGACAAGGCCGAGGATGGTGCGGGCCAGCGTCGTCTTGCCGGAGCCGGATTCGCCGACCAGCCCGAGCGTTTCGCCCGGCATCAGCGACAGCGTCACGCCGTCGATGACGTTGAAGCCCGGCAGAGGGAACGGATTGATTAGCCGATTGAGCAAGCCGCCGCGAACGAAGCTCGCGGACAGGTCTTCCACGGCGAGCAGCGGGGTCATGGCATCACCGCGTGGCAGCGTGCGACATGGGCAGCGGCGAGTTTCACCAGCGGTGGGGTGATAGAACCGCATGGCGCGAAGGCGCGGCCGCAACGCGGTGCATAGACGCATCCCGTGGGTGGCTGGGTCAGGTTGGGCAGGAAGCCTGGAATGGTCGGCAGCCTGTCCAACCGCTCATGGAACCGGGCGGGATCGCAGGCGAGCAGCGCCTGGGTGTAGGGATGCCTGGCGTCGTGGAAGATCGCATCGACCTCGCCGCCCTCGACCACCTCGCCGGCATACATGACGTAGACCCGGTCGCAGAGTTCGGCGATGACGCCGAGATGGTGCGAGACGACGATGATGATGCCGTTGTATTCACGGCGGAGCTCGCGCAGCAGACGGATGATCTGCGCCTCCATGGTGACATCGAGCGCCGTGGTCGGCTCGTCGGCGATGAGGAGGCCGGGATCGGTCAGCAAGGCGGCGGCAATGGCGACACGCTGGCGCATGCCGCCCGACAGTTCATGCGGATAGCTCTGCATCCGGCGCTCGGCATCGGCGATGCCGACGCGGCCAAGCATGGCGGCGATCCGCGCGCGCTTCTGTACCCGGCCAAGATCCTTGCGATGGTGCTGGAAATCGACGAGCTGGTCGCCGATGGTCAGCACCGGGTTGAACGCCGTCATCGGGTCTTGGCTGACCAGTGCGATCTCGTCGCCGCGCAGCAGGCGCTGGCGGTGGGCGTCGAGCTTTGCCAGGTCGACGCCGTTGTAGCGGATCGATCCGTCGATGCGGGCATTGGCCGGCAACAGGTTGGCCAAGGCGGTGACCAGCGTAGACTTGCCGCAGCCGCTCTCGCCGACGATGCCGATCACTTCGCCCGGATGCGCCTCGATGTCGACATGGCGCAGCGCATGGACGCTGCCATGCGGCGTCTCATAGCGGACGCTGAGGTCATTGGCGGCGAGCGAGCCGGTCATGCCGGCCTCCGCAGTTGCAGGCGCGGATCGAGATAGTCGCGCAGACCTTCGCCGAGGAAGGTGAAGCCGAGTGTGGCGAGCACCAGCGGCAGCCCGCCGAAGATCACCATGAAGGGGGCCGAACGGATCGAGGTGTAGCCGTCATAGAGGATGCTCCCCCAGGACGGTGTTGGCGGACGGACGCCCAGGCCAAGGAAACTCAAACCGGCCTCCACCATGATGACGACCGGGATGTCCATCGACAAGAGGATGATCAGCGGACCGACGACATTGGGCAGAAGGTGGATGAAGATGATGCGCGCGGCACCGGCATCGATCAGTCGTTCGGCAAGGATGTAGTCGCTGTTCTTCAGCGCCAGCGTTTGCGCCCGGATCAGCCTGGCGTAGCTTGGAAACGAGGTCGCGGCGATGACGATGATCAGCGGGCCGGTGCCAGCGCCGAGCACGGTGATGATGGCGAACGCGAACATGATCATCGGCAGCGAGTTCAGGCTGTCGAATGTCAGCACCAGAATGGCGTCGAGCCAGCGCGGGCCGTAGCCAGCGATCAGGCCGAGCATCAGGCCAATGGCGCCGGCGATGGCCACCGAAACAATGGCGATCGTCAGCGCGGTGCGCGCGCCGTAAATGACGCGCGACAGGAGATCGCGGCCGAGATGATCGGTGCCGAACCAGTGCCCGGCCGATGGCGGCTGCAACTTGTGCAGCACGTCGATCTTGACCGGAGAATAGGGCGCGAGCCACGGCGCGAGGACGGCTGTGACGAGGAACCCCACGACCAGGATCAGCGCCACACAGGTGAACGGATCGGTAAGCAACGCACGCAGCAGCGGAAACCTTTGTCGATCGGGCGCGCAAATAGAGGTCTCAACCACGGAAGACATCGCGCACCCTCGGATCGAGCCGCGCAATCAACAGGTCGGCGGCAATGGTGATGGAGACGTAGATGGCGGTCATGATCAGCACCGTGCCCATGACGACCGGATAGTTGCGGGTGTTGACAGCGTCGGTGATCAGCTTGCCGATGCCGGGCCGGGCAAACACCGCCTCGACGAAGACGGCGCTGGACAGGATGCTGCCGAGGCCGACGGCGACCAGCGAGATGGTCGGGATGATGGCGATGCGCAGCGCGTATTTGGAGACGATCTTCCACTCCGGCAGACCGAAGGAGCGCGCGGTGCGGATGTGCGGTTCGCCCATCACCTCCATCATCGAGGCCCGCACCATGCGGGCGATATAACCGATCCAGCCGAGTGCGATGGCCGCGGCCGGCATGACCAGCGCCTTGGCCTGGCTGATGAAGTCACCTGCCTCGCCGGCGCCGATGGCCGGCAGCCAGCGCAGCGTCACCGCAAACAGCAGCAGCGAATAGATGGCAACGACGAAGGACGGCACGGCGATGACGCCGACCGAGAGCACGCCGATGACGGCATCGGCCGAGGTGCCGCGCCGCATCACCGACAGGCAGCCGAGCGGCACGCCGATGAGAAGCGCGACGGCCAGCGCTGTCAGGCCAAGGATCAGCGTGTTCGGCAGGGCCTCCAGGACCAGCGTGGAAACGGGCCGGTTCGACCAGACGTCGTAGCCGAGATTGCCGGTCAGCGCGTTGCGGAAGAAGGCGACGATCTGCCACCAGACTGGCTGGTCGAGGCCCATGCGCTCGATCAGCAGCCGCTTCAGTTCCGGCGTTGCGCGCGGACCGAGTGCGACGGTTGCCGGATCGCCCGGAACCAGGAAGACGGCCGAGTACATCGCGACCATGACGAGGACGAGGATCAGGATACCGAGACCGATGCGCTTCACTGCATATGCAAGCATGGCCTCCTCCCCTCGCCTCAGGCGAAATCGCGCCTGATGCGCCGCGTTGCCGAAGCGCTGTGGACGAGCTTACCCCGTTCTCGCGCCTCGAGACGCCAGCTTAGATTGAAATGGGTTTCGTCTGATGTCAGCTCGGTCACCGCCGTCGCTTCGGTATCGGCATCGCCGCTGGCAATCGCCCAGCGATATTCGGTGACGAGTTTCGCCGACAGGGGATCGCCACTGCTGATGCTCATCGTGTCGCTGTTGGCCGAGGACACGGTGATTCCGCGATCGTCATAGCGCCTGCGTCCATGGTCCGACGTCAGCGCGATGGTCTGAATGCCGCTGCCGACATCGTCGGTGACGACGCGACGGTCGAAGCCTTCATCCAGCGTCGTGGTCGGAACCGGTGGCGCGGTTTCGGCCGGCTCGAAGCGGACATCACGGTCGCGTGGCGAGGGCGGGCGCACCGGAAGCGTCACCGTGCTGTCACCGCTCGCCACCGACAGGGTCGACAGTTTTGGCTGCGGCCACAGGATCGGCCAGTGCTGGTTGGCCAGCGCCAGCCGGATGCGGTGGCCCTTGGGCACCGTGCGGGCGAAATCGTTGAGCTTGAGCTTGACCCGAAACTGTGTTCCGACCGGACAGGGGGTTGGATGCTCGTGGCTGCCGCGATGGCTGAGGTTGAGCACGCCATAGGTCATCAGCGCCGAAGTGCCGTCGGGATAGACATCGCAAAGACGGGCGGCAAGGTTGACATGCGGCTGGTCGACGGTGACGAGCAGATCGAGTTCCGGTGCGCCGAGCAAGGTCAGGTCATCGTCCAGCGGTAGCGTATCGAAGCAAATTGCCAGCCCATCCTCGCGTCGCTGGTCGATGGGCATGTCCGGACAGGAGCCGCCATAGCCGCCCCAGCGGCCGCAGTCGCGACCAGCTGTCGCGGGCGAGCGCACCGGGAGCACGGCGCCCACAACGGGTTCGCTACTCAATCCGGTGGCGTTCAGGTGCAGCACACGGCGCTCGATTCGCGGCGACGGCCACGCATCCTCGGCGGCCCAGCTTCCGGCATGATCTGGCAGGTAGAAAGGCCGCGGCCGCTCTTCACCGGTGATCCAGACACGGTAAGGCGGCTCGTCCATGATGCCGGTGTCTTCGCCGGCGAGCCAATGGCGCCACCAACGCAGCGCTTCCTGCAGGTAGCCGATCAGTGGTCCCGGCGCGCCACGGCACGGATAGGCATGCGACCACGGGCCGACAATGCCGAGCTTCGGCCCCGGCAGATGCTCGAGCAGGCGCGGCACGAAATTCGAATAGCTGTCTTCCCAGCCGCAGACGGCCATGACCGCGCATTCGATCGCGGAATGATCTTCGCAGACCGAGCCCTGCCGCCAATAGCCGTCGCGGCGCTGGTGCGCGAGCCAGATTTCCGACAACGAGCTTGTCGCCTCGAGACGGCTCGTCCACATGCCGCGCCAGGCGTCGCCGACGATCTGCGGGTCTGGTGCCATCGCCTTCTTCACCAGCATGAAGTTCGACCACATCTCCTGCTCGGTCAGCAGCGCGCCGCCCATATAGTGAATGTCGTCGGCATAGCGGTCGTCTGCGGCGCAGTTGGCGATGATAGCTTTCAAGGCCGGCGGCCGCCGTGCCGCGACCTGCAGCGCGTTGAAGCCGCCCCAGGAAATGCCGGTCATGCCAACATTGCCGTTGCACCAGGAAAATGCCGCGAATTGGGCGATGATCTCGCAGGCGTCTTCCTGCTCACGCGGCAGGTATTCGTCCGCCAGGTCGCCGTCGGAATCGCCGCTGCCGCGAATGTCTATGCGGGCGCAGGCAATGCCGTGCCCGGCGAGCCAGGGGTGGATATCGACGTCCCGAGCCGCGGTGCCGTCGCGGCGGCGATAAGGCACCATCTCGACGACGACGGGGACCCTGCCCTCGGTCCGAGGACGCCACAGCGTGGCGGCTATGCGGGTGCCGTCAGCCAGCGTGATCCAGAGCGGATCGACGGTTTCCACGGCAAAGGGAAATTCGGTTCGTACCACGGCAGGTACCCACAAATGTCTTGTTGAACGTTCGTACAACAAGAGCATTTGCGGCGCAATCCCGCATCTGATGTTTTTGATGTCTAATGCAAGACAGCCCTGTTCGCGGGCGGCCAGCGAGATTCCCGTGAGCAGATCGCCAAGCCATAGTCCCCGTCTCCGCCATCCGGGATGGCGGCGGCGCACCGAGCGCGCAAGAAGGAATTCAACCGGCAGTGGAGCAGACCGTTCACAAAGCGCTGCCGGTAATGCTTGGCATCTTATCAATGCACCTACCCGCGACACCTGTGAAATGGCAGTCGCTCGCCATGAGACGCGCAGTTCCGTGCCTGTGACTCAAGTGGATCGTGTGACCACTTGACGGTTTCGCCGTCTTGTTCCGGCTCGGCGTCGTGGTCTTCCTCGCGCTCATGGTCGCCGCGAATGCCATCAATGCACCTGCGAGCGGCGATTAGGAGCGCCTAGCGTCGCGGTGCGGAAGCCGCAACCTGGAGGGATGTCGATCGGATTCCGCGCAGACGCGCTCCATCGCCAGATCGTGCGAGATGTAGGCATACGTGATGCCGCGCTTGACTTGCAGCGGTTCGAGCAGGTCAAGCAATCCTGCGCTCGAGCTTCGGAAATGGTTTTCATATGTCCGGCATTGGTTGGATCATCGTAGCCTTGGCGGGCCGTCGTGATCGACTGGCGGCGCGGGGCATTCCGGAATGCCTTGTCGCGCCGCCAGTCTAACGCCCGCTGCTGGGGGAGGCACAATGTTGGGAACAAGACCTTCAGGCCGGGCGTACGGCAAAAAGATCAATAGACGACCACGCTGCGGATGCTCGCCCCAGAGTGCATGAGGTCGAATCCCCTGTTGATGTCCTCGAGCTTCAGCGTGTGGGTGATCATCGGGTCGATCTGGATCTTGCC
>NZ_JAIUGQ010000078.1:0-12833 GCF_020164715.1 Mesorhizobium sp. ESP7-2
CTCGCTACAGCGCTACTAACGGCGCGCTCGCGAGCGGCTTCGTAACCGCCAGCTACACCACTTGATGGGACACGACCTAAGCCCCACCTAAGCCACCACTGCGCAATTCGATCAGACTTAGGTCCAGCGCATGCCCGACCGAAGCCCCACCGTTGGAACATTTGCGTTCTCCCAAAGTTGGCAGCGCGCTGACTACATTGATGATCGGGGCTGTTGGGAGAAAAATGAACAGGAAACAGGTGTCCTGCGAGTGTGCCATGAAGCATCCACTTGCTTCAGAAACCCGAGGGGTCGAAGTCAACGCCGGCATTGCGCTGGCCGACGCCGTCGGAATTCATGAAGTTCCCAATGTCAAATATCCTGCCCGACAGCCGCCCGGTCGTTGTGAACCCCGCGACCCACAAGATCATCAAGATCAACGAACAGACCTACTTTATGGCTAAGCCTGTCGCCCCAAATGGCGGCGATAGACCGACATATTATTGGATATGGCAAATGCTGAGACTGCAATTCGCGCCTGATGGCGAGATGAAAGACTCTCCAGGGGATGTACAAGGCGGCCCCCAGATTTCCAGTGCTCAAGGCAGCATCAATCCGCCGAGACGAACAGAAGACCATCCCGATCGTTGGATCGAATGCCAAGGGGCGATTCAACCAGGCTTTCATGCACTCGTTGATTCCATGCTTTTGGTCGGCTGGACGCGCGGCGAGGTTCTGCGATCACTAAAGCGGCTGATTGCCGTCGACACCGCGACCAGAAAAGAGGCAGGCCACGTCCCGGCCGAGCTTGCGATAGTCCGCGGCAAGGTGCAGCAGATCGACCGCAACGAAATTGAAGGTCCTGCTCTCGCTCACGGGGGTTGCTACGTCGCACGCGTTGGTGGACAGTTGAAGAAATAGCTGAGCCCGCCATTCCCGGCGAACGTCATCGAACGGTCAATCTGCTGGCGAGTTCAACACCTTCAGCGATAAGGACGTCCCGTGGCGCTAGCGCAACGAATTGTCGTGCGACTTGGCGCGGCCTCGGGAAAGCGGCCCGTCCCCGCTCAGGAATACCTCACGTCAACCGCGAACGGCGAGGATTAGGCGCAGGCCCGCCGCACTTCTTTTGCCACGTGCCGGCACCGCTCCAACCCGAACAACCGTCCCCTCTCCTCCGTTCCGCCCCCCCGCCGAGCAGGTGCATCCTTCGCCATTGCGCACACGGCATGGCTTTTGCCGGTGGTTTCAGCGTGCTCAAACCAGGAGCGCGGTCCAGAACGAGCCATTCCGGCCGGGGGCGCCAATTTTGCAGGGAGGCAGGGTTCCTCTTGGCCGTCGGCATTGGTCACCAGCTTCACATTGTCGTGTTTTCGCCAGCATTGGATCGATGTAGATTACCTGCGCGTGGGCGGACTTGGTACCTGCCGTCGACCAAGGCAGCCTGCGCGCTCCAGTCAGCCTCCTCGCCCGGTAGGTAATCGTTCGAGGATCAGGCGCTTTCCGGTTGGCGCGGGCGCATCGAACGAAGCACAGCCTAGGCAGCTGCCGATGGCGATCAAATGATAGTGTTCAAGCAACCCATCCTCCCGGCGGCAAGGCGGCGCTCGGCGCTGTCCATCCCTAAACGGCGCACGACGCCAATGTTTCCGCCGCGGCCCATTTTCGCCATTCGGCCCGGAACAACACTCCGAACCCGTCGTTAGATGGCCATATCCAGGAGAAGATGTATGGCCAAGGTGGTGGTGATCACAGGTGCCGGCGCGGGCGTCGGTCGCGCCACCGTCGAGGAGTTTGCTCGAGAGGGCTTCGATGTCGGCCTGCTTTCGCGTGATGCCGCGCGGCTTGAGCGGGCAGCCAATGATGTGCGGCGGTACGGCGTAAACGCGCTGCCGATTCCGACGGATGTCGCCGATCCTGCCGCGGTTGAGGCGGCCGCGGATCGGGTCGAAGCGGAGCTCGGTCCAATCGACATTTGGGTCAATGTCGCGATGGCGACGATATTTTCCCCCGTCGCCAAGCTGACTGCCGAAGAGGTCGAGCGCGGCACCAAGGTGACTTACCTCGGACAGGTACATGGTATGATGGCGGCGCTGAAGAGAATGCGCGTGCGCAATCGCGGAACCATCGTCAACGTCGGGTCGGCGCTGGCCTATCGTTCCGTGCCGCTGCAATCGGTTTACTGCGGCGCCAAAGCAGCGATCAGGGGGTTTACCGACAGTCTGCGTTCCGAGATCATCCACGACAAGCTCGATGTACACCTGACGATGGTCGACCTGCCTGCGGTGAATACGCCGCAATTCGACTGGGCGCTCAACAAGATGGGTCGCAAGGCCAAGCCGGTCGCCCCGATCTTCGAACCCGAAGTGCCGGCACGCGCGATTTTCTTCGCCGCCACGCACAAGCGACGTGACGTCTGGGTTGGCTGGTCGACAGTCAAGGCGATCCTCGCCAACCGCATCGCGCCGGGGTTGATCGACCGCTATCTCGCCAAGGCTGGCTATTGCGGACAACTTGCCGATCGCCCTACCGCTCCGAACGCTCCAGCGAACCTGTTCAAGCCGGTGTCGGGTGACTATTCGGCGCACGGCCGCTTTGACGCCCAGTCACGCGACCGAAGCTGGGAAATGTTTACGGATCGCCACAAGGCATCGGTCATCGCGGTCACCGCGATTGGACTGGCTGTCGTGGCGCTTCGGGCCGCGAAACGCCTGGATGCTTGGAAGCATAACTCGGATAGGCCCAGGACAGGACGGGGAGGCCGCTGACGACTTTATCCGCCGAGGAAGATCCCATGTCTCAGAATGTTGCAGAATTCGTCTGGAAGCGCCTCAACGAGTGGCGCCTGTCGCGGGTCTATGGATATCCCGGCGATGGCGTTGGCGGGCTGGACGTCGCTCTCGAAAAGGCCAAGAGTTATATGGATTACGTTCAGGTCCGCCACGAGGAAATGGCTGCCTTCATGGCTTCGGCGCATGCCAAGTTCACGGGGCAGGTAGGCCTCTGCTTTGCAACCTCGGGGCCGGGCGCCATTCATCTCCTGAACGGCCTTTACGATGCCAAGATGGATCACGTGCCGGTTGTCGCGATCGTCGGACAGCAGGCGCGTTCGGCATTGGGCGCGAATTACCAGCAGGAGGTCGATCTGCAGAACCTCTTCGCCGACGTCACCGAGTATGTGGTGACCGCAGTGGTTCCCACGCAGGTTCGCACCTGCATCGATCGCGCCGTGCGGATCGCGCAGGCCAAGCGCGCGGTCACCTGCGTCATCATTCCCAATGATCTGCAGGAGCTCGAATACGAGGATGCGCCGATGGCTCATGGCGCTACGCACACAGGCATCGGTTTTCCCGGCGCCGCGACGGTCCCGGACATCGAAGATATCAAGAAGGCGGCCGAGATCCTCAACAGCGGCAAGAAGGTCGCGATCCTGGTCGGTGCGGGCGCGCTGCATGCGACCGACGAGGTCATGGCAGTGGCCAACCGACTCAATGCCGGCGTCGCTAAGGCACTGCTTGGCAAGGCGGCATTGCCCGACGACCTGCCGTTCGTCACCGGTTCTCTCGGCCTGCTCGGCACCAAGCCGAGTTGGGACCTGATGAAGCAGTGCGACACTTTTTTGATGGTGGGGTCGGCCTTCCCTTACAGCGAATTCCTGCCCAAGCCGGGTAGTGCGCGCGGCGTCCAGATTGATATTGACGGCGCCAACCTCTCGCTGCGCTATCCAATGGAATACAGCCTCATCGGCGACAGCAAGCAGACCATGGCCGCCCTCCTGCAGCTGCTCGAGCAGAACAAGAACGAGACCTGGCGCCGTGGGATCGAGAAAAACGTCTCTGAATGGTGGGAGACGCTCAAGGATCGCGCCATGGAGCCTGCCGATCCAGTCAATCCCCAGCGCATTTTCCACGAACTTTCTGCGCGGCTTCCGGACGACGTCATCATGACAGGCGATTCAGGTTCAGTCGCTAACTGGTATGCGCGCGACATCCGGATGAGGCGCGGCATGATGGGTTCGCTTTCGGGAGGCCTCGCTTCGTTGGGGGCCGCGACGCCGTATGCGCTCGCCGCCAAGATGGCCTATCCCGATCGGCCCGTGATCGGCTTCATTGGCGACGGCGCCATGCAGATGAACGGGCTCAACGTGATGATCACGGCGAGCAAATATTGGCGGAGCTGGTCCGATCCGCGGTTCGTCGTGATGGTTCTCAACAACCAGGACCTGAACCAGGTGACCTGGGAGGAGCGCGTGCAACTTGGCGATGGCAAGACGCCGCTAACCCAGACAATCCCCGACTTTGCCTATCACAAGTATGCCGAACTGCTCGGATTCAAGGGCATCTACTGCGATGATCCCGAACAGATCGGTGCGGCATGGGACGAGGCGCTGGCTTCCGATCGCCCTGTCATCATGAACATGAAGGCCGATCCGAACGTGCCGCCGCTGCCGCCGCACATCACCCTCAAGGATGCCAAGAATTTCATGACGATGATGGCTGACGAGCCCGAACTCGCCAGCGTCATCAAGAATAGCGCGAAGCAGATGCTGGCCGGCGTTTTGCCGGGCAACGAGTGAGCCATGTTCGGCACACGTGAGCGGCGGCGCGATCCACTTGAGCCCGAGTCAGTCGTGAACATGCCGGTCCCGGCACATTCATCGCGGCGGGAGGAGATCGCCCCGAGCGCGGTGATCACGGCTGCCCGGCATCTCAGCCGGGCGGCAGGTATGATCGCCGCATCGGTGCTGATTGACAGCGCGATGGAGCATTACCGCGGCAATTTTCACAACAGGGCGATGTGGACGCCTCTCGTCACTCCGGCTCTCTCGATCGTGTCAGTGTTCCCAACAGAGCAAATACCTGGAAAGGGGATTACGCAGCATCACTATGCCGACTTTCGGCCCTTGGATTTGGTGCCGCCCTTGATGCCTTCCTTGGCAAGGCTCTTGTGAAGCACTGAGGCTAGGTCGATGACGTTCTCTTTTGGCGCCGGCGCCGGCTTGGGCGGTGCTTTGCCTTTGCGCTTGGCGTCGATCATCGCAATCAACGCATCCTCGTATGTGTCTTCGAACTTCGACGGATCGAACTTGGTGACTTTCTTGTCGATCAACAGCCCGGCGATCTCAAGAAGGTCTTCGTCGTATTTGGGGCTTTGCAAGCCACTGAACACGGTCTTTTCCGACGTCATCTCGTTGTGAGTGCGCAATTCGGTCAGCAGCATCCCGTTTTGGAAGGGTTGGATCAGCACCTCGCGCCCGCGCTGGTAGAGCACCACGCAAGAACGTGCAGCCACCCGCTTGTTCGCCATCGCGTCGCGTAGGATGGAAAAGGCTTCGAGGGAAGCTTCGTCCGCCGGGATGAGGTAGTAAGGCTTTTCCAGATATCGGGTGTCGACATCTTCGATTGCGACGAATGAATCGACCTCGAGCGTACCAGCCGCATCGAAACGATCGACAACTGGCCTCCCTATAACATCGCCAAGACAAGCGACGACGATTACCGCATCACCATGGCGGTGGCCGGCTTCTGGCAGGCCGAACTGACCCTCACGCAGGAGCAGAACATGCTCGTGGTATCTGGTCAGAAGACTGGCGACGACGAGGGCGATGACAAAAGTCAGTACCTGCATCGCGGCATCGCCGGGCGCGCCTTCCAGCGCCGCTTCGAACTGGCCGACCACGTCAAGGTCGTTGGCGCTGCCCTTGTCAATGGTCTGCTGACAATCGATCTGAAGCGCGAGATTCCCGAAGAGATGAAGCCGCGCAAGATCGAGGTCGCAGCCGACACGACGCTGCCGAAGGGCGCGATGAAGCAGATCGAGGGCGAGAAGAAGGCCGCCTGAGATCTCCGCAAGGGTGCCGGGCATTGCCTGGCACCCTCACACCCAACGGCCGAAAGGAGAAAAATCATGAGTATCCGTGATCTGATACCTTGGGGCGCGACAATGGCGACCAGGCCGCCAGCCTTTTCCGTGACGGTGAGCGCGACCCGTTCCTGTCGATGCATCGAGAAGTAAACAGGCTGTTCCGGAATTCTGAGCGGTTGAGGAGGGCTGACGAAAAGCCGGTCGATCAGCTCTTCGCAACGACTCTGATCGATCCAGTGCGGCCAAGAACGTCAACGACCACCTGAGAGCCGGTACGACGGAGCGCCACGTCCACCGATCCGGCACCCAGAGAAAGCCGTCTCAGGACGATTTGATCCAGGAAGCTCGGCAAGACAGGGGCGTCAAAAATGACAAACTGAGAATTCGGATCAAATTCGAGGCCGAGGCAAGCTTGCACGAAAAGCAATGGCGCAGCGGCCGCCCACGCCTGGGGATTGCATGCGACCGGATAGAATGTCGGTGCTTGGGCACTTTGGCGCGGGAAGCCGCAGAATAGTTCTGGCAAGCGACGCAGATCGAGATATGTCGAAGCGGCGAACAGACCTTCGAATATCTTTGCAGCTTGGTGTCGGAAGCCATAGCGAGCGAAGCCGGCGGCGATCAACGCGTTGTCATGTGGCCAGACAGAGCCATTATGATAGCTCATTGGATTGTAGCGGGCCTCTGTCGCAGCAATGGTTCTGATACCCCAGCCCGTAAAAAAGGCGCGCTCCGTGAGACTCTGAACCACAGACTTTGCTCGCTCGGCACGCGCGAGACCGGTGAAAAGTGCATGACCGGCATTTGACGAACGTACCCTGCAGGGGCGCTTGTCTCCGTCGAGCGCAAGCACATATGTGCCGAGCTGCTCGTCGAAAAAACAGACGTCGAAGCGATCGCGGAGGTCCGATGCCTTGGCTTCGAGCTTGTTGGCTCGCGCCGAATTGCCGAGCCGACGAGAGATGGCAGCGGCCGCGCACCATGCTCCATAGACGTATGCCTGCACCTCGGCGAGTGCGATCGATCCCTTCGCGAGCGTTCCGTCTGCGTGAAAAACAGAATCGCTGCTGTCCTTCCAACCCTGGTTTACCAAACCATCTGGCGTCAATCGCTGGTACTCAACGAAACCGTCCTTGTCGCGGTCACCGTAATCGCCGATCCAAGCGAGAGCAGCTTCGATATTGGGCATCAGACGCTGCAATGTTTCGAGATCGCTTGTCCTCTCCAGATAAGCACCTGCCAACATGATAAAGAGGGGGGTGGAGTCGACGCTGCCATAGTACCGGCGGAACGGCACCTCCCGAAGCACCGCCATTTCGCCACGCCGCAATTCGTGAAGGATCTTCCCAGGTTCCGCGTCCGACACATGATCCAGCTCGGTTGCCTGATTGGCTGCGAGATAAAGGAGTACGCCGCGTGCTATCGAGGGGTCGAGCCAAAGCATCTCCATGGCAGTGATGAGAGCGTCACGCCCGAACACGGTGCTGAACCATGGAATGCCAGCATAGGGATAGGGTCCCTCAGGTGTTTGTGTGATCAGCATGTAGAGGTCCGACACACTTCGGTGCACCGCCTCATCAAAGATTTCGTTGGAGGTCGTTATGGCGGCGGCCTTCGATGTGGAATAACGCAGCGCCCGCCGCGCATCGCGAAGTGCAATGAAAAAGGTGCGCCGAGGCGACTGGTCGCCGATTTCCCGCTGGTCACAGCCGACATCGACGAAAAGCGAACGGGTTTCGTGAGGTGCGAGTTCGATCACAAACCTCGCCTGTTCGCCGGTGAGCGTCGCCGGCACGGGATCGAAGGACAAAATGGTAGCGCGTCGCATGCCATCCAAGCCCATGTAAGCGAGCGTAACCCGGTTACCGGCCACGTCCGGTTGACAATCCTCTCCTCGCTGAGGCCGCGGCGTGCCCCGCACCTCGAAAAGATCCGCAAAATCGGATGCGAAAACCAGTTCAAGCTGGAGACGATGCGGAAATTCATCGAAATTTCGCACAGCCAGCCGCTCGAAGCATCGGGCGCCCCACAATAATCGGGACCGCCGGAGATGAATTAAGTCGTGCTTCAGCACGCGAACGCCTTCGGCATCGAAAATGTCTGGATTGGTTAAATCGCAAGTCAAGGTGGCATTGTCGTCACGCAATGTCGAACTGAGCAGCATAGGCCTGGCGCCATTGATCGTCAGACCAAGATGCGAAAGATAGCGTGTGTCGCGATAGTAAATCCCGTCTGGGCTACCAGGACCAGAGAGGACGTCGCCGTTACGGTCGAAGACGCCGAAAATGTCGTCATGCTTGAGTGTTCGGGGCCGGCGCTCCTGCAGAGAGGGGACGAAAAGCTGGGCAAGATGGGTAACGCCGGATCCCCCGGGAAAAGGTGCATGGGAGATCGCTTCAGCACTCACGGATTGCATCGCTGAGACCTCTACTTCAAGCTGACACTTGAGCGCGTCTGGCGCGAGCCATCGCAGCGCCTGATGATAGCGCGACAAGACGATTATAAATCGACACATAGTCGAATGCCATACGCTCGGCCGAGAACCGTTCTTCGAAAACAGCCCGGATCCGTCGCCGATCCAAATTGCCGGCCGACCTTATCGCCTCAATTCCCTCCTCGACAGTTGTTACGACAAACCCCGAGACCCCATGGTCAATCACCTCGGATACCGCGCCTCGATCAAACGCAATTACGGGGGTGCCGCATGCCATGGCTTCGATCATCACCAACCCAAAGGGCTCGGGCCAATTTATTGGAAAAAGCAATGCTCGGGCGTTGCCAAGGAAATCAGCCTTATGATGTTCATCTATTTCGCCGAGGAATTCCACGTTGGGATGTGTGGCGATCATGGGCGAGATTTCGTTCTCCCAAAATAGCCTGTCCTGCTTGTCGATTTTGGCCGCGATCTTCAATGTCATGCCAGCGCGCGTGGCGATCTCGATCGCTGTCTCCGGACCTTTTTCCGGAGAAATACGGCCGAGAAACGCCAGATAATCGCCCGAGGGATCCGGTGTCATCGGCAGTAGATCGCGCGGTAGCCCATTATAGACTGTCCCGAGCCAGTTGACGGGCGGCATCGGGCGACGTTGTTCTTCCGATATCGACACGAGCGGCACGTCGGGAAAGCTTTGATAGAACGGATGCAGGTCAGGAAGATCAAGACGCCCATGCAGCGTCGTGAGCGCAGGAGTTTGGATGGTATTGAGCAGTTGGAACTGCAGCAGATCAGTGTGAAAATGAATGACGTCGAACTCGTCGGCAACCCGTCGAACGCGATCGAGCATTATGATGTGATGTGGAACGGGATCGAGGACAGTCGGATCAAGTCTCAAGGCCCGGTCGCAGCATTTTATCAGCTCCGCCGAGGTGTGCGAATCTCCACTTGCGAAAAGCGTGACCTCATGACCGCGACGGACAAGCTCCTCGGCAAGGTACGACACGATCCGCTCGGTACCACCATAGAATTTTGGGGGAACGCTTTCTGTTAACGGTGCGACTTGGGCAACCCTCATCGATCCAGTCCATTTGTGTCGTTCACCCGATTCGGTGCACCCACTTCCGGCTTTTCGGGGAACCTAACACCGCAGAATCCAGATTGTTCCGGCGCTGAGCGAGCCTGTCTTGCCGGCGGACAGATGCTCGCAGATGACGATCGGTCGGGAGCACTGGCCGAGCTTCCCACGCGGATGTGCGGTTCTGACCAGGAGGATCTATCATGGAGGTTCTGGCATGTCCGTGAGTTCAACGAAGCGAGTGTGCGTGACCTTGCTTGCGGGAATTCTGATGCTCTCGCCTGCGGCTTTGCTCCGGCCACGGCAAAGGTCCCAAGTGACTTCACCGCAATCGTGCGCCAGAATTGCCGGCCGTGGTTGCCATCACGACCCGGCAGATCATTCAAGACCAGACGACGTTGAATGACTTCCTGAGCCCATTCGATGGCCCGGATCCGGCCAGCCGCAGGTGCGGGAAGCGGCAACGCCCGGCCGACGAACGCTCAACATGACCACCATGAACTCGTGGATAATATAAAAAATCGTCGTGAAGGATGCGGTCGTGACACATGAGCAGCCAGCGTGGCAAGCGCTCGTCCAGTTTCGAACGAGCATCGACCAGTGCGGTGAAGCCGGTCTGCACATAGAGCACGCGAGATAGCACAGCAAAAACGCCTTCAGCATCGCGCTCGCCGGCCGGTGCTCGCCCGTAACACGCCGAGGTTGGAGCCGCGCTCGGCCCCGAAGGTTATGTCCAACCGTTCGGGGGTTAGTTCAAGTCGAGCGCGGCTTTTCCTGAAAAAGCCCACTACCTCCTAGAGGAGGGCCAATTCGTTTACGCCTACGTACCGCAATGATCGAAGCCTTGACGGGCCGCCCCTTGCCGCCCGAGTGCTTAGGAGAGGTCTCGTCGGGCCTGTCCAGGCTTGGCTGACTGAGTGGTAACCGGCCGACGCCCAAGATTAATCCTACTCCCGATTGCCAGATCCATGAAAGAAGGACTGGATTTCCTCCATGTCAACGCGGCCGTCGCAGGTGCCGAACTCCAATCGTCGCGTCATGCCGCCATTCTGCCGATCGAGTGATATTCGATGCCGTGGCGCGCCACGACCTTGGGATCGTAGAGGTTGCGGCCATCGAAGATGACCGGCGTGGTCAGTGCATCCTTCAGTGCATCGAAGGACGGTGCGCGGAAACTCTTCCATTCGGTGGCGATCAGCAGCGCATCGGCGCCGCGCAATGCCGCTTCCTTGGTGCCGCACAGCATCAGGTCGTCGCGCAGCCCGTAGATGGCCTGGCATTCCTGCATGGCCTCGGGGTCATAGGCCTGCACGGTCGCGCCGGCGTTCCAGAGCGCTTCCATCAGGACACGCGCGGGCGCCTCGCGCATGTCGTCGGTGTTGGGCTTGAAGGCCAAGCCCCACAGCGCGAAGGTCTTGCCCTCGAGGTTGCCCTTGAAATAGCGGTGCACCTTGTCGAACAGGACGGATTTCTGGTCATTGTTGCGCTCCTCGACGGCGCGCAGCAGCTTGGCGTCGAACTTGACGCCCTCGGCGGTCTTGATCAGGGCACGGACATCCTTGGGAAAGCACGAGCCGCCATAGCCGAGACCCGGATAGATGAAATGGTAGCCGATGCGCGGATCGCTGCCGATGCCTTTGCGCACCTCCTCGATGTCCGCGCCGAGCTGCTCGGCAAGGTTCGCCATCTCGTTCATGAAGCTGATCTTGGTCGCCAGCATGCAATTGGCGGCGTATTTCGTGAATTCGGCGCTGCGCACGTCCATCACGATCATCTTCTCGTGGTTGCGGTTGAAGGGCGCGTAGAGTTCGCGCATCACCGCCTCGGTGTCCTCGCTGTCGGTGCCGACGATGATGCGATCCGGCTTCATGCAGTCGGCGACGGCGGAGCCCTCCTTGAGGAATTCTGGATTGGAGGCGACGTCGAAGCTCAAATCCTCGCGCCCGCGCTTCTTCAGCGTCTCGGCGATCCTGGCCTTCACCTTTTCGCAGGTGCCGACCGGCACTGTCGACTTGCCGACGACGATCTTGGCGGTATCCATCTCGCGGCCGATGGTCTCGGCGACCGCCAGCACATATTTGAGGTCGGCCGAACCGTCCTCGCCGGGCGGCGTGCCGACCGCGATCATCTGGATTTCGCCATGCCTGACGGCAGCCGCCGCATCGGTGGTGAACTTGATGCGGCCAGCGGCGTGATTCTCCCTGACGATGCTTTCAAGGCCTGGCTCGAAGATCGGGACAAAGCCCTGGTTGAGCCGCTCCACCTTGCTTGCGTCGATATCGACGCAGACAACCTGGTGGCCAACTTCGGCAAGCACCGCCGCCTGTACGAGGCCGACATAGCCAATTCCAAACACCGTCAAGTTCATTCGGATCTCTTTCTGTGCAGGACTAGGCCGCGAATAGGCCTGGTCGGTTCAGATGTCCCGGTGGCCGGACCGGCCTAGTCAGTTCGGCATGATCTTATCCGGAAGCCCGAACTCGCACCCCCGATCCACAGCGATGAAACCGACTTGCTTGGCATGCAGTATCTAACCCAAACGCAAGGGCTAGTGCCTCTCGAATACGTCTGCGGAGCAACGGTCGACGGCTTCGTGCACCATGGAATGAGAATCGCCAGATGGGTGAGAAGGCCCTTATTCATTATGGATGACCCATGAAAAAATAGCCAACTCTACGGCTTCGACATCCTTCGTTCGCAGGGCGCGGCACGAGTGATATGTCGACGCTACCCGGCGCCCTACTTAGGGCCTAGCCCGCCGGTCACGCCCGGCGGTCCAACCCACCCAAACCCGGACTGTCGGGCCGCCACACGCGCGGCTTGGGATGACGCCAAGTGCTTCTCGAACAGAATCACCTTCTCTGGATAGCCAAGCCCTCGCCTGGCCCCGCAGCTTGGCGAACTGGTGATCGCCACCGGCGCCGAACAACTCCGCACCGACGAACTGGCCGGCGCGCTGGTCTCAATAAAACGAAAGACGCCGCAAAGCGTCATCAATGACCCTATTTTTTCAGCAGCAAGAGAGCTTCGCGGACTAGCGATGGCAGATTGGCTACTGCGCTCGATGAAGGTGACGCCGCACGTGGCGCAAAACACGAACGGGCGCCGTTCCGCTATCGATCGCCGCACGACCCGGCACGGCGGCAATGGCGTCAGCCAGCGCATCCGCAAGCGGATCGAAGAGGCGTTCGGCTGGATCAAGACGGTCGCCGGGCAGGAGAAGACGAAGTTGCGCGGTCGTGACCGCGTCGGGTGGGCCTCAACCTTCGCTGCCGCGGCCTACAATCTGGTGCGGTTGCCGAAGCTTCTGGCGGTGCCGACATGACCGCTCCTGCTGGCTGCCGGTTGATAGGCCGTTTTGCTCGCAGCCTTCCTTCACCTGGAACCTGATCAGACCGTGGGTATGTGAGCAGCCTGACATAGTTGAAACTCTTGACGGAACGGGCAGCTGAGATGCCTTCGCGGACTGGAGAGCAC
>NZ_JAIUGQ010000079.1:0-10349 GCF_020164715.1 Mesorhizobium sp. ESP7-2
CCCGCGAACTGTTCGATAGCTACGTCGCGAACAGCCTCAACCATCCGGACCTCAAAGGGGTCGGGGTTGGAACCCATGTATCAGTCTTACCTGTTTGGCAAGCGAGGCTCACATCCCAATGGCGGAGGTCATCGCAGAAGTCGGCCCAATTGCTGCTGCGCTTACAAAGCGGATCATCTAAACGATGCCGGACAGCGCGGGAGGTTGGAAGCGCATTTCTAGTGATCCAATCCACCAAGGCAGCGTCAACTCGCTCGCGCTCGGTAAACTCGTAGACCAAGCTCTGAGCGAGACCGCGCCATTCAGGATCCGGCGTCTTCGTTTGGAGAATGTCGGCATCGAACCCGGACACGCGGTGCGGCGTAGCTCAGCCTTGCGAATTGCCTGTGCAAACAATCTCCGGCTTCAAGGGGCCGTGAAACATGTTGTCGTGCCAAACGAGCTGTCTGAGGTCGCGCATGTCCACCGGCTGGCGACACACTGGGCATTGGTATAGATTCTCCGACCGATAAGCCGCACCCCCGTAGTGGTGGTTCGGCGGTGCCCCAAGCTCCGAAAGCTTCGTCATAACCAATCGAACATTCAACATAGCTAAATGTTCCCGAAAGGCTGCTCCCGCTCTAAATGCTGTTCCCATATCTGTTGGACTGGTCCGCTGCCCAAAGGCGGCGGGCCTTTCTATTTCTGGCGGGGAGGGAGCACGTCAGCGCGTTGACCGGGGCAATTCGATCTGGAGGAAGTGGGACGGGCAACGCGAGGTCCTTCTCAAATCTGCCTTGGGTTGTTGGATATCAGTTGAGGCTCTGCGCGATTTCATCAACGAGATGCCAGGGCCACAGGTTACGGCAACCGATGTAAGCCAGCGCCTGAGAGCGTTCGAGGACGAGGAATACTTCTCGTACCCAAAAGAGGAGCATCGCCCTGGGTGCCTCGCGCTGTACGAGAAGGAAAGGGCCGACGGTACTGAGCTTCCGGCCATCATCGGCTTGCTCAGGGACCACGTGGAGCGACAAGAGGAGCGGCTTCGGGTTGAGCAGGAGGAACGGTATAAGAGATCGCGTGAAGAGGACCGGATGGCTCGCGAACAGCGGCTCCTGTCTGGCGCTGACTGCAAGTGGACGCAGCTCCCCGGTCGCGGCAAGTTGATTCCATGGGCGGCCAGAGACGCTGGCAAAGCATTGGAATGCATGATTGAATCGGCCTTATGAGCAACGCGGCCGAGCCTCAGACCAACGATCCGATCGCGCTTCAGGCGATGCTCGCGGCGGAGCGCGCCGAGAACGAGCGGCTGCGCCAGATCATCAAGGAACTGCAGCGCCACCGCTTCGGCCGCAGGGCAGAGAGCCTGCCCGTCGAGCAGTTGCTGCTGGGCCTGGAAGAGGCCGAGCAGGTCGAGGCGGAGGGCTTCGCCGCGGAGGACACCGCCGATCCTGCCAAGCTCGAGGCTCGTGCCCGCACTGCCCGCGCACCTGCCGCATATCGAGCAGGTCATCGACATTCCCGACAAGATCTGCCCGTCACGCGCCGACCGAAGTATGCCTGCCGGAGCTGCGAGGAGGAACCGGCCTGGGTTCAGTCATTGTCTCGAAAGTGAAAGATCCGCTCGTCGCCTTCCGTGGTGTGCCAGTCGACAGCGTGCGCTAGCCCGTATCCGGCGTCGGCAAAGAGGCGGATCAGCTCTGTTTCCGTAAATGTGTTGGTCCAGCCTGCGCCAGCGCGGCGGAACGTTTCCGGCAGCCTGGCCAGGCTATGTCGGGGGTGAGCCGCGCAACCATATGACGCGATACAAGCCGGCGATTGCTGCCTCAGCCATTCTACAAAGGAATGTAGATCGTGAACGTATTCGAGAACCCCAGCAAAAATTGCGAGATCGAATGCATGGGCGGTCAGATCAGGCAAGGGTCGTTGATTTAGGTCCAGCACGATCGTGCCAGGTCCGCGGCTCACGAGGTCGGACGGGGTGTATTGGCAGCTTGGGTCGAGATGACGTTGAAGCTTGCCCATTCCCACGCCAAACTCAATCACCCTCGCCCCAGGTGGCACTAACCGGGCAATGATTTTCGTCCTTTCCTCCCAGTCCTCGAATGCCGATGCATCGGTCCACCGCTCAAAGTCGGTCCTTCCGAACAGCTTGCATCTGAGCGCTTTTAGTCTTGTCGACCAACTGTTGTATTCCAGCATGGCGGCCCCTGATTCAGCCTTGGTCCCCGATCGCGTCACGAATGCGACGGTAAACGGTATGGCCGGCAGCGATTTGAGCTTCGGCCCTGGCCAATATCGCCGGGCGAATAGCGGGCGCCTCTTCCCACAGGCGCCGGAGCGCCGATCGAAGCCTCTCGGCAGAGTTCGGATGATCGAGTGCCACCATCTCGCAGCCCGTGCCGAACATATCGGCGAGGCCAAGGAACTTGTCGACATAGTAGTCGGATCTGGCTAGCCCGATCGTCGGGATACCGTTGGCCAACGCGAAAACGCCCGCATGGTAGCTGCCAGTGACTACGACCCGACAGCGCTGGATTTGCCGAATGAGGTCGATCGGCCTGCGGATCGCGAGTGCCCGGTTCAACTCGGTCTCATCGGTGGGCATCAGTCCACGAATTGCGTCGATGTCCGCTTCGCGAGGCACCCATGAGACTGGAACGGCGATCAATGGTGCCTCGAGCGAATCCGATGTGGCGCCTAATACATGTCGCAGCCCTTCGAGAATACCCGCTGATACTCCTGAATAGGAGGAAAGACGTAGATTGACGCCAATGCCGGTGCCAAGCTCATCCACTCGCATCTCATGCGCCATTTCGATGGCGTCATCGCCGGTTGCGCAGATCCTGTCCTTGGAAACACCCAGCTCCGCGAGCAGAGGAAGCCCGGCTCGCGTTTCGCGAAGCGCGATCAAGTCGAGCCTTGGCAATATGGCCGATGCACGCGCTCTCAGTTCGGCATTGGCAAGCGGGCCCATCCCCTGGCCGACCATGACCACCGGCCGTCCTTTCCTTGCAAGCGCGAGATTCAGAGTTTCGAGTACCGACAGGGCATATTCTGGGAAAGCGTCTGTGATTCCGCCCATTCCACTTACAAGCACAAGGTCTGCCCTGTCCACAGCATCAGTGAAGCGAAGAAGTGCCGCGCGTGCATCCGGCATATGCCTAAACTTAAGGCGCCAGAACAGAGAAACAAGCCTCGGCGCGTGTCGGCGAATGCGATCGGGCCAGTGCTTGGGCACGAACCGCTTCAACTTGGCCGGCCTGAAATCAGGCTTGAGCCATAGGGCGCGCCCTTCGGCGGACAGGGGGGTGGCAAAGGGACAGAAGCGGCGAAGCGCGTCCGGATCGTCAGTCAGAACGTTGATCGTCGAATTGTCGCACAGCCGCGCAAGCCGCTCCGTGGCAGCATAGAGCATTGCCATGTCGCCGATATTGCGCAGCACATAATCGCTCGGCTCTACGAGTATCTGGATTGGGCGATGATTAATGCGCATCCTGTTCCCCTAGATCCGAGTGGAGGGCCGAAGGTTAGCACAACGTCTGAGAGCCTGAATCGAAATTCATGCGGCATGGCACTCGCCTCTCGCCAGCCTTCGCATCAGTAGGAAGGCGAGAGCGATCTGGAGCCACGCGAGAGATGACTCGAGGGTCGCCTCGAAGTCCTTCGCCAGGCGACGGGCGCGATTAATCCAACCGAAGTTTCTTTCGACGACCCAACGCCTTGGCAGCACGACGAACCCCTTGATTTGTGTATCGGTGCGTTTGACGACGGTGATGGCGATGCGGCTATCCTCGTTGCGCGGTACGGCGGACTCTCGAACGCCGAAGACATGATCGATCGGTTGGTGAACTCACTCAAAGCTTGGGTGAAGACTGCCCACCCATTTCGCCATGGAACCCAATCGGATCAAATTCACGAAGCGCCATTGGACCTCGCGATCCTCTCGGCACGCACGGTATGGGTTTTTTGCGGTTTCTGGCTAAACCGGCGCCCTAGAGGGCAACGCCTTCTCCAGCGCTCGTCTGGCCATCTCAAGCCGCGCCTCGTCGCCACCGTAGTCCTCGCCTACGCTGCCCGAGGAGTGACCCAGCACGATGTCTTGGTCCGACTTGGTCACACCTGCCAGACGTAGCCGGTCTTTTATAAGATGCCGGAGCGAGTGTGTAGTTGCCTTCGGGTCGGTGACACAGGCCCGTACATGCTTTCAAGAGCAGCAGAAGCTGAGGACGCGCCTTTAGGCCGGCCATAGGTCGGGAACAGCATCGACGAGTTGCCTGCCGCAGCCACGGCTTCCTCAGCAGCTGCCAAGGCATCGCCGATCAAGGGCACATTGCGCCTCGCTGCCGGCGCCAGGCTCTTCTTCCTGCCGAAATACTCGCCCGATCTTAATCCGATCGAACAGCTCTTTTCAAAACTCAAGCACTGGCTGAGAAAGGCAGCAAGCCGCACCGTCCAAACCGTTTGCGACGCGATCGGCCAAATTCTCAACCGCATCACACCGACAGAATGCTCACACTACTTCGAAAACTCCGGATATGACCGAAACTAATCTCATCCCGCTCTAGCGCCTCCAGGTCGAGCTGGGTGGAATGATTGGGATGGCCGCACGTAACGTAGAACGTCTCACGGCTGCGAATGGCGTCGGCGATGGTCTTGGACATGGTGCGGCCTCGGAAAGGAAGAAATCGCCGCACGGGGAATATGTTCCTATCGGTGAATGATTGACAAGGGCGTCGCCTGAGGGAACCGGCAGCCATCAACAACGTTCTCTCGCATGTTCAAGAAGATTGCCTTTGCCGCCATACTGCTTCAAGTCGCCGCCTTCTCGGCTCTCCTGACGCAAACATTCCTTTTGGGATCGACGGCCACGCAAGCGGCCAGTGTCCAAGGTGAGCCCGCTGTGGCCATCACAGACACGGAATGCGCCAAGGCGACTTGGCCCGATATCCCGGTTCGATGCCTGGAGAGGGTTCAGGCTCGGCAGCTCACCGTCACCATGACAGTGCAATAAGCAGGCCCTTGGCTGACTCTGTGATTGCAAAACATTCACCATGTCCTGAATCACCGGCGCGACTGCGGAACAAAGTAAGCCAGCGTTGAGTTAACGGGGCGAAGGGGCAATTCAACCAAACAGGGATCTTCGCAATGAAAACAGTGCTCTTCGCCGCTCTGGCGTTCTGCATCGCCGCTCCGGCTGTCTCATCCGCTGCCGAAGCTGATGTGGTGGTCAGGATGCATCACAGGCATCATCATCACGGTACCGCCATCGTTATCAACGATGGGCACCGCATGCATCACCGCCACCACGGCAGGGTTGAATTCTACGATCACGGCAGACGCCATCATCACCACTCCACCACCGTCGTCGTCAAAACCTCCCGTCATCACCGGCACCATCATCGAGTCGTTGTCCAAGGCGGCACCTCGTAACGAGATTTCGCCCAAGGTACAGAAAAGGCCCGGTAGCCGGAGCCGCCGGGCCTTGATCTAAAGTTCCATCGGCTCAGCCCATCCTCACCAAAACCATTCCGACAGAATGGTCGATCTCGACACGGTATTGATCGCCATGGATGCTCTGCATCTTCTCGGCAATGAGGCGAGCCAGCACTTCGATTTCGGCGCGCCCTTCGCCTTGGTCTCAGTGACGGCGTTGGCAATGATCTGATTGCTATTCGCCATATGCTGATACCTCCGGGATGTCGCCGGCATCCTGCTCGCCGTCGTCAAGCGCCCAGCCAGCCGACGAGCGAGACGATCTGCCGAATCTGGTCCTCCGAGCACCCTATTTGGCGTGCGAGGGCTTCGACCTCGGCAGGACTGAGCTCCGGCTGCGTTGAACTAAGGTCCGGCTGTTTTGATCGGTCTGACATCGGGTGTCCTCCGGCAGGAGGAACTTACGGTTCTCGACAATGTTCCGGCGGCGGTCCTATGGCCAGACGACACAAATGTGGCCGCGCGGACATCACTTCCTGTAGGGCCAACGACCGCCATTATGATGAACTAACTATGGCGTCGAGCACCGGAGGCCCACCGGACCCTAATGGCCAAAAGCGCCCGGTGTCCAGCGGTGGATAAGGCTCTACTTCCGCGTGATCCATTCCAGCAAGCGCGGCTCAACCTCTTCGTAGCCGGTATAGTCGCGAAATAGCTGAGCAGCGAATTCCTGCCACTGGCCTTCAGCGATATGTTCTTCACGAACCAAGACCCGGAAGGCCTCGCGCATAATATTGCAGTCGAACGCCGACACTTCACCCCGTGAGCGGAAAGCCGCCATTACAGTCACTCCCATACCAGGCGGGAGCATTACAAGGCCTCAGGCGTCCCCCTTCCGCAACTGGATACCGGCTGCGGCAGGGGTTCGCAAGCGAATGTCCGGGTACAAACGTAAATGGACAAGTCCGTTGTTATATAATCCAGTATATCTTGTGCTTCCGAGCAAGTTTTCGCTTCGGCAGATTTCCAATTCCGAACTTTACCAGAATAATTCTGGGCTCTTGCAGACATGTCGACTGTGATAGATGCTGCCTCTCGGCCTCGGGAGGGGCTAGAGGATGAAAAACAAGGAGTGGATGGCGCTGGGCGTCATTGCAGCACTTTGCGACTGTCAGACGAGCAATCAAGCTGATTACATGCAGATTGGCTATGGGTCAAGTTTCGATGTCGCCCATGCCCAATGCGAACTGCAAAAGGGTTCGGCTGACCAAGGCTATATTGCCATGGGATCACCCGGCTTTGTCGCGGGTGCCGGAATTGGCAACGCTCTCGGCAACTTGGCTGCCGAAGAGCAGTACATGAAGAACTGCCTCATCCTGAGCGGATGGAAACGCGCGCCTCACGGTCAAGGAGCCGCCGCCGCAGCAGCCGTTGCAAGTGGCGCGCCTCCGACACCCTATGGGATAGCCCGCGCACCTGGCAGCTGGATCAACACGGCTCTGCTGGACTGGTCGGACACCAACAACAAGTGCGTCGCCGGTGACAAAGCTGCGTGTGCTATTCGCGCGAAACTTGGCGCGAAACTGCACGCCGCCGGCATCAGCCCGTCCCCAGTTTAGAGGGTCGACAATGCGGCTTTATCCCACCACATGCGTCGGCATCGCCCTAGCTTTGAGCGGATGCGGCGCCGACCATCTCAACAACTATGACACCGTGACATTGGCGGCCGGCGATGCGAACCGTACGAACAGCCTCTCGCAGACCGTCGACCCTTTCAATCCGAACACCCGGAATACACACATTGAGGGCGACGGCCAGCGAATAGCAGGTGTTCAACAATTTCGGGGAACAACCCTGGCGCCCGCCCAACCGCCCGGCATCGTGGTGAATGTAGGCGCGAACGACCAACATCCCTGCGACCTTCGAACACAAACTGACAGCGCTGACAGGGCGTGCGGCGAGCGATCTGCCGAGGCGAAGCCAGGCGGCCGTACCGGCCACGAAACGGACTACTAGCGCGCACGGCCGATTTTGACATAAGCTACAAGATCCACTGGCGATGCTGCCATCGCGGTGCCGCATCGCCTCCGCGATCACTTCGAAGACGCTGCCGACTTCCTCTTAAATCGCGGCTACCGCGATGCCCTGTCGGTCCGCAGCTTCCAGTCTACCCGAGGGTAGCTTCCGCGATCACACCATGTCCTTTTGAGGTAGATTAGCCGATTGGCATATGCGGCGGACCTCGGTTCGCCAGGCCGGCGTCAAATTCAGGCAATTCTCCCCAACGAGAGGCGCCGGCCACCCCACATCTGCCTGATGATCCGATCTTGCTCATTCTTTCCGGAAATCCTGAAGCGAGGCATGGCGCAAATCCTCCTCGCCCCGGAGGTGCTTCACCCTGCCAATGATCCCGGGTTGACCCATTGGGTCGCCGGCCGCTTCATGCCGCAGTGGATCGCGCTTGCCATCATCACCTGAGCAGGCGCCCTCGGAAATTCAATCAACGCCAAGTTCAAGGCGGTCGGCACTACGCTCAACAGCAGCGGTTCGTGATCGCGCGCCTTTTGGCCAAAGCCTCAACATGTCTGTGAACATGATCGAAACTAGGACGCGAAGGCCCCCCGCCGCCGTCATTCAGGCCGACCATGTTCGTGATGCACTATCGCTTCGATGATGGTGCGGTAGAGGCTGTCCACTTCCTCGTCGAGCTCGACCCGCTTGATGCCGATCGCCTTGGCATCCGCAATTAGCTTATCGGTAAGTTCATCCACGCAGATGACGTCTGGTTTCGCCGTCTCGGGGATGTTGTTCGCGATCCATTCATGCAGGAAATCGATGCCACGCGCGCTCATTGAATCATAAGCTCGATCTGCGGTTTCGGTTCCGGGCCCGTATATTAGCCTCCGCTTGACGAAGCTGTTGCCCGCCCCAGACTCATGGGCATGTCGAAGGTCATCAACATCGGCGATGAGGTCGCAATTACCGCCACTGTTCGGCGGCGCGTCACCGAGGACCGCGTGAGCGCTTCAATCCCGTCCTACGGCCAGCCGCATTTCGATTGTCGACGAACAACAGAGGTGACGAAGGGCCAGCACATCGAGCTGATTGGCAAGTCACCCACCTACTCGACAAGAACCGCGTGACGGTGAACCTGGGCATTCCCGTCACCGTCGATGCCGCTGTCGTCAGGCTGGTGAACGCCTACAAGCCGCCGACGAGAAAGAAGCCGGTGGTGGACAAGCCAACCTAAGGCACGCTCCCATCTGCAAAGGGACCGCAATAATTCCGGGAACTTTTACCATGGCGGGATGTTGCTGGCCCCATGACGAAGCTTTCAGACCTTGGCCTCCCGATTCCCGGCAAGCGGCACGACGGCGAGCCCTCCGATGAGGACGGCCATTTCTATAAGTGCAAGATCTGCGGCCAGCCGGCCGACATGCGCGACCTGCGCCAGGTAATGTGGCACGAGCAGCCTAGGCACGAGCGGCTGAAGCCCGAAGTCGTCAGACGCTCCTGAACGCAACAAGCCCGCCGGCCGGAGGAAGCGGCTCAACGACAGAATGGCTGCTCACAGCCGGCGAACCGCCCTATGATCGGCAGGGGTTGGAATAAGATGGCGCCAAGGTTCATAGCAAAACAGCTTTCCTGGCCGGCTGGTATCGCCGGCTGGCTCGTCCGAGCTGGTATGAACCGGGGCAACGCCCGGCTGAACAACTTCGCTCTCGATCAATTACAGATTGTTCCGGAAGATCGAGTGCTGGAAGTCGGATTCGGCGGCGGCGCAGCAGTGCAGCGCCTTCTCCGTGGCGCGTCATTCGTCTGCGGTGTTGATCGCTCCCGCGATGTGGTGAGCGCTGCCGCTCGCCAGTTTGCCGATGCGGTGCGCGCCGGACGAGCCGAGTTTCACGTCGGGGCGGTTGAAAAGCTGCCCTTGCCGGATGCGACATTCGACAAAGTCCTCAGCGTCCACACAGTATACTTCTGGCAAAGCCTGAAAGCCGGATCTGCTGAGTTGGCACGAGTTCTTAGGCCCGGCGGGCGAATCGTTTTGGGCTTCCTTCCCAAGGCGCATATGGACCGGATGAACATGCCAGCAGATATCTTCACCCCACGTGAGCCGGACGAGATCACAGCTGCTCTGCAAGGTGTGGGGTTCGGGGAGACGGAGGTTCGAAAACCGAACTCGGAGACGGCATGGGCCGTCGCGACAGGTATACGAAACTGAGCTGTCCGCGTGCGGAGCGCTGCGACAACAAAAAAGCCCGCCACCTTTCGGCAGTGGGCGAGTCTGGAGTGTGCTGGTATCAACCAGCGTAGTGTCAACGACTCCGAATAGGTTGGTTGCCCGGTTTGTGCTATGATTCGAGCCGCGGGAAAGAAGCAAAAACGCGTCACCGAACCTGTCGCCGATCGCGAGTTTACGGCCGAAGCTGATTACTATGCTCGCAAGTTCGGCCTCACCCGAGACGAGGCCCAGAGCATCCTTGACGAAGACGGCGGTCTCGATTTTCTAGGCCTTCAGGTCGTCGGTCGATTCCCGGATCGGCCAATAGATTAACCCGCCCAGAACCACGATCGCGGACACCATCACGCCAACGCTCGGAAATCGAGGTGCCGAGGGCGGCAATCGAATTTCGCGTCTCGTTCGTGAACCACGAGAAAGACTGTTCGATTTGCCGGAATCCAGAACACATCTCGGCTTCAAGATCGGTCTGCCTGCGGCCGAGATTTGTGACCCGTTCGCCCAGCTGCGCTTGGATCGGATCTTGGTAGTGTCGCTGTTCTTCGGCCATATCGTCCGCCATCTGCCCAATGGCCTATATCAACGTTCCGCTGCTATTTCAGTTGGCAGCCTGGGATCGTGTCCCTCTGGGTGGTGTAGCTGGCGGCATTGGTCGCCGTGCTCTCCGGCATGGGCCGGGCTGATCAGCGCG
>NZ_JAIUGQ010000008.1:0-197985 GCF_020164715.1 Mesorhizobium sp. ESP7-2
CGGCAGGACAGAGGGGGGCGCGAAGGAACGCGGCGTTGCAGGTGCCCCTTTCTTCCGTCACTGCTTACTAGGAAACTCCCATGGCACGCTATGCCACCATCATCACCGGCGATGAAGGCCTCGAGGTCGTCAGCGCCATCGGCGAATTCGAGGGCGCGGCGCCTCGGGCGCGGCTCGGCCGTGTCGAGGCGGTTGCGCCCGGCGTGCTGATCGGCATGGTGCGGGATGCGGCGGGCGGTTTCCGTTTTCCGCAAGCAGGCATCGACAGTCGCGCTGTCGGTCTTGTCATGGCCAGGCTGAAGGCGCGGGCCAATGCTGCAAAACCATCAAGCGCTGCAAAACCTGCCGGAAGGCCGAAGCGTGGCAAGCGGGCCAGAAAGAAAGTCACCCGCTCGAAGAAGCGCGCCAACCAAGCCAAATCGGCGCCGAAAGCCGGCACGACGGCTTCCGCCAGCGGCGCCCAGCCAAATGCCATGGTGCCGGCCAATGGCTGACGAAGCCGATGCCGGGCCGAAGCGCGCCAAGACAAGGCCGGCGAGGCGCAAGCCATCTATCGCGCCGCCGGCTTCCGCGCCTCGTCGCAAGCGGACGAAGAAGACACTGGGCGATGATTTCCTCGCCGCCGTGCGCGCCGATTTTCGCGCCCACGGCGCCGGCGTCCTCGCCGAGGTGCGGGCCGACAAGCCGGACCAGTATCTCAAGATCGTGCTCTCGGTGCTGCCCAAGGACATCGATGTCGCCATCAACCAACTGGACATGCTCTCGGATATATTGTTCGAGGTGATCGTGCGGAAGTTCAGGCCAGCTGGGGAGGAATGATTCTGGGCCTTGCCTGGCGTTGAGAATCTGCGGCTCGGTCGAGCCAAAGCCCGCCTTGGCTCGCGCCGGGGCGGGCTTTTTGCGTTTGTGGCTTCTGAGGTGGCCCAAGGCGCGTTTGAATGGATCGAGGCGACGCGCGCTCAGGTCTTCATCTTCATGTCTGCCGTTCTCCCGGTGCCCGGCGGGCTTGCGTGACATGCCTCAGGCCAGAATGTTGACCGCTCGAGCCGCGACAAGCGCGATCGTCAGCAGTGAGATCATGGCCTCGCCCATCATGAGCAGCTTGGCGCGTTGGGAGAGCGGCAACGTGTCGGTTGGCGAAAACGCCGTTGCATTGGTGAAGGCGAGGAAGAAATAATCGACGAAGCCCGGCAGCCAGTCGCGGATTTCGCGGTCGCTCAGGGTCATTTGCGGAAACAGGAAATCGGCATGGGCGCGTGTGACGAGGCCGCAGGTCGGCGGCCCGCCCCGGTCGGTGCTCCAGAACCACAAGGCGAAGACGATGACGTTGGTTATCCAGATGTTGAGCGCGTCGACCAGCAGCGTCTGGCCGCTGGAGCCGGCGTGGCCGGCCAGCAAGGCACGCACCAGGAACACCAGGGAGCCGCAGTTCATGACGCTGACGACGCCGGTCATCACCAGAGCCGTCCTGCGGATCATGACGCGAAACCGGCCAACCAGATACCAGTGCTCCTCCTCGACCGCTTTCTGGGTGGCGGCCTGCGTCCAGGCGGTGGCCACGGACAGGGGTACGAGCAGGGCTGCCTCCAGCGTAGGCGCCAGCCAGCGGGGGCCGAACGAAAGATCGTTGATCACCAGAAGCTGCAGGCAGATGATGACGAGGACCGCCGCGCGCGCCAGCCAGAAGTCGAGCGCGCGGTGGTGGATGACGGCATGCTGGTGACGCATCGAGTATCCGGGATGTTCAAGTGGAATCAGTGTGCGGGCTGTTCTGCCCAGTAAGGGCAGTGAGAGGCCGAAATTCCCGCTCAATCTTGGCCCTGCAATGACCTGCAAGTATACTTTTTGGTAAGCTTTGATGTTGGGGCTGTTCGGCAAACCAGGCGATGTGGTCTAAGCGCCGCATGGCGGGAATTGACGACTCCATCGATCGTTGGGTGCCGGCAGGGCTGCCTGCCGTTGGGCTGGATTCGTCGTCGGTCTGGTCCGCCCTGCTTCGGCACCCCTGGTATCTGCTGGCGCTTTTGTGCCTGATGCAGATCCTGTGCTGGACGGTGGTGCCAGCACTCATCGATCCCGCGCCGCCCGGCGATGTCGTGGAAGGTTTCATGTGGGGCCGCGAGTGGGTGCTTTTGACCTACAAGCATCCGCAGCTCCCCGGCTGGCTGCTCGAGACCAGCCATCTTCTGACCGGATCGTTCCGCTGGCCGCAATATCTGCTCTCCCAACTGACGATCTCGGCCACTTTCGTCCTGGTCTATCTGCTGGCCCGCGACATGCTCGGACAACGCCGCGCGCTGGCTGCCGTGCTTTTGATGCCATCGATCTATTTCTTCGGCTGGCCAACCCCGCAATTCAATCACGACTATGCGCAGATGCCGTTCTGGGCCGCGATCTGCTGGCTGTTGTGGCGCACCGGCCGCGGCGGTGGGCCAGGCTGGTGGCTGGCGCTCGGACTGGTGTCGGGCATCGGGCTCTACGCCAAGTTCTCCACCGGCCTGCTGCTTGCCTTCGGCGGCCTCTGGCTGCTCTACGAGCCGCGCGCGCGGAGCCGGCTGGCGACACCCTGGCCATGGCTTGGCCTGGCCGTTTTTCTCGCGGTCGCCGCGCCGCTGGCCGTCGCACTCTACCGCATGGATTTCCTGCCGCTAACCTATTTCGCCGACCGCGACGCCTGGGTGAGCGAACACCGTGCGCGCCTCTACTATGTCGGTGTCCAACTGGCCGGGTTCTGCGGCTTCCTCCTAGTGCTGGCGATATCAGGGCTGCTGCGGCGCACGCCTGCTCCGCAAGAGCCCGTCGAGCGCGGTACGCTGGTCTATCTCACGTGGATGGGGCTTGGCCCGGCGACGCTGATCATGGTCGCCTCATTGTTCACCGGCGCCGGCGAAGCCTGGGGCGCGCCGATGTACAATCTTGTCGGCGTGGTGGTGCTCGCCCTCCTCGGCCACCGGCTCAGTGCCCTTGAGATGCGAAGGCTGGCGGTCTGCGCGTTCATCTGCATCGTCACCATGTCGGGCGCCTATGCGGCCATCCGCTGGACGAACTGCAATGTGCGGGGACGCATGGACGCCGTCTGCTGGCCGGCGCAGCCGATCTCGGACGAGGCAGAGGCAATCTGGCACGCGGCGGCGCCTGGCCGGCTCGACATCGTCGGTGGCGACACCAATCTCGCCATGCTGGCGGGCCTCAATGCCTATGACAAGCCGTCGATCTTCACCGATCTCGATATGCGGTTCGCACCCTGGATCTCGAGGCAGCGGTTGCGCGACCATGGCGTGCTGATGATTTGGCGGGGTCCTGGCGTGCCGTCACGGCTGCGGGCATGGTTGGGCAACATCCCGGTCAAGACCGTTCTTTTCAACTGGTCGCGCGCGGCGCCGCCGGTGGCGATCAGTTTTGCCGCCATTCCGCCTGGTCCGCGGTATCTGCCGGTTGCCGCCAGCAGCCGGACCCGGCATCCGCGCATCTGAGCGGCGTCATGCAACCCCATTCCCTTTGAGGTGTCTTTCACGGGTGCAACCGAATGGCCGCTCTGGACGAAGCAGGCGACAATGCCCATTTATGGGGTTATCCGAATTTGTTGTCGCGCAATGCCCGACGGAGAGCCGTTACACTTTTCCCGGGATTGCCTTTGAGGAGACGTTACATGGCGACTTCGAGCGAACGTGCAGTGCTTGCCGGTGGCTGCTTCTGGGGTATGCAGGATCTGATCCGGCGCTTCCCGGGCGTCCTCGCCACGCGTGTCGGCTACAGCGGCGGCGACGTGCCGAATGCCACCTATCGCAATCATGGCACGCATGCCGAAGCCATCGAGATCACGTTCGATCCGGCGAAAATCAGCTTCCGCCAGCTTCTGGAATTCTTCTTCCAGATCCACGATCCGACGACGCGCAACCGCCAGGGCAACGATGTCGGCATGAGCTATCGCTCGGCCATCTACTACACCAGCGAGGAGCAGAAGCGCGTGGCGGAGGACACCATCGCCGATGTCGATGCCTCCGGCCTGTGGCCCGGCAAGGTCGTCACCGAACTCGCGCCGGCCGGTGCGTTCTGGGAGGCCGAGCCGGAGCACCAGGATTATCTGGAGAGATATCCCAATGGCTACACCTGCCATTTCGTCAGGCCAGGCTGGAAGCTGCCGGTCCGCGAAAAGGCAGTTTCATGAGTTTTTTTGGCAGTTGGCAGGTATAAGCGCCCACCGATTGCCGCAAGACCATATCAATCGCGGCTGTCAACGTCGTCCGGTGGTTGACAGTTCGAATCGGCGCGAGCCGCCGGCCGGTCGTGACGGATACTAAAACCAATGCGCATGGAAAGCGCGGAACTTGCGTCCGCGCTTTCCATGCCGCGAAACTACTTACCGCAGTTCTTGTCGTTCACGGTCGGCGCAGTCGCGTTGCCATTGGCATCCGTCTGCGCGCCCTGCGGATTGGTCGGGCAATTCTGATCCGCGTTGGAATTCATGTCTCCCGGCATGATGGTTATGCTGTTGGTTGCGCCCGGATCGATTGTATTGGGCGAAGCCGGGGTACTTGGGTCTACGGTGACCGACTTGCCGCTGCCGCCCGACCCATCCGCGCCGGCCGCGCTATTGCTTTGCGCCATGGCGGATGTTGCAAGGGCAATGGTGAAGGCCGAAGCCGCGAGGATTTTCGTGAGCATGGCTTGTCTCCATTCTGTGAATTCGTCGCCGGAGCGGTTCACAGGCTTCACGGAAGCAACTGACCGCTCTATCTTTTTGTTTTGACGCATTCCGGCAGGAAAACCGCTTCGCACTTTTCCTGCGATTGCGTCTGGCGAGGTTCCAGACAGATTTCCGAGCCGACGGGCACCCGATTGCCGCCACGCTGGCGCAATGCTTTTGTCGCAGCTTGCTGAAAAAATAGCTTTCCCAACCGATCGAATGGTGCTTTAACGCCGCCATCCACAGGGGTGCTCCGTACGGTCGGGGCTGAGACGGGGGCGGCAAGCCCACAGACCCTAGAAGCTGATCTGGGTAATACCAGCGGAGCGAGGCGGGCGATGTTTTCAGGCGCACAGGTTTCCCTATATCCCATGGCCGACGATTTTGTCGGCGTCATCCTGGGCGCGCTCGGCGCGCTCGATCCGTATCGCGACAGGCTCAGGATCGAGACCGACGATATCTCGACCCTGCTGGTCGGCCCCCCCGAGGTGTTGTTCCCGGCGCTGCGCGACCTTTTCGTGGCTGCGTCCGGCAGCGGCAAGCATTGCGTGCTGTCGGCCACCATTTCGCGTGGCTGCCCAGGTGAGCCGGACGATCCGATCTGCCGCTCCGACACGTTCGGCGGACCTGCCGGGCCACTCGGCCCGCGCAAGCAAGCCGCCATTGCCGCCGTGCGCGGTGCGCCCGCCACCGGCCAGCCAGCGGCGGCGCAGTTCTCGCTCTATGTGATGGGCACGGACGACCACATGGACGAGATTTATGGCTGCATCGATTTCCTGAAGCAGTCCGGCGTCTACGATCGCTCCAAGAATTTCTGCACCAAGTTGCGCGGCGATGCCGGAGCGATCTTCTCGGCGCTCGATGAAGCCTTCTGCCGCTTCGGGCCAGGCGCAGGTCACGTAACCCTCGACGTCACGGTTTCGGCCAACAGTCCCACTGCCGTCTGAACCGCTCGCGCCGACGCGCGAGCGCCGTCAAGGTCATCCTCTCGTGGCTTCATCGTCATTCAACCCGCGTCACCTCGCGGGCTTCTTCGCCCAGGCAGCGCCGGCCGTGATATCGATCGGTCTGGTGTTCGTGGCGTGGGAACTCTACGCAAACCATTCCGGCATCAAGCCGACGGTTCTGCCGCCGCCCTCGCGCGTCTTCGAACAGGCGGTGCTCAATCGTGACGCGCTGCTCGACAACGCCGTTCCCACCATCCGCGCCACGCTGATCGGTTTTGCCTGTTCGCTCAGTACCGCCTTCGCGCTATCGATGCTGGTCGACTTCTTCCAGCCTTTGCGGCGCGCGCTGTTTCCCGTGTTCATCGTCAGCCAGACCTTGCCGCTGGTCGCCATCGCGCCATTGGTGGTGCTGTGGTTCGGTTTCGGGCTGATGCCCAAGATCATGCTGGTGGCGCTGGTCACCTTCTTCCCGATGCTGGTGGCCCTGGTGCAGGGCTACGAGGCTACCGAGGTCGAGATCGGGCAGATGCTGCGCGCCATGGGAGCAGGGCGCTGGCGGGTCTTCATGCTGGCACGGTTGCCTTCGGCGCTGCCTTATTTCTTCGCTGGCCTCAGGATTTCCATCACCTATGCCGTCGTCGGCGCCATCTTCGCCGAATATGCCGGCGCGGCCAAAGGGCTGGGCATCTACATGCTCAACGCCAAGAACAATTTCCGCCCAGACCTGGTGCTCGCCGCCGTCGGCGTCAGCGCAGCGCTCACTCTCGTCCTGTTCGGGCTGACGGTGCTGCTGCAGCGACTTGCCATGCCCTGGGAACGAGCCGCCGGAAAAGGCCCGCAACCATGAGCCGGCTCGAATTGCGGCATATGCGCAAGGCCTTTGGCGGGCTCGAAGTGCTCGCCGACATTTCGCTGCGCGTGGATGCCGGCGAATTCGTCTCGATCCTTGGGCCTTCGGGCGCCGGCAAATCGACGCTGTTCCAGCTTCTGACCGGCGCCGAGCAGGGCGAGGGTGAGATGTTCTTCAACGGTGCGCCGCTCGACGATCACGGCAGGCATTTCGCCTTCATGCCGCAGCGCGACGCGCTGATGCCGTGGCGGCGCATTCTCGACAACACGACCCTCGGGCTCGAGGTGCAAGGCGTCAGCCGCAAGGCGGCGCGGATGCGGGTCGCGCCGCTGTTTGCCGAGTTCGGGCTTGCCGGCTTCGAGCGGCATTTCCCTACGCAGCTTTCGGGCGGCATGCGCCAGCGCGCGGCGCTGCTGCGTACCGTGGTGCAGGAACGCGACATGTTGCTGCTCGACGAGCCGTTCGGCGCGCTCGATGCACTGACCCGCGCGGCCATGCAGCGCTGGCTCGAACAGATGTGGCGGCATCATCGCTGGACGGCGTTGCTGATCACCCATGATGTACGCGAAGCCGTGTTCCTATCCGACCGCATCTATGTGCTGTCCGCGCGGCCGGCCCGTGTCGTGCGCGAGATCAAGGTGCCACTGCCGCGCCCGCGCGATCCAACCAGCGCTGCCACACGGCAGGCCGGGGCACTCGAGGCCGAGATCCTCGATATTTTGCTCAACCTCCAGCCATCCAAAGGACATGATCATGACTGACTTGACGCGCAGGCAAGCTCTGCTGCTCACACTTGCCGGCAGCGTACCGCTGATCACCGGGTCGAGCCGCTCCTTCGCGGCAACGCGGAAGGTGACCGTCGCCCTCGACTGGACGGTCAACACCAACCACATCGGGCTGTTCGTCGCGCGCGACAAGGGGTTTTATCGCGAGGCCGGTCTGGAGGTCGATATTGTGCCTTACAGCGACACCGGCGCCGGCACGCTTGTTGCCAACCGCGTCGCCGATTTCGGCATCAATGGCACCATTAGCCTGTTCACCCAGAAGACCGCCGGCGCCGACTTGAAGGCCGTCTATGCCGTGGTGCAGTCCGAAACAGGTCGGCTGGTGTTCAATGCGGCGCGCAGTGCGATCAAAAGCCCGAAGGATCTGGATGGCCTAACCTATGGCGGTTTCGGCAGTGCCTGGGAGAACGCGCTGATCTCGACCATCATCCGCCACGATGGCGGCAAGGGCGGTTTCGAGACGGTGACGCTCGGCACTTCCGCCTACGAGGCGCTGGCCAACGGTTCGGTCGACTTCACGCTCGAAGTATCGACTTGGGAGGGCGTCGAAGCCGAACTCAAAGGGGTCAAGCAGCGCAGCTTCGTCTACGCCGACTATGGCGTCCCCGACGAGCACACGACGCTCATCTCTTCGAGCGAAGCGTATCTCAAGGCAAACCCAGAACTGGCGTCGTCCTTCATCCAGGCAACGCGGCGCGGCTATCAGTTGGCGGTCGATCATCCAGAGGAAGCCGCCACGCTGCTGATCGCGGCCAACAAGGACGCCCTGACCAATCCGGCGTTGATCCATGCCTCGTTGAAGACACTGATCGAGGGGCACTATCTGCGCGGACAAGACGGTGCCATCGGCATCATGAATCCGGCCAAGATGGAAGCGATCGGCTCCTATCTCTTCGCCGCCGGCATCCTGCACGACGCCGATGGCAAGATTGTCGCGCAACGTCCGGATTTCGCGGGATATTTCAGCAACGGGTACCTCAGATAGGCACCGACGCGGAGAAAGGTCGTATCGTCCCACGCTGGACGCGAGGATGTGGCTAGGTCGCAGCCCGACAAACCGCGGGTACGGCCTTCACCTTCGATCCGGTTTGATGCCGATCCGATCGTCTCGGTTAACGGCCCGGCAATGGTTGCGTGCGAAGGTCGCCCCGAGGGATCATCGGGATGCTTGCCTTGCTCATGTCAAAAAGTGACACACTTTCGCGTGCGGCCGACAACAGGCTTTTGTCCGCGGCGCGCAAGCACGAGATTCTGCTCGACCTGCGCGAAGGCTTCTTTCGCGCCTGTGCGCTGCTGTGCGCGGGGCTGTTCGTCTATCGCGGCGTCTATCAGCTTGTCGAGGATCCGACTCGACTCAATGCCGCGCTGGTGGCGATTTCCGAGATACTCACCTTCACCTGGCTGCTTCTGTCGCGGCGTCCGGTGACGCGTGACTGGAATCCGCTTACGGTCATCGTTTCGGTGACGGCCAGTTTTGGCGTTGCGTTGATCAGCCTCCAACCAGGCATCGCACTCGTCCCCCTTTACGTCGCCGCGCCGTTACAGGTCATCGCACTGTTGTTCGTTATCTGGGGCAAGATCTCGCTGGGGCGCTCTTTTGCGATCCTGCCCGCCAATCGCGGTGTGATGACGGGCGGTGCCTATCGGCTGGTGCGGCATCCGATCTATGCCGGCTACCTCGCCGGCCATGTGCTCTACCTCCTGTCGGCCTTTTCCTTCCACAATCTCGCGGTCTATGCGGTGATCACCTATCTCCAGCTTTACCGCATCTTGCGCGAGGAGGCGCTGTTGGCCGCCGTGCCGGAGTATCGCGCCTACATGGAACGCGTGCGCTACAGGTTGTGCTACCGGGTCTTCTGAGAGCAAGATCGCCAAGGCACTGCCGCCAATCCAATTTTTCTGGGATAGGCCAACGGATCGGACTGACGCGGTTTGAGGTTGGTCAACGGGAATCCGGACAGGATTGCATGCAGACAATAGCGAGATTCCCGCAAATTTCACGCCGCTGAGGCTCAGGCAGGCCGCGGAACCAGCCGTGGGGCTTTGACCGCACTCTCCTGGCCTCCGGCCGGTCGGAAAGCCCGCCGTCCAGGCGGCTTTCCGCGTTGCGCCCTGAGCGTTCCGTAGCCGCGATGGTCCGGCGGAACGCCAGCCTCCCTAAAACGTTCATACCTTTGCAACATCCGAAATGGCGCGATGTTGAACCCGCGCGAGAGCGCGCATTCAGGAGCAGGGAAGGCCATGGGTCTTGGAACGATACTTATCATTATTCTAATCCTCGCGCTGCTAGGCGGCTTCAGCGGTCTCGGCGGCGGCCCGTTCTATGGAACCGGTTATTATGGTGGTGGCGGTCTCGGACTTGTGTTGCTCATCGTCATCATCCTTGTGGTTCTGGGACGCATTTAGCAGTTCGATCACGGCGGCAATCGCAATCGCGTGACCACGCTCACGTCGCCGGGCACCGAATTGTGATGCAAGCAAGCCGCCTTGTGATCCGGCATTCCGCGGGACTCGCGTATGGTGATTGCGGTCCACACCCCCCGTGGAAACAAGAGGAGAGGGTCCCACCCCTTCATTCTCCTCCAAGGCCCGCCCCGGTGTCCCCGGAGCGGGCTTTCTTTTTAGCAAAGCGATTGCCTCGAAGTGCCGGGTCGCCGCCGGGCGGACGCGGGGCGACTTGCGGTGAAGCGTCCGTGGGCGCCGATCGTTGACAGAGTTCACATAGCAAGATATTGAACAGGATTATACAGGTTCACTGAACAGGTAGGTATATGAAGCGGCGCGCGGTTCAACTGTCTCCCGGCACGGGCAAGCCCGAGCAGATCGCGACCGTTCTCGAGCACGAGATACGCTCCGGCGTTCTTGGTTTCGGTGACAGGCTGCAGAGCGAGAACGAGCTCGTCCAGCGCTTCTCCGTCAGCCGGAATACCGTCCGCAAGGGTCTCGAGGAGCTGTCCAGTCGCGGGCTGATCACCACCAAGGGCGGTATCGGCTCCTTCGTCACTTTTGATGGCAAGCCGGTCGATGACGCCATCGGCTGGTCGCGAGCGCTGGCCAATGCGGGCGCCAATGCCGAAACCCGGACGCTGCGGCTGGAGGTCATCGAGGACGCCGAACTGGCGACCTTGCTGGACGTCGAAAGCCCGTTCTTCATCGCCGTCGACCGGGTGCGCACCAATGCCAGTGACGGTCACGCCATCTCCATCGAACGCAGCCGCCTGCCGCTGTCGCCCGAACTGGAGGACGTGCCGCTGCGTGGCCTGCGCGAGGGGTCGCTGCACCAGACGCTGCGCGGGGCGGGGCTGGTACCGGACCATGGCGAGGAGTGGGTCGACATCGAGAAGCTGAATGCCGATGACGCCGCCATCCTCGGCTGTCCGCAAGGCACGCCGTTCTTGCGCGGCCGCCGGCTGACGCGTGCGGCCGACGAGCGGCCGATCGAATATGTCACCAGCCTGCTCAACCCCGCGCATTTCGCGCTGCATATGAGATTCTGAGCGATGTCGGACAACGAGTTTGAGATGAATCGCGCAATGGGTGCGCTTGTCGGCGGCGCGCTGGGCGACGCACTCGGCATGCCGACGCAGCTTCTGTCGCCGGTCCGTATTGCCGAACTCTACGGCCATGTCGAGGATTTCGTGACGCCTTTCGCCGACCATCCGGTGTCGAAGGGGCTGCTGGCCGGCAGCATCACCGACGATACCGAACAGGCATTGCTGCTTGGCCGCATCCTCATTGAATCCGGCGATCGCTTCGACCATGCGCGTTGGGTCAACGCGCTGCTCGACTGGGAGCGTGAGGTCAAGGCGCGCGGCAGCTACGATCTCCTGGGGCCATCGACCAAGCGCGCCATCGATGCCATCAACAATGGCGTGCCGGCGGAAGAGGCGGGGCGTAGCGGCGACACCAATGGCGCGGCCATGCGTATCGCGCCGGTCGGCATCATGATGTCGCTGGAGCCGCTCGATGCGTTCGTCGCCAAGGTGGCCGAGACCTGCCGGGCGACGCATAACACGTCGATCGCGATTGCGTCGGCCGCCGCCGTCGCGGCCGCTGTCAGCCGCGGCGTCGCCGGTGGCGACTGGCGCGCGGCCTCCGACAGCGCGGTCGCGGCGGCGCGGCGAGCCGCGACGCTAGGCCATTGGGTGACCGGTGGCGACATAGCCGCGCGCATCGCCTGGGCGCAGGATCTGGTGCGCGGCAAGGTGAAGAGGGACGCGACCCGGTTGATTGTCGATCTGGTTGGCACCGGCGTCGCCAGCCAGGAATCGGTGCCGGCTGCCTTCGCCGTGCTGCAAGTCGCCGACGGCGATCCATGGCAGGCGGCAATCATCAGCGCCAATCTTGGCGGCGACACCGACACGATCGGCGCCATCGCGGCCGGTATGGCCGGCGCCTGCACCGGCTTTTCGTATCTGCCGCAGGATCGGATCGCCGATCTCAAGGGCATCGACATGGCGCAGGTTCGGGCGCTGGCCACCGATCTTGTCGCGGCGCGGATGTCGAACGGTCGCGTCGGCAACGCCGGTTCCGGCAAGGATGCGGCATGATGAGCGGGCGTCTCGTCCATATCGGCAGCGCGGTGGTAGACTATGTCTACCGCATCGACGCCTTGCCGGCGCCCGGCAGCGAGAAGACGGCGTCGAGCTATGCGCAGGTCGCCGGCGGCGGCTTCAACATGATGGCCGCAGCGGCCCGCACCGGTATGAAGGTGGTGTTTGGCGGCCAGCTCGGCAGCGGTCCGAATGGCGACTTCCTGCGTGCCGCCTTCGCCGCGGAGGGCATCGAGACGCTGACGCCGCCGTCGCCTCTGATGGACAGCGGCAATTGCGTCGTCATGATATCGAGCGATGCCGAACGCACCTTCGTCTCGTGGCCAGGCGCCGAGAGCGCTCTCAGCCTCGATCTGATGGCGCCGGTGGCGATCGGGTCTGACGACTGGGTGTTCACGTCAGGCTACACGCTGAGCTATCCTGGGAGCCGCGATGCGCTGACCGGATGGATCGAGGCGTTGCCGGCAGCTGTTCCCTTCGTCTTCGATCCGACGCCGGTTATTGCGGACATCCCACGTGCCATTCTCGATCGTGTGCTTGCCCGCACGACCTGGCTGAGCTGCAACACGACGGAGGCGGCCGAGATTGCCGGCGCCGGCGACGCCGAGGCTCTCGCCTCGCGGCTTCTGACGGATCATTGCGCGAAGGCCGATGGCGTGGTCATCCGAGCTGGCGCAGGCGGATGCCTCGTCCGGCTGGCCGACGGCACTGCACGGACCATAGCCGGCTTCAAGGTGGCGGCCGTCGATACCAATGGCGCCGGCGATACGCATATCGGCGCCTTCGTCAGCGCGTTGGCGCGTGGCGTGCCTCCCTTCGATGCCGCGGCCTATGCCAACGCGGCGGCGGCCATTTCGGTGACACGCCACGGCGGCTCATCGGCACCGGCCGACGAGGAAATCCAGACTTTCCTGAGCCAGGCCGCTTCGACCGGCGCGCCAGGCCAGACACGGAAGGCCCATCAGACAGCCTGACAAGCCCCGGAAGCGGGCAAACACAGAGAGGAACGAACCATGCGCATGCCCGACTTGACTGCTCTCTTGACGGCGACCGCCGTCTTCACCTCCGCACTCGCTTTCGCCGCCAAGGCCGACGAGGTGCATGTGCTCAACTGGAAAGGCTACGGCGCGGACGAGCCGTGGGCCATCGCTGCTTTCGAGAAGGCGACCGGTAACAAGGTCGTCAACGACTTCTTCAATTCCGAACAGGAAATGCTGACCAAGATCCGGACCAATCCCGGCCTCTATGACGTCGTCATGATCAATGCCGCCTTCAACGACCAGGCGATGGCGGAAAAGCTGATCCAGCCGATCGATGTCTCCAAGCTGCCGAACTATGCCGATATCAGCAAGGACAAGGCGAGTTCGCCGATGCTCGACCATGACGGCAAGGTCTATGGCGTGCCGTGGGTGTGGGGGTTGACAGCGCTTGCCATCAACGAAAAATCCTTCGACAAACCGCCGACTTCGATCGCCGAGATGTGGAATCCGGCGCATAAAGGCCGTGTCGTCATCCGCGACGACGCCGTCGAGGCGGTCCAGTTCGGCGCTATCGCCACCGGTCAGAACATCAACGACATCAAGGATATGGAGGCGGTGAAGACCAAACTCACCTCGCTGATGCCGCAGATCAAGACCTTCTGGAGCTCGGAGAACGACTGGAACCAGATGGTTGCTTCCAACCAGATCGACATCGGCACCTATTGGAGCGGTTCGGCCGACCGCGCCAAGACGCATTTCAAGCTGCCGGTCTCGCTGGTCATCCCTCAGCAGGGCGCCGTTGCCTGGCTCGACGCCTTCTCCATTCCCGTCGGCTCCAAGAACGTTGCCGGTGCGGAGGCTTTCATCAACTACATGATCGACCCGAAATTCTACGTCGAATGGGTGACCAAGGTCGGCGCGCCGGTGTCAGCCAACACCAAGGCGGTGGACGCGCTTCCCGAGGATGCCTTCAACCGCAAGGTCATGGGCGATCCCGAGGTTGCCAAGCGCATCCAGTTCCAGGCGCCGATCACCGACGCGCAACGCAAGGCTTATCTGGCGCTCTGGCAGCAGCTCAAGGTCGACGTGAAGTAACGAGCTTCGGGACCAGCCGGCGGTTCGCGCCGGCTGGTTCTTCAATCCTGGGGAGGTGGGTATCATGGCAGGTGCGGTCGCGTCGCGCAGCGGGCTGAGATCGGCGCTGCCGCTGCTGGCGCCGGCCTATCTTTGGCTGACGGTGGCGATCTTCCTGCCGCTCTCGGCCATGGTCTTCTTCTCCTTCATGACCGACCTGCCGCTGACGGGAAAGCCATGGGCCTTCACGCTTGGCAATTATGCGGCCTTCTTTTCGCAAAGCCTCTATCTGACGCTGCTGCTCGCTTCGCTCCGGCTAGGCCTGGAGGTGACGCTCTGGTGCGTGGTCATCGGCTATCCTGCTGCCTATGTGCTGGCCAAGGTGCTGAAGGGCCGCAGCCGCGAGGCGATCTTCCTGCTGGTCATCCTGCCGTTCTGGTCGAACGGGCTGGTACGCATCTTCTCCTGGGCGATGGTGCTGCGTGAAGGCGGCATTCTCGACACCGCGCTCAACGCGGTGCTGCCGTTCAAGATCAACATTGACCTGATGTATTCCTATCCGGCCGTCATCATCGGGCTGGTGCACTCCTACGTGCCCTACATGGTGCTGACCTGCTATCTAACGCTGCAGGCCATCGACGACTCGCTGATCGAGGCCGGGCGCTCGCTCGGCGCTTCTCGGCTGCAGGTGCTGAAGCGAGTGATCATTCCGCTGTCGCTGCCGGGACTGGTGGCGGGCGCGGCGCTCATCTTTGTCCCGGTGGTCGGCTCGTTCATGGAGCCGCGCATTCTCGGCGGCCGCACCGGCACCTTCTACGGGACGATCATCGAGGACCAGTTCGTCGCCGTATTCAACTGGCCGCTCGGCGCGGCACTGTCCTTCATCCTGCTCGCCGTCGTGCTGGTCATCCTGGGGGTCGCTTCGCCCGTGCTGCGGAGGGCGGCATGATGGCGACGACACGCATCCTGGAATGGCTGGGTCGCCTCTATGTCGGGCTGCTGCTCGCCTTCCTCTATTTGCCAATCATCATCATGGCGCTGATGTCATTCAACGTCTCGCCCTTCTACCAATTGCCCTTCGAATGGACGACCGAGTGGTACGCCTCGCTGTGGCAGAACGACCAGCTGATCGCGGCGACCTGGAACAGCATCGAGATCGCCATCATCACCACTGTTATTGCGACCGTGCTCGGGTCGGCGGCGTCGCTGGCGCTCTTTCGTTACGAGTTTCGCGGTAAGAAATTTTTGCAGGCCCTGCTGTTTCCGCCGATCGCCATTCCGTGGCTGATCACCGGCACGGCGATGCTGATCTTCTTCTTCGGCGTCGGCATCGGGCGCGGCCTGTTCGCCATCCTGCTCGGCCATGTCGCGCTGGCGTTGCCCTATGTCATCGTCGTCGTCTCGGCCCGGCTGCAGACTTTCGCGCCGGAGCTGGAAGAGGCGGCGCGTTCGCTCGGTGCCAACCAGTGGCAGGTGACCAACCGCGTGACGCTGCCCTGGATCATGCCTGGCGTCATTGCCGGCGGGCTGTTTGCCTTTGCCGTGTCGTTCGACCAGTTCGTCGTCTCCTATTTCCTGGCGACGCCGGGCCAGACGACGTTGCCGGTCGAAATCTACGCCGCGATCCGCAAGGGTTTCACGCCCGAGATCAATGCGGTCTCGACCATCATCATCGTCGTGTCGATGGCGCTGATGCTGCTGACGGCGCGGTTCTTCAAATTCGGCGGAGAGAAATAATGGCCGGAGTGCAGGTATCGAACGTCTCGCGCAGCTTTGGCGCGCACAAGGCGCTGGACGATGTCTCCATCGATTTCGCCGATGGCGGCTTCTATGCGCTGCTTGGGCCGTCGGGCAGCGGCAAGACCACGCTGTTGCGGCAAATCGCCGGCTTCGACTTTCCCGACAGTGGCCGCATTGCCATCGGCGGCGAGAGTGTCGAGCGGGTGCCAGTGGAGAAGCGGCGCATCGGCATGGTGTTCCAGAACTATGCGCTGTTTCCCAATATGAGCGTCGCTGACAATGTCGCCTTCGGCCTGTCGGTGCGCGGCGAGGGCAAGGCGGTGATCGCCACGGAGGTCCAGAGTGCGCTCGACCTCGTGCAGTTGGGCAAGCTCGGCGGGCGGCGTCCGCACCAGCTCTCCGGCGGCCAGCGCCAGCGCGTGGCACTCGCCCGCGCCATCGTCACCAAGCCGCGCGTGCTTTTGTTGGATGAGCCGCTCGGCGCGCTCGACAAGGCGCTGCGCGTCGACATGCAGATCGAATTGAAGCGCATCCAGCGCGAGATCGGCATCACCACCATCTTCGTCACCCACGACCAGGAAGAAGCGCTGACGATGAGCGACCGCATCGGCATATTGCGCGACGGCAGGCTCGTGCAGGAGGGGCCGCCGGAAGAGATCTATGACCGGCCAAAGAGCGAGTTCGCCGCCACCTTCCTCGGCGACGCGAACATCTTTCGCGGTGATGCGACCGGCAATGGCATCCGCCTGGCGGATGGCACGGCGATCGCAGCGGGGGCAGGCGAAACGCTTGCCGCCGGCGCTAAGGCAAGCTGCGCCGTGCGGCCCGAGCGCATCCGCATTGGTACCGATGCCGGAGTCATGGATACCGCCAACGCCAACATGCTCAAGGGGCAGGTGTCGAAGCGCATCTTCGCCGGCAACAACAGCACCTATTTCGTCGAACGCGCCGGACAGACGCTGAAGGTCATTGTGCAGAACACCGGCGCTGACAGGCTAGCGGAGGGGCAGGATGTGGTGCTGCGGTGGTCGCCGGAGAGCACGGTGCTGATCACGGCGGGTTGATCCTTGCTTCGGCTCTTGCCAGACAGCAGGCGATGAGGAACAGCATATCCGGCCACAAGTCCGGAGCACACTGATGACGCTGGAATTGACTGCTGACGACCAGTCGATGTTACAGGGCGACCACGGGCCGGCCGCCGCCGCCGCCATGAAAATCCTCGTCGCCTTCTCCAACGCGATCGGCGCGGGCAGCCTGCTCGACATCACCGGTGCCCATATCGATGGCTGCCTCTATCACGGCAAGGCAGGGCTCGATTTCGTAGAGAGACTGGTCGAGGGCGGTGGCCGTGTACGTGTGCCGACGACGCTCAATGTCGGCTCGTTCGACCTCATCCATCCCGGCATGGTCAAGATGCCGGTGGCTGAAGAAGTGCCGGCGCGGCGGTTGATGAAGGCGCATCTGGAGCTTGGCTGCCAGGCGACCTTCACCTGCGCGCCTTATCAGACACGCTTCCGGCCTGAATTAGGCCAGCAGATCGCCTGGGGCGAATCCAATGCCATCGTTTTCGCCAATTCGGTGATCGGCGCGCGCACCAACCGCTATGGCGATTTCATCGATCTGTGCTGCGCCATGACCGGGCGCGCACCGGCCTGGGGCTTGCATCTCAGCGAGAACCGGCGCGGCCGCATCCTGTTCGAACTGGACATCGCAGGTTCAGAGCCGAGCGACAGTCTGTTCGTCGGCGTCGGACTGATCATTGGGCAAGCCTGTGGCGATCGTGTTCCGGTGATCGCGGGCCTGCCGGAACCGCGTGACGAGGACCAGCTTAAGGCGCTGGGCGCGGCGGCGGCAACGACAGGCGCGGTGGCATTGTTCCATGCGGCTGGCATCACGCCCGAGGCGGGGACGCTTGCAGAGGCGTTCCACGGTCACGCCCCTGAGGAGACGTTTCGCATCAGTCGCGCCGACATTGATCATGCGCTTTCCAGGCTGTCTGGAGTGCCCGATGGCGCGCCGCTCTCGGCCGTCTCACTGGGTACGCCGCATTTCTCGCATGAGGAGTGGATGCGCCTGTTGCCGCTGCTGCGAGAGGCAGCGCCAGGCAAGGGGATCCCGATCTACGTCAACACCGGGCGCGCGACGCTGATGCGGCTGCAGGAGGAGGGTGCGCTCGACGGCATGGAAGCACTCGGCCTGATCGCGGTTGCCGACACCTGCACCTATGTCACCTCGATCCTGGAACGCCTCGACGGCGTGGTGATGACCAATTCCGGCAAATGGGCGCATTACGCGCCGGGCAATATCGGCGTGACCGTCGCCTTCGCCGATATGAGGGACTGCATCCGGTCCGCCGCGATCGGGCACGTCGTGCGGAGTGCGTCATGACGCAGCGGATTGAAACGGACGCGGCTGAAAGGCTGGGCACTTTCCAACAGGCCGGCGCCGCCGAAGGGCAGGCCTTGGTGTTTTCGCAGCCGCTCAGCTTCTGGGGCGGCATCGACGCCGAGACAGGTGGCATAACAGATCATTCGCATCCAGGCCTTGGGCAGAATGTGGCCGGCAGGATCCTTGTCATGCCGAGCGGGCGCGGCTCGTCGTCCTCATCCTCGGTCTTGGCGGAGGCGATCCGCAGCGGCACCGCGCCGGCGGGCATTCTCTTGGAGCGGCCGGACCCGATCCTTGCCGTCGGCGCTATCGTTGCCGAATTTCTCTACGGAATCAGCATGCCGCTGGTCGTATGCGACATAGCAGGTCTCGTCTCCGGCGAACGCCTTGCGATAGGCATTCGCGAGGATGGTCGGGCGATCGTCCGCAGGATCTGAAGATTGCTTCAAATCTCCGGGATGTTCTCCTTGAAGATCACCTGCAGCCTTGGCTGGTGCAATTCGTAGGGCAGCCCCCGTACGGCATGGGTCAGGATGTTGAGCGCCTCGCGGGCCTCGACGCGCGGGTTCTGGTCGATGACCGCGTCGAGCGTGCCGTCGAGCAGCAGCTCCTTGGTGCCGTCGGTCGCCTCGTGGCCGAGGAAAACCATGGACTGGGCACGGCCGCGCTCCTTGAGCGCACGCGCTATGCCGGTGTTGCCGGCGCCGACATTGTAGATCGCGGCAAGGTCCGGGTGCCGTTCCAGAAGAGCCGAGGCCTCCGAATAGGCCTTTTCGCGGTCGTCGAGCATCTCGCGCATCTCGACAATCTCGAGATTGGGTGATTCCTCGGTCAATATGTGCCGGAAGCCCATCTCGCGTTCCTCGTGGCCGCGGTAGGAAAGCGAGCCGGCGAAGAGCGCCACCTTGCCGGGGCGTCCAGAACCCATGAAACGGTTGAGCAGATAGCCGGCCAGCCGCCCGGCGGCGCGGTTGTCGATGCCGATATAGGCGACCCTGGGCACATGCAGGATGTCGGAAGCGATGGTCACCACCTTGACGTCGTTGGCCGACAGCGAGCGGATCGCTTCACGCACGGTCGGATGGTCGAGCGCGATGACGCCGACGCCTTGCGTCTGGCCACGCAGATCCTGCAGCAGGCGGGCGAGCCGGTCGGGATTGAAGCCCTCTATGGTGGCGATGTGGACGTCGAGATCGGGGCGTGCCAGGGCCTGCGCCTCGATGTGGCGATGCAGCATCTTGATGAAGGAATTCGTGCCCGCCGGTAGCGCGAAGTCGAGCCGGATGATCTCGCCGGGCAGGGGCCTAGCCGGCGCTCCGTTTGGGCTCTCGGCGATGTAGCCGAGGCGCTGCGCCATTTCGAGCACGATCTCGCGCGTGCGCGCCCGCACGCCGGGACGATTGTTGAGCACGCGGTCGACGGTGGCGGCGGAGACGCCGGCTTCCCGGGCTATGTCAGTCAGGGTGGAACGCACGGTCTTTCATCTCCTCAATGCATCAAGATCACGCAATGACGGCTGCCGGCCTGATGGTGCCAACGCCTCGCTATCCGCGATTCTGATGGGAAATGATGTATCCGGCCTTGGCCGATGCGCAAGCCGCCAGGCTAAATCAAGTCGCCCGGCATGTTCGCGACGAGACGGGAAGAGATATTTCCCATCAAATCGAGGCATCTGGAGAGGTGTATGAACCCCGGAATGACGCATTTCTCCGCCTCTCTGCGATGTTGTGATGTATTTTGATTATTTATGATGTTGACAGCCTTCCGGTCCTGCCGTCAATATCCCTCATGGGCTCGTGGAGGAAACATTGGGCCTGAGGGAGGAATTCCAATGTCTGATCTGATCCGCATCTCGCGGCGCCGGTTGCTGGCGTCCGGAGGAAAGGCAGCGGTGTTCGTAGCCGCTACAGGTATCGCGCCACAATTCATTCGTCCCGGCCGTGCTTATGCAGCCGACGCACTGGCGCCCGGCATGATCGGCGGGCCGACCGGCTTCGACGGCGCCGAGCGTTATCAATACGGTCCCGACACGCCGGAAGGCCGCGCCGTCGAGGCCGCCAAGGCGCTGAAGGGTGCCGGCAAGGCGCCGGCCAAGATCGTGCTTGGCCTGTCGGACGGCTCGATCGGCCAGCTCACCCAGCCTTTCCCGGCCGGCGCGCCGTCGATCAAGGAGCTCTGGGAGAAGGAAACCGGGATCCCGATCGAGATCGTCGGCCTGCCGAACGGTCAGGAATTCACCAAGACGATGCAGGACATCTCCACCAAGGGTGGGGCCTACGACATCTATTCGACCGAGTGGAACCGCCTTGGCGATCTCGCCGAGACCGGCGGCATCGCCAAGCTCGACGATTTCGTCGCCCAGTACAAGCCCGAATGGGACGATCCCAAGACAGGCTATGTCGACGGTGCCAAGGGTGTGTCGCTGCTCAACAAATATCGCGGCTCGAACTATGGCGTGTCGCTGGACGGCGATTTCCAGACCTGGGTCTACCGCGCCGACCTGTTCGGCGACGAAGCCGAGAAGAAGGCCTTCAAGGACAAATACGGCTACGATCTGGCGCCGCCGAAAACCTGGAAGCAGCACGGCGATATCGCTGCCTTTTTCCAACGCCCGGAAAAGGGCCTGTTCGGCTCCACCGATCTGCGCAACCAGGGCTGGGGCTACACCAACTGGTACCAGCGCTATGTCTCGATGGCCTCGCCCAACCAGTTCCTGTTCGGCGATGACGGCAAGCCGCTGATCAATTCCGAACACGGCATCGCGGCCACCAACGAATATGTCGAATCGCTTGCCCATCATTCGCCGGATGCGATCTCGTGGGGTTGGCCGGAGCAGTACGGCAATTTCGCCAAGGGCGGCGCGGCGATGACCTGCGCCTTTTCCAACCTGCCGAAATTCCTCGACAATGCCGGCAACAATGACTCCAAGGTCACCGGCAAGATCGGCTCGATGCTGCCGCCCGGCCGCGAGATCGACGGCAAGCTGATCAGCCGCTCGGTGCTCTGGTTCTCGCTGACCGGCATGGTCTCGTCGCAGTCGAAGAACCAGGAGGTTGCCTATCTCCTTCTGCAATGGCTGGGTTCGGCCCGCATCTATGCCTGGATGAGCGCCAACCCCGGCGGCTATCTCGATCCGTTCCGGCTTTCGGATTTTTCCGATCCGCTGGTGCGCCAGACCTATCATGCCTACCACATGGACGTGGTGCGCGAGACGGTCGCCCGCACGGTGCCGACCATCAACTATCCCGGCGCCACCGCCTTCCACAACGCGCTGGACGAAAACCTCATGGCCTCGCTGACCAAGGCCAAGACATCGGAGCAGGCGATGGCCGATACGGAAGCCGAGTGGAAGAAGATCGCCCGGCGCATCGGCGAGGACAAATTGCTCGAAGCCATCAGGACCAACAAGGAGGCCTGGCCTACCGTTCTCGATCCGATCAGCTGATCCATCTCCCTGGATCACAGCCGGAGGGGAGGGGCGAAAGCTCTTCTCCTCCGCAACCGACGCCACCAGCAAAAGCAGCCAGATGAAGCGTTCCGTCCCCTTCGAGATATTCCGCTACGCCGCGATCCTCGCGGCGATGGCTGTCACGCTGGTGCCGATCCTGTGGATGGTCTCGATGGCCTTCAAGCCGATCGCAGAATGGTCGGCGACGGGTGCGGACCTGACATGGTGGCCGAAGAACCCGACGCTCAGCAATTTCCAGTTCGTGTTCGGCGAATCCACCAACAATCTGATCGTCGCGCTCGACCGCACAGCGCTGAAGCCGATCCTGTCGTCGCTTCTGTCGGCGGTGTTCGGCACCGCGATCGCCATGTCTGCCGGCACGGCCGCCGCCTACGGCTTGTCGCGCTTCGGCTCGGGCCAGAACCTGCCGCTGGCGTTGATCCAGCTCCGGCTGTTTCCGCCGATGGCTGTGATGATCCCCGTCATGATCATGTGGGCCTTCCTCAACTTCACCGACAGTTGGTGGGGGCTGGCGCTGATTTACGCCATCGTCACGCTGCCGTTCGCCTTCTGGCTGATGAAGACCTTCTTCGATGACAGGCCGCGCGAGATCGAGGAAGCCGCCTTGGTCGAGGGCTGTTCGCGGCTGCGCGTCTTCACCCGCATCACGCTGCCTATGATGCGTGCTCCGCTGGCGAGCGCTGCCCTCTTCGTCTTCATCCTCAACTGGTCGGACTATCTGATCGCGTTGCTGCTGACGACGCGTGAATGGGTGACGATCCCGGTCTACATGGCCTCGCTGTCGTCCTCGATGACCGGACAGCTCTACGGCGCCAAGGCAGCGCTTGGGCTGATTGCCGCCGTGCCGCCGGTCATCATGGGCATCGCCATCCAGCGCCACCTGGTGCGTGGCCTGACTTTTGGAGCGCTGAAGCAATGAGCGCTCTGACGGCAACGATTTCGGAGGATGGGATGGGCGTGCGCGGCAGGCCGGCCCCGCGCGACGAGGGCACGCGGCTGGGCTTTCGCCTGACCTTGCCGGCGCAGATCCTCGTGCTGTTCATCTCGGCCTTTCCGCTCTTGATGCAGCTCTACATCAGCGTCACCGACTGGTCGCCGCTCTCGGGCCTCGGCTGGTGGAATGCGTGGGAGATGTGGAACGGCTTTGCCAACTACACCGATCTCGCGGCCGATGCGCGTTTCTGGAGCGCGCTGAAGCGCACTGTTATCGTCATGGTCGTCTGCGTGCCGGCGGAATTCCTGCTGGGCCTCGCGCTGGCGACGCTGTTCGCCGACGATTTTCCCGGCAAGCGCATTTTCTATTCGATCCTGCTGATGCCGATGATGGTGGTGCCGGCGGTGGCCGGCTACATGTTCTTCATGCTGTTCCAGTCGGGCGGCCCGGTGAACGATATCCTGTCGGCAATCACGGGCACGCAAGTCACCATCGCCTGGCTGTCGGACCCGACACTGGCGCTGATCGCGGTGATGATCGCCGACATCTGGCAGTGGACGCCGCTGATGTTTTTGATCCTGCTGGCCGGCCTGGTCGGCGTGCCGGAGGACCAGATCAAGGCGGCAACGCTGCTCGGCGCCAATCCCTGGCAGCGCTTTACCACCATCGTGCTGCCGAAGATGAAAACGATCATCGTCATCGCGCTGGCGATCCGGGTGATCGAGAACTTCAAGATCTTCGACACGCTCTACATCATGACCGGCGGCGGCCCCGGCGTCGCCACGGAAACGATCTCCGTCTACATCTACAAGGTCACCACGCAGGATCTGATCTGGGGCTATGTGGCGGCGATCGCGCTGGCGATCCTGGTGGTGCTCTCCATCGTCGCCGTGGTCGCCATGAAGCGCATGGCGCGGGCAAGGCAGGTGCCGGCATGAGCACGATCCAGCTCAAGCACCTCACCAAGACTTTCGGCGACTTCACCGCGCTGAAGACCATGGACCTCGACATCGCGGACGGCGAGTTCATGGCGCTGCTCGGGCCGTCCGGCTGCGGCAAGTCGACGACGATGAACATGATCGCCGGCATGGAGGAGCCGACCAGCGGAAAGATCCTGTTCGGCGCACGCGATATGGCCGGCGTGCCGATGGGCCGGCGCGGCGTCGGCTTCGTCTTCCAGAACTATGCCATCTTCACCCATATGACGGTTCGCCAGAACCTGGCCTACGGGCCGACGATGCGGGGCGCCGCCAAGGTCGAGATCGACCGCCGTGTCGGCACTATTGCCGAGCTGCTGCAACTGACGCCGCTGCTCGAGCGTAAGGCCGACCGGCTATCGGTCAACATATTGCAGCGCGTGGCGATCGGCCGGTCCGCGATCATGGAGCCGGCGATCTTCTTGCTCGACGAACCGTTGTCCAATGTCGACGCGGCTTTCCGCGCGGTCATGCGCACCGAACTCAAACAGCTGCAGCGCCAGTTCAGGCAGACCATGGTCTACGTCACTCACGACCAGTTGGAAGCCATGACCATGGCCGATCGCATCGCCGTCATGGATCACGGCGTGCTGCAGCAGGTCGGCACGCCGCTCGAGGTCTACAACAATCCGGCCAATGTCTTCGTCGCCCGGTTCATCGGCGCGCCGGGCATGAACCTGCTCAAGGGCAGGCCGGCGGAGAGCGACCGGGGTCTGGTCGTCGATCTCGGGCCGCTGGGTGTCTCACCGCCGCTGCCGGACGACCTGGCAGCTGTCTTGCGTGGCGCGCGCGGCGAGGTGCTCTACGGCTTCCGGCCGGAAGAGGTGGCCTTGGCGCAAGACGGGCGCGGGCTGGCCATGCCAGTCACCTTCGTCGAGCGCATCGGCGCACGCACCATCGTTCATCTCGGCCAGGGCGATGGCGCCGTGAAAGCGGTGTTCGACAATGATGTCGGGTTGTCGATCGGGCAAACCGCCATCGTCGCGCCAGCGGCGTCATCGGTGCGGGTCTTCGACGCCGCCAGCGGCCTTGCGATGAGCGCGGGCTGAGCCATGGCCGATATCGTCTTCCGCAATGTCACGAAACGCTACGGCACGACGCTCGCAGTGGATGACGCCTCGTTCACCGTCAACGACAACGAGTTCTTTTGCTTCTTCGGGCCGCCGCTGTCGGGCAAGTCGACGATCCTGCGCCTGGTGCTCGGGCTGGAGACCCCGGACGCCGGAGAAATCCTGATCGGCGGCAAGCCGGTCAACACGCTATCGCCGGCCGAGCGCAACGTCGCCATGGTATTCCAGAACCTGGCGCTGTTCCCGCATATGAGCGCGCTCGACAATATCCGTTTTCCGCTGGTCGAGCGCCGGGTCGCCGAGCTCGATATCAAGAAGCGCGTCGCCGATGTCGCGGCCAAGCTGCATATCGGCCATATCCTGCACAAGCCGCCGGCGCAGCTTTCGGGCGGCGAGCGGCAGCGCGTGGCGATCGCGCGGGCGCTGGTGCGCGACCCCAATGCCTATCTGATGGACGATCCGATCTCGGCGCTCGATGCGCGGCTACGCGAGGAAACGCGCGTCGAGCTGAAGCGCATCCAGCGCGATCTCGGCAAGACGCTGATCTATGTCACCCATGACCAGGAAGAGGCGATGTCGATCGCCGACCGCATCGCCATCCTGGACAATGGCAGGATCCGGCAGATCGGCGCCCCGGCCGAGATCTATGACCGTCCGGCCAACACCTATGTGGCGCGGCTGCTCGGGTCGCCTGTCATGAACATCCTGAAATCAGCGCGCGGCGAGGGCGGCGTCGAGGCGGCCGAAGGCGTGATCCGCATCGCCGACAAGACGGCTCCCGCCGATGCCGTCGAGATCGGACTCAGGCCGGAAGATATCAAGGTCAAGCCGTGGGTGAATGGCGGCTCGGGCCGCCCGGCGCGGGTGTTCGAGGTCGAGCCGCTTGGCGGCTACACCGTGGTGACGCTCGCCGCCGGGCAGGCGCGGCTGAAGGCCTTGCTGCGCGGCCAGCCAGACATCAGGCCCGACGCGATGGTGGCGATATCCTGCGAGCCGGCCCGCGTGCATTATTTCGGACAGGGTGGAGGCGCATTGGCAAGATGAATGCGGCCGCGAAGACAGAATTTCGGGAGGAAGGCATGACAGGCAAGGGCTTCGAGCCGGACGTGAAGGTCCGCACGAAGGAATACAGGATCGGTTGCGTCGGCGCCGGCATGATCATGGCCGAGTGCCATCTGGCCGCCTACAAGGAAGCCGGATTTCCGGTCGTGGCGATCGCTTCGCGCACCAAGGCGAATGCGCAAAAGGTCGCCGACCGTTGGAGCATCCCGACCGTCCACGACACGCCGGAACAGCTGATCGAGGACACAAATGTCGAGATTATCGACCTGGCCTTTCCGCCCGACCAGCAGCCGGCGCTGATCCGCCATGCGCTGAAGCAGAGCCACATCAAGGCGATCCTGGCGCAGAAGCCTTTGGCGCTGTCGGTCGAGGAAGCCGTCAAGCTGCGCGACGAGTCGGCGAAGGCCGGCAAGATCCTCTCGGTCAACCAGAACATGCGCTACGACCAGTCGATGCGCGTGTTGAAGCAGATCATCGACAGCGGCGCGCTGGGCGACATCGTCTTCGCGCAGATCGATATGCATGCCATCCCGCACTGGCAGACCTTCCTTCAGGGCTACGATCGGCTGACGCTCGCCAATATGAGCGTGCATCACCTCGATGTGCTGCGCTTCCTGTTCGGCGATCCCGACGAGATCACGACGCTGACGCGCAAGGATCCGCGCACGACATTCGACCATTCCGACGGGATCACCGTATCGACGCTGCGTTTCCCCACAGGCGTGCTCGCCGTGTCGCTGGAGGACGTATGGTCGGGTCCGCGCCAGGAGGGCTATCGCGACGACCAGCATATCAACTGGCGTGTCGACGGCACCAAGGGCGTCGCCAAGGGCACGATCGGCTGGCCGACGGGTGCCGCCTCGACACTGACCTATGCCTCGGCCGAAACCACCGGCGGTGAATGGGTCAGCCCAAGCTGGGACACGATGTGGTTCCCGCATGCCTTCATCGGGGTAATGGAGCAGCTGCAGCATGCCATGAAGACCGGCACGCCGCCGGCGCTCACCGTCGCCGACAACGTCAAGACCATGGCGCTGGTCGAGGCGGGCTATCGCTCGATCGCTTCGGGCCGCACGGTCAAGCTCTCCGAAATCTCCACAAACTGAATCAACTGAATCGCTTACAGGGAGGAATTCACATCATGATGCAGGCAGGTATTTTCACGGGGTATTTCCCGTACGGCCTCGAAGAGACGGCGAAGAAGATCCGCGGGCTCGGTTTCAACACGGTGCAGCTCGACCTGCATTTCAGGGATGTCGACCTGTCGACCGGCCAGATCACCAAGGACAAGGCCAAGAAGGTGCGCGACGTCTTCCGCGATCACAACCTGCCGGTCTGCTGCGTGTCGGGCTACACCAACATCATTCATCCCGACAAGGCCGAGCGCGAGAAGCGCGTCGGCTATCTCAAGGAGATCATCCGCAACGCGCGCGAGTTCGGCTCGCCTTACGTGATTTCGGAAACTGGCACCTACAACACCGAATCGGACTGGGTGCATCACCCCAAGAACAAGACCGAGGAAGGGTTCGAGGAGTGCCGCAAGGTGATCGCGGACCTCGCCAAGACGGCCTATGACCACGGTGCGGTGTTCCTGCTCGAAACCTATGTCAACAACGTCGTCGGCTCGGTCGAGGAGACGGTGAAGATGTTCGCGCAGGTCGACCATCCCGGCCTCGGCCTGCTGATGGACCCGACCAACTATTTCGAGACCCACAACATCGACCGGATGGACCAGATCCTGAACCAGGTATTCGACACGCTGACCGACAAGATCAAGATCGCGCATGCCAAGGATGTGAAGCGCTCGGGCGACGACAAGTCGGAGAAGCATGCCGACATCGGCGATGCCGACGCGATGGAAAGTCACACTTTCCGCGGCGTTGGCGAAATCGAACTGCCGGCGCCCGGCCTCGGGTCGCTGAACTACGACCTCTACCTCCAGCGTCTCGCCGAAAAGCACCCGAACATTCCTGTGATCATCGAACATCTGTCGGAGGACGACGTGCCGCGCGCCAAGACATTCCTCGACGGAAAGTTCCGCGCCAACGGCCTGTGATGGCTCGCCGCGCCGCCGGTGCAGGGCGGCGCGACTTCAAACAAGGGAGGAAAGAATGTTGAAATTCGCTTGGAAATTGGCGGCCGCCGCGACAGTGCTCGCCGGCGTCGCCCTTGGCACGACGGCGCAGGCGCAGGACGGCCAGAAGACCTTCTATCTCTTGTCGCATGGCGGCCCGTCGGATGCGTTCTGGATCGACTGGAACGCCGGTGCGACCAAGGCCTGCGACCAGCTCAAGGTGACCTGCAAGATCTCCTTCAGCGGCGGCGACATGGCGGCGCAGAAAGAGGCCTTCAATTCGGCGCTTGCCGCCAAGCCCGACGGCATCGCCACGACGTCGGCGCAGCCCGGCCTGTGGACCGAGGAGGTGAAAGCAGCAAAGGCGGCTGGGATCCCGATCGTGTTCTTCAACACCGACGATCCGGCGACAGGACGGCAGGCCTATGTCGGCGCGAACCTGAAAGAAGCCGGCGTCATCTGGGCCAAATACCTCGTCGACCACAAGATGGTGAAGCAGGGCGACAAGGTCTTCCTGCCGGTCGAGGTTCCCGGCGCCAGCTACCAGCAGCTCGAGACCGAGGGCATTGCCAGCGTTTTCGATCCGTTGGGGATCAAATATGACGTGGTCGATTGCGGCACCGATCCGGCCGGCATCATCGCCAAGATGACCGACTACATGGTCGCCAACAATCCGCCGGCGATCATCGCGCTCGGCGATTCCGTGGCAGCCAGCGTCAAGCGCGTGTTCGACGGCGCCGGTGTGCCGGCGGGCAAGATCCCGGTCGTCGGCTGGGGCAATTCCAAGGAGACGGCGCAAGCCGTCAAGGATGGCTTCGTCAACGCCGCCGCCTGGCAGTACCCGTCCGCGCAGGGCTTCATGCCGGTGGCGCTGCTCGGGCTCGCCGCTTCGGGCGAACCGATCGGCTACGACATTCACACTTTCGGTCTCTACGACGCCTCCAGCGTCGAGCCGATCCTGAAACTCTACGACAAGAAATGAGAAACAAGCGCCCGCTGCGAAGGCGGCGGGCGTTTTTTCAAGCATGGTCCAAGCCGTCATGACAATTGCCGCAGAAGACGACGCGCCGCGGGTGAAAGGCAGATCGCGCCTGATGCGCTCGCCGCAATTCTCCTCCTTCGTCATCCTCATCATTTTGCTGGCGGTGTTCGCTGTCGCCGACGCCAATTTCCTGTCGCCGCTCAACATCTCCAACATGATGGCGTTCCTACCCGAACTCGGCATCATCGCGCTCGGCATGACATTGCTTTTGACGGCAGGCGAATTCGACCTTTCCGTCGGCGCGGTGTTTGGACTGGCGCCCGTGGTGGTGATGCTGCTGGTGCAGAATGGCGGGGTGGATATCGGTTTCGCGCTTCTGGGCGGACTAGCACTCTGCATCGCGATCGGCGCGATCAACGGGCTGATCGTCACCAAGATCGGCATCTCGTCCTTCCTGGTGACGCTGTCGATGCTGCTCGTCGTGCGCGGGGCAGCGCTTTACATCACGCAAGGCTTTCCGCTGAAATCCTGGGACCAGCCTGGGTTCTTCGTGACGCTGCTCGCCGGCAGCTTCAACATCGGCTCGTTCCGCTTCTACACCTCGCTCTGGTGGTTCATCGGCCTCTCGCTGTTTGCCATCTATATCCTGCGTTACGCCAAGCTTGGCAACTGGATCAGTGCGATCGGTTCTAATCGCAACGCGGCGGTGGCGCGCGGCGTGCCGGCCGACACCGTCAAGATCTGGCTGTTCATCGCGACCTCGGTGCTGGCCGGCCTTGCCGGCATGATCAGCGCCTTCCGCATCTCCGCCGCCTCGCCGGTGGCCGGCACCGGCTACGAGCTGGAGGTGATCGCCATGGTGGTGGTCGGCGGCACGGCGCTGACCGGCGGGCGCGGCACCATCCTCGGTACCATTGTCGGCGCGCTGATGCTGCGTGCGATCCGCAACGGCATCGTGCTGATCGGCGTGCCGGGGCTCGCCTACAACATCTTTGTCGGCCTCATCATCCTCGCCATGCTCATCCTGCACGCTTTGCTGCAGAAGAACGCCGCAAGGGGCTGATGGTGATGCAGGAAGTCCTTCGGCTGCAGAACCTGCAAAAGTCCTTCGGCAGCGTGCGCGCGCTGAAGAATGCCTCGCTGACATTGCGGGAAGGCGAGGTGGTGGCGCTGCTTGGCGACAATGGCGCCGGAAAATCGACGCTGATCAAGGCGATCTCGGGTGTCTTTCCGGTCGATCGCGGCGATATCTATGTGCGTGGCGAGAAGGTCTCGATCCGTTCGACCAGGGATGCGATGGACCTCGGCATCGAGACCATCCACCAGGACACGTCGCTGGCGCCGGATCTCAGCATCGCGCGCAATCTTTTCCTCGGCCGCGAACCGGTCAATTTCGGCTGGCTCGGCGTGTTCGCGCCGCTCGATCTCGCGAAGCTGCGCAATGCCGCTTCCGAATTGCTGAAACGCGTCGGCATCTCGAAGAAACTCGACGCCGATGCGCTGGTCTCGACGCTGTCGGGCGGCGAACGTCAGTCGATCGCCATCTCGCGCGCCATGCAGTTTGCCGCCAAGGTGATCATCCTCGACGAGCCGACCAACAATCTGGGCGTCGAGGAAACCCACGGCGTGCTTCGCTTCGTCAAGGAGGTGCGCGACGCCGGCCATTCCGTGCTGCTCATCACCCACAATATCCACCACGTGTTCCAAGTCGCCGACCGCATCGTCGTCATGCGGCGGGGCGAGATCGTCGCCGAACAGACGGTCGCCGACACCGATCTGCTGACCGTGGAAAGCATCATCACCGGCGCCGACATGTCGGCCTTGCTCAAGGAGGCGAGGGCAAAGTGAAGGGCGTCGGATGGTAGAGCTTTACGGCAAAACACTGTCGCGCCGGCAAGTGGCCGAGCGGTCAGGCCAGCTGTCGCAATTCGCCGGCGTGCGCCTGATGACGCTCGGCGACGGTGTGGAGCGCGGCATCCGCATGCTCGAATTCCGCACCGGCTCGGGCCTGCGCTTCACCGCACTCGTCGACCGGGCGCTCGACATCGCCGATTGCGACTATAGGGGGCAGGCGATCGGCTGGCATTCGCCGAGCGGTTTTCGCAACCCCGGCCTGCATGAGTATGAAGGGGAAGGGGGGCTGGCCTGGGCGCGCTCTTTCTCCGGCCTGCTGGTCACCTGCGGGCTCGACCACATTCTGGGGCGCGAAGACGTGCCGGCCGACAGCTACAACTATCCTGGCAAGAAGACGGTGCTCCATTCGCTGCATGGCCGTGTCGGTACGATCCCGGCGCGGCTGACCGGCTATGGCGAGCGCTGGGAGGGTGACCGCTGCGTGCTGTGGGCCGAAGGCATCGTCCAGCAGTCGACGGTTTTTGGCGAGGATTTGCATCTCATCCGCCGCATCAAGGCCGATGTCGGTGGCAACGAGATCCGGCTTTCCGACCATGTCGTCAATCACGGCTTCAACCGCACGCCGCATATGTATTTCTACCACGTCAATGTCAGCCATCCCCTGCTGGACGAGGGCTCGCGCTATCTGGCGCCGATCCGCGACGTTGTCTGGGCCGGTCATGCCGGAGAACGCTACGAGGCGCAGAAGGTCGGCTACCGCACGGCGCCGGCGCCGCAGATGGGTTTCAGCGAGCAGGTTTGGCAGCACGAAATGGACGCTGACGGAAAGGGCGAAATGCCGGTCGCGGTGGTCAACGACCGGCTCGGTCTCGGCTTCGAAATGGTGACGCGCAAGAGCCAGCTGCCTTGCGCTTATCAATGGCAGAATTTCCAGGCCGGGCAGTACGCGCTGGGAATAGAGCCCTCGACCCACCATGTGCTGGGCGATCTCGCCGCGCGCGAGCGCGGCGAGATGATCTGGCTGGAGCATGGCGAAAACCGGGCCTATGACGCGGTGTTCCGGGTCCTCGATGGCGCCGGTGAGATCGCAGCGGCCGAAGCCAGGATCGCTGCTATCGCCCGACAGCCCGAGCAGGATTATCCTCAGCCTTCCGGAAACTTTCCAAGACTGGCCGGCAGGGCATGAGCGCGACATTTATCCAAAGCAAGCCCTCCGGCCGGCGGACCGGATTGCCAGCGGTGCGCGACGATTGGAGGTCAGTGTGACGACGATGGCAAAAAAGCGCGACTATAGCCTTGTCGGCGAAAGCACCAGGGTGGCGATCGAGACCGGTCTTGCCTCGGCCGAGTGGTATCACACCGACGTCTCGCGCAAGGCGATCAAGGAACTGATGCAGCGTTCCGATGGGCCGGCGATCCGCGACACCATCATCTGGATTGTCGCGATCCTGGGTTCGGCCGCCGGTATCGTCTGGTTCTGGGGTTCGTGGTGGATGGTGCCGTTCCTGTTCGTCTACGGCGTGCTCTACGGCTCGTCGAGCGACTCGCGCTGGCACGAGTGCGGCCATGGCACGGCCTTCCGCACGCGCTGGATGAACGATGTCGTCTACCATATCGCCTCGTTCATGCTGATGCGCAATCCCGTGCAATGGCGCTGGAGCCATGCCCGCCACCACACCGACACCATCATCGTCGGGCGCGATGCCGAGATCGCCGTCATGCGTCCGCCGGACCTGTTGAAGGCCGCGCTTGCCTTCACCGGAATTCTGGATTTCCGCTATTCGCTGCCGACGTTGGTGCGCCAGGCCTTCGGCACGCTGTCGGACGAGGAGAAGAGCTATATCCCCGAGACGGAACAGCATAAGGCCGTGGTCGCCGCCCGCTGGCACGTCGCGATCTATGCCGCGACGATCGCCCTCGCGATCGCGTTGAGGTCATGGATACCGCTGGTGCTGATCGGCGTGCCGCGCCTTTACGGCACCTGGCACATGGTGATGACCGGCCTGCTGCAGCATATCGGCTTGGCCGACAATGTCGTCGACCACCGGCTCAACACCCGCACGGTCTACATGAACCCGATCAGCCGGTTCATCTACTGGAACATGAACTACCATGTGGAGCACCACATGTTCCCGATGGTGCCCTATCACGCGCTGCCCAGGCTGCACGAATTGATCAAGCATGATCTGCCCGAGCCGAACCCGTCGATTTGGCATGCCTACCGCGAGGTCTGGCCGGTTCTGCTCAGGCAGCTGAAATATGAGGATTACTACCTCAAGCGCGAATTGCCGCCGACGGCCAGGCCTTATCGCGGCGAGTTCCACGAGGTCGATATGTCGGCGGCGGCCGAATAGCGATCGCGAATGGTTGCAGGAGATTGAGATGGCGGATTGGGTAGAGGCGTGCGCGGTGGACGATGTCGAGGAAGAGGATGTCATCCGCTTCGACCATGATGGGCGGACCTTCGCGATCTATCGCTCCCCGGACGACGAGTTTTTCGCCACCGATGGTTTTTGCACCCATGAAAAGGCGCATCTGGCCGACGGGCTGGTGATGGACGACATCATCGAATGCCCCAAGCACAATGGCCGCTTCAACTACAAGACGGGCCAGGCCAAAGGCGCGCCGGTCTGCGTCAATCTCGCGACCTATCCGGTGAAGGTCGAGGCCGGTAAGGTGATGATCCGGATCTGAAGCGGGCCAGGATCAACCGATCGACATTGCGATGGTAACCAACAGAGGGACGCATTAATGAGCCGAAAGAGACCGACCGTCGCCGATTTGCGCGCCATGAAGGGCAAGCGGCAGTTGACCATGCTGCGCGTGCTGACCCTGGACGAGGCGGAAGCCGCCGAACGGGCGGGGGTCGACATCGTCTCGGTGCCTCCCGAACTGGTGCTCAACCCGCAATACCGCGATGCGGCACCCAGCCTGTTCACCATGCCGGGCGACAATTTCTTCGAAATCGGTACCGCGGATGATTTCGTCCGATGGGCCTTCCGGCTCTATAAGGCAAGTGCCGACGCGGTCTATTGCAGCGCCGGCTACGCAACCATCAAGCGGATGGCGGACGATGCCATTCCCGTCATCGGCCATGTCGGCCTCATTCCTTCCCGCGCGACCTGGACCGGCGGTTTCAAGGCGGTCGGCAAGTCCGCCGACACGGCGATGCAGGTCTTCGAGGCGGTGCAGCAACTGGAGGCGGCCGGCGCCATCGGTGCCGAGATCGAGGTCGTCCCGGTCGAGGTCGCCAAGGCGATCTCGGAGCGCACCTCGCTGATCATGCTGTCGATGGGCGCGGGCACGGGCTGCGATGCGCAATATCTGTTCGCCGACGACATCCTTGGCCAGAACAGGGGCCACATGCCCCGCCACTCCAAGGTCTATCGCAACTTCGCCGCCGAGTATGACCGGCTGCAGGCGGAGCGGGTGGCGGCGTTCTCCGAATATGTCGCCGACGTCAACAGCGGCGCCTATCCCGAGGACAGGCACATCGTGCACATGGACCCCGCCGAGCTACGCCTGTTCCTTGACAAGGTCGGCCGGAGATAAGGCCGGCTGCCACGCATTGCCGGCAAGTGCGGCGTGGAGTGCTTCCGCATCGACGCCGAGCGGCCGGTCATCCTTCAGCGTCAGAACGAGCGCGCGTATCGCCATGTGGACAGCCGATGTGCGTGGGGCCAGCGTCAACCCTTCACGCAGATCGATTGCCTGCGCCGCTGCCATCAGTTCGAAAGCGATCAGCCGGCGCCACAGTGCGATCATATCAGCGCATTTCGATATCGCCAGCGGCGTCTGCGTGGCGTGGTCCTCGACGCCTTCCGAAACCGGGAGAAAATCGAGCATCACCGGATTGGCCTTATGGCGGATGGCGGCCAGGATCGACGTCACCGTCTTTTGTAGCGGCACGAAACCGGCCGAAGCGCCTCCGACTGGCGACAGATATTTCGGCAAGCCGTTGCGGCCCCAGCCGGTGAGCTGGATGAAGCGGGCGGCACTTGCAGCGGCGCATTGCGCGATTGCGAGGCCTAGTGTCTCGAAGGCAAGCGCCAGCGCCGCCGTGTGGAAATTACCGGTCGACAGCACCAGCTCGTCGTCGCTCAGAACCAGCGGGTTGTCGGCGGCGGCATTGAGTTCGATCTCGACGGCGCGTCTTGCCTGACCGATCGCCTCGATCAGCGCGCCGTGAATCGAGGGCATGCAGCGGATCGACAGCGAGTCCTGTATGGTGGTGGGCGCCGGCGCTTCGTCGCGGGCGAGAAGATCGTGCAGCGCCTTGGCGGCTTCCTGCTGGCCTGCGGCCGACCTAGCCATGTGCAGGCGGGGATCGAGGACGGTGCGGTTGGCGCCGATCCCTTCCATGGTCAACGCGCCGGCCTGCTGCTGCTGGGCCAGAGCCGACAGCGCGTCGGTGACCACAAGTGCGCCGCCGCCGGCGGATACGGCGGACGCGTTGATCAGCGACAGCCCATCCTTGGGCGCCAGGCCGATGGGGCCGAGGCGGGCCATCATCAGCGCCTTGACTGCCGGCATGCGCCTTCCCTGATACTCGGCTTCGCCTTCGCCGATCAGCAGGCGGGCGATCGCGGTCATCAGCACCAGGTCGCCGGCGCCGATCGAGCCCAGCGACGGCATCACTGGATGGACGCCGGCATTGAGCGCATCTACCAAAGCGACAAAGACTGACGGCGAAAGGCCGGAGCCGCCGGCCGACAGCATTGTCAGGCGGGCGAGCATGGTGGCCCGCACGGCCTCGACCGGCAGGGCCTCGCCGACCGCGCCGCTGCGGCCTTCCAGCAACCGGCGCTGGAAGGCGCTGGCGTCACCCTCGACCGATGTGCCGAGATTGGCGCCGAGCCCGGTGTTCAGGCCGTAAATCTGTTGGCCGGAGGCAGCGGCCTGGTCGAGCACCTTTCGCGCCTTCTCCAGCCTGCCGATAACATCGGGTCCGATTTCCACCTTACGCGCTTCGCGGGCGACGGCGGCGACATCGCCGACACTGACGCCAGCCCCGGTGAGGAGGAGCGCGCTCATGCGAAGCGCAGCCTTTGGCCGATGCCTTGCGCCTGTGCCTTGGCCAGCATCGCCTTGCCCAGAGCGATGTCGGACAATGACAGGCCGCGATGCCAGAACAGGATGGTCTCGTCGTCGCGTTCACGACCAACCTTGAGGCCGGCGGCGATCTGGCCGAGTTCGGCATGCAGCGTCTTTTCGCTCAGCCTCCCGGTCTCGACATGGGCGCGCAGCGAACCGAATTTGCCGCCTCTGCACTGGCCCCAATCGTCGACCACCATCTTCTGCATGATGTCGGTCAGTGACAGCTCCACCGCGCTCATCGTACCATAGGGGACGACCAGCGCGCCGGGCTTGATCCATTCCGTCTTGAGCAGCGGCTGCGGCTCGGGCAGCCGCGAGGCTTCGACGACGATGTCGGCGCCTTCGACGCAGCTTTGCCAATCGGCCACCGCCTTGACCGGCTTGCCGAGGTCTGCGGAGAGTTTGGCGGCAAAGCCATCGCGGCTTTCCAGTCGGCGCGAATGGACGCGGATTTCGTCGAAATCGAAGAGATGGTCGAGCAGGCGTACGTTCCAGTAGGCGGTGCCGCGCGCGCCGATATGGGCGAGCACCTTCGAGTTCTTGCGCGCCAGGTGTTTGGCGCCGATGGCGGTGACGGCGCCGGTGCGCATGTCGGTTATGACGGTGGCGTCGAGGATGGCGCGTGGCGTGCCGGTGCGCGGATCGAATAGATTGAGGATACCGAATTCAGAGGGCAGGCCGTGCAGATAGTTGTCGACATAGTCGCCGACGATCTTCACGCCGGCCGCGTCGAGCGGCGCAACATAGCCGCGCAAGACATTGAAATGGCCATGGAAGGATGGGTCGGGTTCGAGGTGGACACGCGGCTCGATCACCGTCTGGCCCTTGCCTTGCGCAACGAGCCCGGCCTCGACCGCGCCGATGATCTCGGCATCGGTCATGGCAAGGGCTTCGATGTCCAGGGCATTGAGATAGTCGATATAGATGGGCTTCATGAGCACGCTGTTCCTCGGCCACCCCGCTCATCCATAACAGGCCGCGACGCGACACGAAAGTTTGTTGGCTCTTGTCTGGACGCGGTCGGCCAAATGCTGTTCAAAGCGGTCCGTCATGACTGCCGTTTCCGAGACCGAAGCTTCAGCCGACGCAGCCGGGAATTCGCGGCGTGTGGCGCTGATCGTCGCCATCGCCTTCTTCATGCAACTGCTGGACTCGACGATCATCTCGACCTCGCTGCCGCAGATGGGGGAATCGTTCGGCGTGCCGGCGGTGGCGATGAGCATCGGCATCACCGTCTACATGCTGACCATGGCGGTGTTCGTGCCGCTGTCGGGCTGGCTCGCCGATCGTTTTGGCGCGCGTAACATCTTCCTCGTCGCCATCGCGCTGTTCACGCTGGCGTCGCTCGCCTGCGGTCTTTCGCAGACCCTGACCGAATTCGTCATTGCCCGTGCCGTGCAAGGCCTGGGCAGCGCGCTGATGACGCCGGTCGGCCGCATCCTGGTGCTGCGCAATGCGTCGAAATCCGAATTGCTCAACGCCACGGCGCTGATCACCTGGCCGGCGCTGTTCGCGCCTGTCGTCGGGCCGGTGCTTGGTGGCTTCATCACCACCTATCTGTCCTGGCACTGGAATTTCTTCATCAACATCCCGCTCGGCATGATCGGGCTGGCGCTGGTCGCCCGCTTCATCCCGGGCGGCCGCGAAGCCGATCCCAAGCCGCTCGACTGGCCGGGTTTTTTCCTGACGTCGCTGGGGCTCGCCTGCCTGCTCTACGGGCTCGAGCGCATCGCGCATCCGGAAGACGGCGTCTGGCCGACGGTGGGGCTGATCGCGGCGGGGATCGTCGTCGGCTGGGTAGCGGTGCGGCATCTCCGTCGCGCGCCGCATCCGCTGCTCGACCTTTCCTCGTTCAAGGTGCTGACCTTCGCCATCTCGACGCTCGCCGCCGGCACCATCTTCCGGGTGGCGATCAACGCCACGCCGTTCCTACTTCCGCTGCTGTTCCAAGTCGGCTTCGGTCTATCGCCCGTCGATGCCGGCATGATGATCCTGGCCTATTTCCTTGGCAATCTCGGCATGAAGACGGTGACGACGCCGACGCTGCGCCGCTTCGGCTTTCGCTCGGTGATGGTCGTCAACGGCATCATCGCGTCCGCATCGATCATGGCTTGCGCGGCGGTCTCGCCGCAGACGCCGCAGGCGCTGGTGGTGGCGCTGATGCTGATTGCCGGCTTGACGCGCTCGATGCAGTTCACCGCGCTCAACACGCTGGCCTTCGCCGATATCGCCGCCGGGCAGCGCAGCTCCGCGGCGACCTTGTCCTCGATGCTACAGCAGGTCGCGATGCTGTTCGGCGTCGCGGTGGCGGCGGCGATCCTCAACCAGTCGCAGATCGCGAGAGGCCGGCCGGCGCTCGATCTCGTCGATTTTCGAGCAGCCTTCCTGGTGATCGGCGTCATCGGACTGGTTTCGTCGTTCCGCTTCCTGGTGTTGCCGAAGACCGCCGGCGCCGAGGTCTCGGGCCATATTGCCTGAAACTGAAATCGAATTTTCCCGCCGATCGCAGGGTTAAATTCCGTCTTCGCCTTTCGGCTTGGTGCTGTGTATCCGCAGGCGCGGACAATGACGCAAACAATTGCCAAAAGTGCAGGAGTTTCCGGGCATTGCGCCAGATTCGGCAATCAATGCGTCCACTTTGCGAATCTCGCCGCCAGCCCGCGTTTTGAACGCGGATTCATTTGACGAAGCGGCGCTCGGCCGATTAGCTTTCTCTCCAAGGGGTGGCTGCGCTGCCAGCGGGGTGAATGCAGACAATGAACATGGCTGGCTGGCTGAACTTCAGGAGCCTGAACCAGGAAGGCATCGTCTTTGCCATAGCCGTCGTGCTGTTCGTTGCCGCGGCTATTGGCCTGCCTGGCTTCATCGATCCCAACAATCTCGTCGCCATCGTCCGCTCGGTCTCGGTGCTGGGTATTCTGGCGCTAGGCATGGCGGTCGTCATCATCGGCCGCGGCATTGACCTGTCGGCGGTGGCGATCATGGCCATGTCGGTCGCCTGGTACCTGCAACTGCTCAACACCGGGACCTCGGATGGACTGGCCTTCGCCTATGTGCTGGCCGGCGTGCTCGCCATCGGACTGCTCAACGGCTTTCTCGTCGCCTATGCCGATGTGCCGGCGATCTTCGTCACGCTGGCGACCGGCTCCTTCGTCTTCGGCTATGTCCGTTCGCAATTGATCACGCAGGATGCGGTGCCGGTGCCGCAGGGCCATTGGGTGGAACTGCTCGGCGGCCTGCGCTTTCTCGACGTTCCGATCGAGGTGTTCGTCTTCGCGGGGCTCGCCTTCCTGTTCTTCCTGTTCCTGCGCTACACCAAATGGGGCCGCTATATCTATTTCGCCGGCGACAATCCGGTCGCGGCGCGCAACATCGGCATTCCGGTGCGGCCAATGCTGGTGCTGCGCTATGTGCTCTCCGCTTTCGTGGCACTGGTCGCCGGCCTGCTGACAGCGGCCAGCCTGCATTCGATCAATACGCGTGTCGTCAATTCGACGCTGCTTTACGACATCGTGCTGGTGGCGGTGATCGGCGGTATCGGCCTGTCGGGCGGACGAGGCGGGGTGCGCAACGTGCTGGTCGGGGCGGCACTGATCGGCATCCTGCTCAATGCCATGACCATCATCGACATTCCGCTGCTCTACCAGAACCTGATCAAGGCGGCGATCCTGCTTGGCGCCATCATCGTCGACGGGATCATCAATCCGCGTGACGAACAGACCGCGCAGCAGGGCGACATTTAGAGCAGATGGGCTAGCCCATCTTGCTCGGGGTACCCGGTGCGATCGGGACGATCCGCCGGCAATGAAAACCGAACCAGAGGATGAGACATGAAACTGATCAGAACACTCATGGCGGCGGCCACGGCACTTGCCGTCACCGCCTTCGTGGCGCCGACCTTCGCCGCTGACGATCCGGGCCCTGCTGCCTATGCACAAGCGCTGAAAGGCAAGCGCGTCATGCTGGTGCCGCTGGCGATGGGCTTCGACCTGGCGCAGGGCTGGGCGCATTATCTGAAGAAGGAAGTCGAGGCCTGGGGCGGCACGTTCGAGACGCGCGATCCGAACTGGGTGGTCGATGCCGGCGCGCAGGCGATCACCGACGCGATATCGTCCGACACCAGACCCGATGTGCTGATCATCCATGCGCCGGACCTCAATTCTTATTCCAAGCTGATGAAGAAGGCGCAGGCCGCCGGCACCTATGTGATCCTCGTCGACAACCCGGCCAACTTCCCGGCCGACGCCTTTGTCGGCAGCGACTGGGACCGACTCGGCCAACTCGAAGCCGAAGCCGCGATCAAAGGCTGCGGCGAGAATTCGTCCAAGAAGATCGGGCTGGTGCAGGGCGACCAGGCCAACTCTTCCAGCCTCTACCAGTATGCCGGCATCATGAAGGTGCTGGACAAGCATCCCGACTTCAAGGTCGTGGCCAAGCCCGACTCCAACTGGGATGCGACGACCTCGCGCAACGTGACGACGACCATGCTGCAGCAGAACCCGGACATCTGTTCGGTCATCGATTTCTGGGATGGTGACGCGACCGGCGCATCCGCCGCGATCCGTGACGCCAAGCTCGACGGCAAGGTGTTTTTGGTCACCACTGGCGGCGGCGAAAAGGCGGCCGATTGCGACAAGCTGCAGGACGGTACTTACGGTGCTGTCGTCATGACAGAACTTGCCCGGCAGTCGGGCGACATGAATGCCATCATCAAATTCCTGCTGCAGAGCGGCCAGCCGGCAGGCACCTCGCACACCTACATCTACACGCTGGAGAAGGCGACGACCAAGGCCGACCTCAAGCCCGACAGTTGCTGGGACCTGAAGGCGCTGCAGGCCGAAGCAGCGGCGAAGTAGGCGGATCGTCTCCAACCGATATCAGCGAGGTGGCCGGATTGTCCGGCCGCCTCTTTCTCTCGTGGCCCCAGACTTGGCAGCAGTGACCTGATGACCTTTCGCGAACGCCTGCAGTCCTGGCGCTACAATCTCGTGCCCGACCATCTGGTCGGCGAGATCCTGACCAAGCGCTGGACCGACAACGCCATTCCCTTCCTGGCTTTGGTGGCGACGCTCGGCGTGTTCGGCTCGATCATTCCGGGCTTCTTCAAGCTGACTTCGCTGCAGGAATCGACCCGCCAGTTGGGAGAATTCTCGATGGTGGTCACCGGCATGACGGTGGTCATGCTGGGCGGTGGCATCGATCTGTCGGTCGGCTCGATCTTCGCGCTATCCTGCTTTTCCGCGGTCTATGTCTTCTTCATCCTCGAACAGTCGATCTGGCTGGCGCTTGCCGCCTCGCTCGCCACCGGCCTCGTCTTCGGCGCCATCAATGGCTACCTTGTCGGGTATCTGCGGCTGCGGGCGTTTCTGACCACGCTCGTCACCTTCATCTTCGGGCGGGCGCTGTTCGACATCCTCGTCACCACCTATGCCGCCGACGTGCAGCTTTCGACCGCTACGTCCGACGTGCTCGATTTCATCGGCGACAGCACTTTCTGGGGCCTGTCCGTCTCGGTGTGGCTGGCGATCATCCTGGCCATCGTCACTCATATCGCGCTCACGCGCTCACGCCCCGGCTGGCATGTGCTGGCGGTGGGCGGCTCCCGGCGCTCGGCGCACAATGCCGGCATCAGGGTGCGCCGCACCGTGTTCATGACCTATGTCTTTTCCGGTTTCTGCGCCTCGATCGGCGGCTTTCTCATCGCCTGCCGCTTGAGCGGGGCGGGGCCAGGCACCGGCCTCAATCTCGAGATCATGGCGCTGACGGCGGCGGTGGTCGGCGGCGTCAGCCTCGGCGGCGGGCGCGGCTCGGTGATCAAGGGCCTGATGGGCGCCATCATCGTGCTGACCATGACCAACGGGCTGATCCGGCTTGGCTACGGCACCGGCACCAACCAGATGGTGCTCGGCATCATGCTTGCTGTGGCGGTGACCATCGACATCCGTTGGCTGAAGAATCGCCACAAGGTGCTGAACGAGGTCTATGTCGCGCCGGTCTATCTCAAGATGGGCGAAACACAGTCCGCGGTGCCGGGCTCGGGCACGCCTTACGCACTCGACAACCGGTTGTCGGGGGCGGACCATATCGGACTTGGCGAGCTCGAGGGGCCGGAAGACGTCATCCTCGACCGCGACGACAATCTCTATTGCGGTACCCGCCATGGCGAGATCGTCCGCTTCTTCGCGCCCGATTATGCCAGATCGGAAGTGTTCGCCCATATTGGCGGCTTTCCGCTGGGGCTCGCCTTTGACAAGTCGGGCAATCTGATCAGCTGCGTCGGCGCCATGGGGCTGTATTCGGTTTCGCCGGATCGGGAGGTGAAACGCCTGTCGGCTGAGACGTCGCGCTCCTGGACTTCTATCGTCGACGATGCCCGGCTGCGCGATCCCAATGATTGCGACATCGCGCCGGACGGCCGCATCTATTTTACGGACTCGACCAAGCGCTATGACGCCCATGACTGGGCGCTGGACTCGATCGAAAACCGCGCTACCGGCCGGCTGCTGGTCTACGACCCCAGGGATGGGTCGACAAAGACGCTGCTCGACGGCTATCGCTACACCAATGGTGTCTGCATGGCGCATGACGGCAAGTCGCTGTTCTTCGCCGAAAGCTGGGCCTGCCGTGTGCATCGCTACTGGCTGGAAGGGCCGAAGGCCGGCACCGCCGAATGCGTCATCCGCGACATGCCGGGCTATCCCGACAACATCAACCGTGCGTCGGACGGCAATTACTGGATGGCGTGGCTGGGCATGCGCACGCCGAGCTTCGATCTCTCGCTGCGTCACCCCGACATGCGCAAGCGCATGACGCGCCGGCTGCCGCAGGACGAATGGCTGTTCCCCAACATCAACACCGGCGGCGTGGTGAAATTCAACGAGAAGGGCGGCATCGTCGAGGCGATGGGCGACTTGATGGGCGGCGCGCATCCGATGGTCACCTCGATGCGCGAGCACAAGGGATATCTGTTCGTCGGCGGCATCCTCAACAACCGCATCGGCCGCTACAAGATATCAGGCGCCGACCCGAACTGGACCAGCCCCGCTTCCTATTGGGGAGCGAAGCCATGATCCTCGATCCGATCCTGGATATGTTTCGCGGCAAGGCGGTGACCATCCCACCGCTCGACGGTGCCTTCCGTCCCAACACGCGGCTCGATGACGCGCCGGCTTTCGCCGAGCTGACCGAGCCGGACAATCTGCTGGTTGCCGATGGCCCGCTGCTGGCCTCCAGCGGCAACGCCGTCTATTCGCTTGTTGCTGGTGTGGAACCTGTCGTCGTCGAGACCTTTCCGTCTCCCGTCACGGCGCTGGCGCTGTCGCCTTCAGGCGAACTGGCGGTGGGGCTGGAGAGCGGCAAACTGTCGATAGCGGGCAGGGAGGTATCCATGCCGGCAGGAATCCGCTGCATTACCGCGCTCGCCTACGCAGGAGACGGTACGCTGTGGCTGGCCGATGGTTCGGCCGAATTCGCGTCGTCGCAATGGGCCGCCGACCTGATGACGAAGGGCGCGTCCGGTTCGCTTTGGAAACGGGACGCGGCGGGTGACAAGTTCCGCAAGGTGGCCGGCGACATCGCCTTTCCCTATGGGCTTCACATTCTTGGCGACGATTTGTTGGTGAGCGAAAGCTGGCGCCATCAACTCGTGCGCTTCGATGGAGCGACCGGCAGCCGCTCGACCGTGCTGACGCATCTGCCAGGCTATCCCGCGCGGCTGTCGCCGGCCGGCGATGGCGGGGCGTGGCTGACCCTGTTCGCTCCACGCAACCGGCTGATCGAATTCGTGCTGCAGGAAACGCAGTATCGCCAGGACATGATCGACCAGGTGCCGCCGGCCTACTGGATTGCCCCGGCGCTGGCATCCAACCGCAGTTTCCTCGAACCGCTGCAATGCGGCGGCATCCGCACCATGGGCATTCACAAGCCGTGGTCGCCCAGCCGCTCCTACGGGCTGGTGGTCCGGCTCGACCGAGACATGCAGCCGCAATTCAGCCTGCACAGCCGCGCCAACGGTACGCGCCACGGTATCTGCAGCGCGGTGGAAAAGGATGGTCGCCTGTTCATCGCTTCCAGGGGCGGCGATTGCGTGCTGGCCGTCGACCTCGCCTCGGGAGGTTTCTGATGGAGCCGATCGTTCGCCTCGAGAATGTCACCAAGAATTACCGTGGCGTGCCAGCGGTCAAGAATGTCACCTTCGAGCTACGCAAGGGCGAAATCCATGCGCTTCTCGGCGAGAATGGTGCCGGCAAGTCGACGCTGACCAAGATCATTGCCGGGGTGGTCGACGCCACGTCGGGCAAGATGTTGCACAAGGGCCAGGAGATCTCCTACGCCTCGCCGCATGCCGCGCTCGAGGCCGGCATCGCCATGGTGTTCCAGGAGACCAGCCTGGTGCCGTCGATGACAGTGGCGCAGAACCTCTATCTCGGTACCGAAAAATTCCTCAACCGGTTGCGCGGCACGTATATTTCAGCACAGCAGTTCCTGCAGTCGTTGAATTTTCCGGTCGATCCGAACGCCATGGTGGCGACGCTGGGTGCCGCCAAGCGGCAGATGGTCGAGATCGCGCGCGCCGTCCACCACAATGCCGAGATCATCATCTTCGACGAACCGACAGCGACGCTGACGCCCGAGGAGAAGCGGCATTTCTTCGCGCTGATCCGGCGGCTGAAGGCGAACGGTGTCTCGATCGTCTTCATCAGCCACGCGTTGGAAGAGGCATTGATGATCGCCGACCGCATCACCATCCTGCGCGACGGCGAACTGGTCATCACCGACGACACGTCGGCCTTCGACCGCGACAAGATCGTCGCCGCCATGGTCGGGCGCACGCTGTCGGGACAGATCTACCGCCAGCGCGACGAGGCCAGGCTGCGCATGCCCGGTAAGAAGGTGCTGTCGGTGCAGGATATCTCGATGAGCAATGTCGTGCGCAACAATTCCTTCTCGATCTTCGAGGGCCAGATCACCGGTGTGTTCGGGCTGATCGGCTCCGGCCGCACCGAGACCTTCAAGATCGTGTCGGGTATCTACAAGCGCGATTTTCTGCGCGGTGGGGCGATCGAACTCGACGACAGGCCGGTGCGCTACCTCGTGCCTAGCGAAGCGGTGGCGGACGGCATCGTCTATGTCACCGAGGACCGCAAGAGCGAAGGCATCTTCGAGACGATGGGTATTGCCGAAAACCTGTTCGGCGGGCTGCTGGCGGCGGGCCGCGAACAGGCCTGGGTGATCAACCAGCAGGAGATGCGCCAGCTTTCGGCGGAATTGACCAAGACGCTGAATATCAAGGCGATCAACGACAATGCCCGCGTCGTCGAGCTGTCCGGCGGCAACCAGCAGAAGGTGGTGATCGGCAAGGGGCTGGTGCAGCAGCCGCGTATCGTCATCTTCGACGAACCGACGCGCGGCGTCGATGTCGGCGCCATCGCCGAGATCCACCAGATCATCAACCGGCTGGCCGACGAGGGCCTGGCTGTGGTGGTCATCTCGTCCTATTTGCCGGAGATCATGAACCTGTCGGATCGCATTCTCGTGTGCCGGCAGGGGCGTATCGTCGAGGAGTTTTCGCCGGCGGAGGCGACGGAGGAGAAGATCATGTATGCGGCGGTGCATTAGGGTGTGTTGGAGGAATACCCGATATGTCTGACAACCCTTGCTGCAGGCTTCGGAGATTAGCCGACACGACGATCACTTCGTCATCCTGGGGCGAAGCAAGGAGCGAAGCGACGCGGCGCAGACCCCAGGATCCATGCCGCGACGTCAGAGCGACACAGCAGTGGAGAATTTTGCACCGTCGCACCCATTGGCCAAGGTCGCGGCATGGAGTCTAGGGTCTCCGCGACGGAGCTTCGCTCCTGCTTCGCCCTAGAATGACGAAGCTTGGGTCCGAGGCGCACCTTTAAAGGTTTCCGAGACACGCCAAAACCGAATCATCCGACGTGAGTGGCCGCCTTTACTCGTTATCCCCAACCCACCCATTCCAAACGAAAGGACCGCACCATGGCCACCACAAGACTCCTGAGCGATGCCGAGGTGGAAAAAATCCCGGCGGTGAAGGCGGTGTTCGACGATATCCGCGCGACACGCAAATCGGATTTCGTCAACAATTTCTGGCGCGGGTTGGCCAATGATCCGGCGGCGCTGAAGCGGATCTGGGAGCAGTTGAAGGTGGTAATGGTCGCGGACAGCGCCATCGACCCGCTGACCAAGGAAATGATCTATATCGCGGTGTCGACCGCCAATGGTTGCACCTACTGCGTCCATTCGCACACGGCCGCCGCCCGGACAAAGGGCATGACCGACGCGCAACACGGCGAACTGGTGTCGATCATCGGTCTCGCTGGCCAGACCAACCATCTGGTCACTGCCATGCAGATTCCAGTCGATCCGCAATTCGAGGTGAAGAGTTAGGTCTAGGAGCCAGCCGGCCAATCGGCGTGGAAGGAAAATTTGTCCCCAGCCTGTTAAGGAAGTGACATGTAACGGCACTAAGGAGACCCCACGCGAAGTCGCGCCGGTGGTTCTCCGGCAGCCGGCTCTCGCAGTGGAGCCGGCATGAAAATCGTCCAGATCACCGATACCCATTTCAGTCCGACCAAGCCGCATTTCAACGGCAATTGGGAGCCGCTCGCCGCCTGGATCGCGCAAAGCGGCGCCGACCTCGTCATCCACACCGGCGACCTCAGTGTCGACGGCGCCGACAAGGACGCCGATATCAGCTTCTGCATGGAGCTGATGCGGGAAATCTCGGTCCCGATGCTGCTGGTGCCCGGCAATCACGATGTCGGCCATCTGCCCGGCTCGCTGCAGCCAGTCAATGCGGGGGGGCTCGAGCGCTGGCGCCGGTTGGTTGGCCCTGATTATTGGACGGAGGACGCCGGAAACTGGCGATTTATCGGTCTCGACAGCCTGCTGATGGGCTTCGATGATGCTGAGGAAGAGGCCCAGTTCGAATGGCTGCGTGCCGAGCTGGAAAGCCGTGGCGGCCGGCGCGCCGCGCTGTTCGCGCACAAGCCGCTGTTCATCGATGAACCTGGGGAGGGCGATACCGGTTACTGGAGTATCCGCCCGGCACAGAGGCAGCGTCTCTACGATTTGATCGCTGCCCATGATGTGGCGCTGTTTGCGAGCGGCCACCTGCACCGGGCATGGCAAGGCAAATACGAAAACACCGCTCTGGTATGGGGTCCGTCGGCGGCCTTCGTCGTCGGCGACATGGAGCGCGACATGCCGGGCGAGCGGCTGCTCGGCGCGATCGTGCATGAATTCGGCGACACAGTCATCAGCGAGATCGTCGCGATCCCCGGCATGAGCGTCCATGTCCTCGACGACGTGGTCGAGGAGGTTTATCCGCACGAGGCGCACAAGGTTCGCAGGAAGGTCGCGTCATGAGCGCGCTCTCGCTTCGCGATCTGAACAAGTCCTTTGGCGGCAATGCAGTCCTGAACGGCGTCAGCCTCGATGTGGAAGCAGGCGAGTTCATTGCTTTGGTCGGTCCCTCGGGCTGCGGCAAAAGCACCTTGCTGCGCATCCTCGCCGGGCTTGATCATGCCGACAGCGGCGAGATTTTCGTCGGTGGCAAGGACATGTCGGCGGTCGCCGCGGCCGATCGCAACATCGCCATGGTGTTCCAGTCCTACGCGCTCTATCCGCATCTGACCGCCGGCCAGAACATCGCGGTTCCGCTGGCCATGAAGCGGCTGAGCCGGACGCAGCGTCTGCCGCTGGTCGGCTCGGCCCTGCCGGGTCAGAAAGAGATCCACGCCGGGATTTCGCGGGATGTCCGCGAAATGGCGACCCTGCTCAAGATCGACCATCTGCTCGACCGCAAGCCTGGTCAGATGTCGGGCGGGCAGCGGCAGCGCGTGGCCCTGGCGCGCGCCATGGTGCGCCATCCCAGCATCTTCCTGATGGACGAACCGCTCTCCAACCTCGATGCCAATCTGCGCGTCCATGCCCGCGGCGAGATCGTCGAACTGCACCGCCGCGCCGGCGTTCCGACGCTCTATGTGACGCATGACCAGGCCGAAGCGCTTTCGATGGCCGACCGCGTCGCGGTGATGATCGGCGGCAATCTGCTGCAACTCGCCGCGCCCGAGGCGATCTACAACGATCCCGCCCATATCGAGGTCGCCCGTTTCGTCGGCCAGCCGAGGATCAACATCATACCGGCGCTCGCCGAAAACGGTCGAATCAGTTTCGAGGGCATCCGACTGGCCTTGCTGGAGAAAGTGGCGAACGGCCCGGTCAGCCTCGGTATCCGGCCCGAATTCGTCAAACTGTCTCCCAGCGGGCGAAGCGGCCCTGCCGGGCGGATCGAGCGTCTGGAATTCCTCGGGTCGGAGGTCGTTGCCTATTGCCGGCTCGACGCGACCGGCGACAACGTCATCGCCAAGCTGGTGCCGCACGAGGCGAGGGACCTGATTGCGGGAATGCCGGTGGGTGTCCTTCTGTCACCCGAACAGGCCATGGTCTTCGGGCCGGAGGGAAAGCGGCTGCGCACGGCGACTGCGGCGCCCGCACGCCAGGAGCCGGCCTATGTCTAGCATCGCGCTGGCGGGCAATGTCCCGAGCGCCGCCGCACTTCACAGGCGCAGCGAGGACCGGATCGCCTGGCTGCTGGCGGCTCCGGCGATCGTGCTTTTGCTGCTGTTCGTGCTGTTGCCGGTTGTTGCCGTCATCTTCCTCGGCTTCACCGACTTCGAGCTCGGCTATGGCAAATTTCGCCTGGTCGGCTTCGAGAACTACGCGCATCTCCTGACCGACCGCACCTTCCGCAGATCGCTGTGGAACACATCGGTCTATACGGCGATCGTCGCACCGGTCTCGATCGTGCTCGGTCTCGGCGTTGCCTTGCTGATCGAAGGCGAACCGCGTGCGCGTGGCTTCTTCCGCACCGTCTATTTCCTGCCGGTGGCGTCGCTGATCGTGGCCATGGCGACCGTCTGGCAATATCTTTTCCATCCGACGATCGGACCGCTCAACGCACTGCTTGCACTGGCCGGTATTCCCGGCCCGAACTGGCTCGGCGCGTCGAACACCGTGCTCTACAGCCTGTCGATCATCGGCGTCTGGCAGTCGGTCGGTTTCAACATGGTGCTGTTCCTGGCGGGCCTGACGGCAATCCCGCGCGAGCTCTATGCCGCCGCTCACGTCGACGGCGCGAAATCGGCGCTCGACCGGTTCTTCCTGGTCACCTGGCCGATGCTCGGGCCGACGACGCTGTTCGTCGTCACCATCAGCATCACCAATGCGGTGAAGGTCTTCGAGACTGTGAAGATGCTGACCGACGGCGGGCCTAACAAGGCCTCCGAAGTGCTGCTGTTCACCATCTACCAGGAAGGCTTCGTCTATCTGCGCGTCGGCTATGCCTCGGCGATGACGGTGGTCTTCCTGGCTATCCTCGTCGTGCTGATGCTTCTCCAATACCGCGTGCTCGACCGGCGGGTGCATTACACATGACCAGCATTCCGGCCGGCCGCATCATCCGCTTCGCCCTGCTTTCGCTCGGCGCGCTGATGATCCTCGCGCCCTACATTTTCATGATCTCGACGGCGGGCAAGACGCAGAGCGACATCTTCACCTCGTCGCTGTCGCTCATCCCCGAGCATTTCTATTTCGCCGAGAATTTCGCCAAGGCGCTGAGCAAGGTGCCGATGGCAACGTTGCTGTGGAACGGCGTCCTTGTGTGCGCCCTCATCTTCTTCTTCCAGGTGCTGGTCGCCATTCCTTGCGCCTACGCCATGGCCAAGCTGAAGTTCCGCGCCGCCCGGCTGATGATGGTGCTCGTCATGCTCGGCCTGCTGGTGCCGATCCATGCCACGGCGCTGCCGCTCTATGTCGCCTTCGACAGGATGTCGCTGCTCAACAGCTACACCGCGCTGGTCGCGCCGTTCACCATCTCGGTGTTCGCGATCTTCATGTTCCTGCAGTTCTTCCGCGCCATGCCCGACGACCTCATCCACGCGGCGCGGCTCGACGGCATGTCCGAGCTTGGGATCGTGGCGCGCGTCATCGTTCCCAACGCGTGGCCGGCAGTCACCGCCTTCGCGATCTTCTCGGTTGTCGCGCACTGGAACGATCTCTACTGGCCGCTGATCGCCGTCAGCAAGCAGGCCTACGCCACGCCACCGCTCGGCCTGATGTATTTCCGTGCCGCCGAGGCAGGCGACGACTACGGCGCGCTGATGGCCGCCACGCTGATCATCACCCTTCCACTCGTCGTCGCCTTCCTGTTCGCACAGAAGCGCTTCGTCGAAGGCATCACCATGACCGGTCTCAAAGGCTGACCGGGTCGAACCAGGAGCACCAGCATATGAAGCAACTTCCCAGGATTCTCGCAGCGGCGGCGGTCTCGCTGGCGTTCGCCCTTCCGGCCTATGCCGACACGACGCTGACGGTTCATTATCCGATGCCCGGCTTCTTCAAGAACGTGATGGACACGATCTCGAAGAAGTTCATGGAAGAAAATCCCGACATCAAGATCCAGTTCGCCAGCCCGTCCGCCACCTATGAGGAAGGTATCCAGACCATCCTTCGCCAGGCCGGCACCGACGAGATGCCCGACATCACCTTCATCGGCCTTAATCGCCTCCGCATGCTCAACGAACGCGACGTTGCCGTCGATCTTGGCCCGTTGGTCAAGAAGGAAGGCAACATGGCGGAACTCGGCTTTTCCGACGCGATCCTGAAGCTGGCGCAGGTCAACGGTAAGCAGGTCGGCCTCGCCTTCGCCACCTCGAACCCGATCATGTATTACAATGCCGACCTCATGAAAGCCGCCGGCGGCGATCCGGACAATCCGCCCAAGACCTGGGACGAGGTGATCGCGCTCGGCGGCAAGATCAAGGCGCTCGGCAATGGCGTCGACGGCATCGACTTCCGCTGGCAAGGCGACGACTGGATGTTCTCGGCGCTGCTGTTCGGCGCCGGCGGCAAGATGCTGAACGAGGACGAAAGCAAGGTCGCCTTCAACGGGCCGGAAGGCGAGAAGGCGGTGGAAATCCTGCAGCGGATGGTGAAGGAGGGCGGCATGCCGGTCTTCACCAAGCCGGCTGGCGAGCAGGCTTTCGCGGCCGGCAAGGTCGGCTTCGAATTCCAGTCCACCGGCGGGCTGGTCAACACCATCAAGAATGTCGGCGGCAAGTTCACGCTGCGCACGGCCAAGATCCCGCTGATCGATCCGGCCAACGGCCATCTGCCGACCGGCGGCAACGCCGTGGTCATCCTGACCAAGGATGCCGCCAAGCAGGACGCTGCCTGGAAATTCGCGAAATTCGCCGCCGGCCCTTATGGCGCGTCGGTCGTCGTGCCCGGCACCGGCTATGTCCCCAACAATGAACTCGCGGCGAAATCGCCGGAATATCTCGGCGATTTCTACAAGAAGAACCCGCTGTTCCGGGCCGGACTCAGCCAGATGCCGCTGATGGTTCCGTGGTATGCCTTCCCGGGCACCAACGGTGTGAAGGTGACGCAGACCATCGTCGACAACCTGTCGCGGATCGTCGACCAGTCGGCGACCCCGAAGGAAGCGCTCACTGATGCGGCAAGCGACGTCGAAGGCATGCTGCCGACGCAATAAGGCCTGCCAGAGCCTCGCCGCGCCAATGGCGCGGCGACGCCGGGCGGTCAAGCTGGTCGATAGATCTTCTCCGCCGTATTCCAGAAGATATCCGCCTCGGCAGCTGGACCGTGCTTCGCCACCGCATCCCGGTGCGCCGTGATCAGTTCGGCGTGGCTGGTCCACAACTTCTCGATCGGGAAGTTTGAGCCGAACATCAGATGGTCCGCGCCCAATATTTCGATCGCGTTGTCGACGATATAGGCGATCAGCGCCGGGTCGTTGCGGTGGATGAAAGTGCCGAGGCCGGACAGCTTGGCGTAGAAGTTCGGCGCCGCCGACAGCGTGCGCAGGCCAGCTTTCCAGGCTTCCGTGGTTTCCGCGTCCGTGCCGGTCAGCATGCCGGCATGGGTGAGAATGAAATTGGTTTCGGGGTTCTCGCCGACCAGCGTCAGCCCGTCCTTCATCTGGGCAGGAAAGAGCTGCAAATCGAAGGACAGGCCATAATCCTTCAGCCGCGCCACATTGGCCCGCACCTTCGGGTCGATCACCTGATCGGCTGAGGCGGCGAAGCGGAAGGCCGGCGTCTCGTGCCAATGCAGTTGCATGCGCACACCGCGCAGCAGCGGATATTTTTTCAAGCGGTCGATCTGGGGCCTGACATCGTCCACCGTCATGTCGGTGTAGCCGACGATGGCGTGCGGCCAGCCGGTCTCGTCGGCCGTTTTCTGCAGGAAGCCGACTTCCTTCTCGAAATCCTCCTTGGCCCAGTTGGTCTGGACGTAGACCGCCTTCTCGACGCCGGCGCCTTTCTGGTCTTCGAGGAATTCCGTGATCGGATAGTCGCGGCGGATCGGCTCGTAGGGGCCAAAGATGCGCGGGACCATCGGCCCGACCAGCCAGGGCTGGTCCTGCTGGCGCCAGATGTGGAAATGCGCGTCGATGGCTTTCTGCATCAGGATACCCTTTTCCAGATTGTCGCAGCCGCCGGGGCAGGGCGGGCGAGCGACAGGATGAAATCGGTGAGGCTGTTCACCGACGAACCATCGACCAGATCGTCGAGCACTGGCAGGATGGCGCGGAGTGCCGCCGTTGCCGGCTGGAAACGCGGGTCGCCGGCCAAAGGTGTTGCCAATGACAGCCGAAAGGCGCGGGCGCTTAGCCGGCGCATCGCGGTCTCCAGTTCGGCATGGTCGCCGCGCTCCAGCGCGTCCGAGAGGATAACGATCGCTGCCCCGCGCGCGAAGGCGGAGAAACGCGGCACTGAAAGGAAGGCGAGCAGCGTCGGACCCATGCGGGTTCCGCCGTCCCAGTCGTCGACCTGGGCGGCCGCGCGCGCCAGCGCCTGCTCGCGGTCGCGGATGCGCAACGCCGTGGTGATGCGGGTCAGCCGCGTGCCGAAGGTGAAGATCTCGGCGCGGTCCGCGCCCTGCACGGCGGCATGCGCGAGCTTGAGGTAGTCAGCCGTGTGCAGCTTCATCGAGCCTGAAACGTCGATGAGGATCAGCAGCTTGCGCGGCACGGTCTGGCGGCGGCGCAACAAGGGCGAGGGGACATCGCCGTCGGCGCTGACGATTTCCCTGAGCGAGCGGCGCAGGTCGAGCTTGCCACGCGAATGGGTGCGCACCGTGCGGAAGGAGCGGCGCGAGGGCAGGGCGCTCGACAGTTGGCGGCGAAAGACGGTCAGTCTGTCGTTGTCGCGCTGGAAGTCGCGGCGGCTCAACTGCTCCAGCGCCGAAGATAGCTCACCGCCTTCCTGCCGCTGCTCGGCCTCGATACGCTCGTCGTCGGCGCCGCCATCATCCTTGATACGGGTCTCTTCGTCGGCGTCGCCTTCGACCACGGCTGACGTGTTGTCGTAAAAATGGCTCTGGAAATGCACCTCGAATTCGTCGCGTCGGTCGGGCGGCGGTGCCAGTGTGGCAAGGGCTGCTTCACGGATATCGGCCATCGAGCGGGGGCCAAGCAAGGTTACCGCCTGCATGAAGCTGGAGACTTGTTCGGGGGCGATGGCGAAACCGTAGCGGCGCAGCAGCCGGCCGAAGCCGAGGAAGGGTGCGGCGGAACGGGGCAAGCTTTTCCGCCGCCGTTCGCGCTGCCCCTCATCCGCCCCTTCGGGGCACCTTCTCCCCGTGAACGGGGAGAAGGGATTGTCAAGGTCGCGGCTCACGCCAGCGCCTCCTCGACGATGCGGCCAAGCTCCGGCGCGATGTAGGAGAGGTCTTCCTCGTCCTTGATCAGCACGCCGATGGCGCGGCGGAAGGCTTCCGGCCACGGGCTGCCGCCTTTTTCAAGAATGGTCGCCGCGTTTGCCCATTCGACCGCCTCGGCGATGCCAGGAGGCTTGGCCAGCGGGCGGGCGCGGATGGTCTGCACGGCCGCCGCCACCGCGCGTGCGGTGCCTTCAGCTACATCGCCGGCGCGCAACATGATGATGGCTGCCTCGCGTTCGGCGTCGGGGTAGCCGATCCAGTGATAGACGCAGCGGCGGCGCAGCGCCTCGGCAAGTTCGCGGGTACGGTTCGAGGTCAGGATGACGATCGGCTGTGCCTCGGCGCGGATAGTACCGCGCTCGGGAATGCTGATCTGGAAGTCGGAGAGGAACTCCAGCAGCAGCGCTTCGAATTCATGGTCCGAGCGGTCGATCTCGTCGACCAGCAACACGCGCTGCTGCGGCGCCTTCAATACCTGCAGCAGCGGACGGGCAATCAGGAAGCGGTCGTCATAGATGTCGATCTCGTGCTCGCCGGCATGGCGGATGGCGAGCAGTTGGCGCTGATAGTTCCATTCGTAGAGCGCATGCGCGGCGTCGATGCCTTCGTAGCATTGCAGCCGCACCAGATCACGACCGAGCAGTTCGGCGATCGCCTTGGCCGCTTCCGTCTTGCCGACGCCTGGCGCGCCTTCGAGCAGCAGCGGCTTGCCGAGCCGGATCGCGAGAAAGATCGCGGTGGCCAGGCTGTCATCAGCGAGATAGCGCGAGGCGGCAAGATGCTGCGCCACCGACTCCGGCGAGGTCGCGACAGTCTCGGTGTTCACCTCGGGCATTTCGGCACTCAGTTCGCTTGTGCCTTCAACGCCCGCAAAATGCGCTCCGGCGTGATCGGCAGCGTGTCGATGCGCACACCGACGGCGTCGAAGACGGCATTGGCGACCGCCGGTATTTGCGGGTTGGCGCACATCTCGCCGGGCCCCTTGGCGCCATACGGTCCGTCCGCCGACGGTCGCTCCAGCACGATGATTTCGGTCTCGGCGAGGTCGCCGGGACCGGGCATCAGATACTGGTTGAAGTCGGTGCCGCCATGGTCGCGGTTGGGATAATAGGGCTCGGTCGTTTCGTAGAGCGCATGGCTGATGCCCATCCAGGAGCCGCCGACCAGTTGCTGCTCGACCATTTTCGGGTTCAGCGCGCGGCCGATCTCGAAGACGTTCTTCACTGTCAGCACCGTCACTTCGCCGGTCTCGTCGTCGACCTCGACTTCCGCGACCGTGCAGGCATGGGCGTAACAGGTCGACGGCTTCATCGCGCCGGTCTCTTTCTCCGGGTAGGAGCGCGGGATCAAAAACATGCCGCGGCCGGAGATGGAGCGGCCGCGTTGGAAATGCGCCGACAGTGCGACATCGAAGATCGAGATCGATTTCTGCGGCGCACCCTTGACCAGTATGTTGCCCTGGCCGTCGGTTTCGAGATCCGAGGCGTTCACCTCCAGTTCCTCGGCCGCCACTTCCAGCATCACCTGGCGCGCTTCCCTGGCGGCCTGGATCACGGCATTGCCAGCGCGGTGGGTGCCGCGCGAGGCGAAGGTGCCCATGCAGTGCGGGCCGGTGTCGGTGTCGGCGGTGTCGACGACGACACGGTCGGTCGGCACGCCGATCGTTTCGGCGCAGATCTGCGCCATGATCTGCTTCATGCCCTGGCCGAGATCGACCGACGACAGCGTGACCATGAAATTGCCGGTCGGTGTCGAATGCACCAACGCCTGTGTCGGGTCGCCGCCGAGGTTCATGCCGGTGGGATAGTTGATCGCGGCGACGCCGCGTCCGCGCCTGATCGCCATCTCAAGCTCCGTTCTTGTAGGAGGACATCGCCATGTATTTCTCAGCCACCGGCCAGTTTGCGGCGCGCGAGGCTTCCTGCATGCATTCGATGAGTGCCGCACCCTCCGTCGGCTGGCGATGCGCCTTCATGTCGCCGTCGCGATAGGCGTTGATGAAACGGAATTCGAGCGGGTCCATTCCGATCAGCCGCGCCAGCTTGTCCATCTGCACCTCTAGCGCGAAGTCGCCGATGGTGACGCCGAAGCCGCGCATGGCCGACGACGGCGTGCGGTTGGTGTAGACGCAGTAGGTATCGATCCAGACATTCGGGATGGTGTAGGGGCCGGGATAATGCCCGGCGCCCTTCTGCGCGCCATAGGGCGAGTGGCGCGAGTAGGCGCCGGCATCGCTGTAGCCGGTGACTTTCCGGGCAACGATGCGGCCGTCCTTCATGATGCCGTCCTTGATGACGACTTTTTCGGCCGCGCGGGGCGAGGAGATTTGCATCTCCTCCTCGCGACTGTAGACAAAAAAGACCGGTCGCCCGGTTAATTTTGCGCCGAGGATGGCGATCGGCTCGACGATGACATCGACCTTGCCGCCGAAACCGCCGCCGACCGTGCCGCCGACGAAATGCAGCTTGCTGCCCGGCATCTGCAGGATGATCGATGTGTTGTCGAGGGTGAAGAACATCGCCTGCGTGTTGGTGTAGCAGGTGAAGCGGTCATTGCCTTCGGGCGCCACCACGCAGCCGGTGGTCTCGGTCGGCGCATGCTCGATAGGCGAGGACTGATAGCTTTGCTCCAGCACGTGATCGGCCTGAGCAAAGCCCGCCTCGACATCGCCGAAACGCACCTTGCGGCACGCGCCGCTGTCATAGAGGTAATAGTTCTGGCCGTGATATTCGTTGACGATGGGCGCGCCTGGCTTCAGCGCTTCCTCCATGTCGAAGACGGCGGGCAGCACCTCATAGTCGACCTTGACCTTGGCGGCGGCTTCCTGGGCGGCGCGCTCGGTTTCGGCCAGCACCGCCACGACGGCCTCGCCCCTCCAGCGCACCTTGCCGTCGGCCAGCACCGTCTCGTCCTCCGGCCCGATCTGGATCAGGATCAGAATGGTGTAGACATTGTGCGGCACATCCTTGGCCGCCAGCACCTTGACGACACCCGGATGCTTCTCCGCCTCCGAGGTGTCGATCGAGCGGATGCGGGCATGGTGGTGCGGGCTGCGCACCATCTTCAGGTGCAGCATGCCGGGGAAATTACGGTCGGCGAAAAAGGCGGTCTTGCCAGTGACGTGGCCGGGCGAATCCGAACGTGGCCGGGGCTGGCCGATCTCATGCAGACCGTCCTTGCGGACGTCGGCGAAGTAGTTCTTGCGCAGTTCCATTCCTTGGTCCCTCAGGCCGCGTTCTGCGAATTGGCGCGGCCGGCGGCGAGCACCGCCTGGATGATCGGCTCGTAGCCAGTGCAACGGCAGATGTTCCCGGACAGCGCCTCGACGACGTCCTCGCGGCTGGGATTGGGGGTGTGGTCGAGCAGCACCTTGGCGGCCATGATCATGCCCGGCGTGCAGAAGCCGCATTGCGTGGCGAATGTGTCGAGGAAAGCTCGTTGCAGCGGATGCAGCACGCCGCCTTCGGCAAGGCCCGATGTGGTGGTGATCATTGCACCGTTGCAGGTCTCGGCCAGCGTCAGGCAGGAGAGCCTCAACTCGCCGTCGATGATGACGGAGCACGCGCCGCAGGTGCCCTGGTGGCAGCCGCCCTTCGGCGAGGTGTCGCCGATCTTGTCGCGCAAGGCGTTGAGCAGCGTCGTGCCGCTGTCGATGAATTCGGCCTTTTCAGACCCATTGAGCGTGAATTGAACCGGGACCTTTGCCATTCTTCCTCCTTGCGCGCCTGCCCCGCAGGGCAAGCGCGCGCCCCCACGTGTGATTAGCTGAGCAGCAGCCTGCCGAGGTGGACCGGCAGGACTTCAGCGCGATACCAGGCGCTGGCGATTGGATCGGTGATGGGCGAAGTGCCGTCGCCCGCCGCTGCCAGCGCCGGTGCGATGCCATCCGGGTCGAGCGTCCTACCGAGTAGCGCTTTTTCCGCTGCCTTGGCACGCATCGGCCGATCGGCCATGCAGCCGAGCGCGATCCGCGCCGAGGACACGGTCCCGCCTCCAGCCTGTTCCAGAACGATCGCGATGCTCAGCACCGAGACCCCCTTGGGCTTGACCCGCGACACTTTGAGGAAGCGGAAGCTGCCGGCCTTCGTGAAACTGACCGACGTGACGATGGCGCGGCCATCGTCACGCCCGGCCAGGAAGGTCTCGATGGGTGTTTCTCCGTCATCGGTGCCGACCGTTGCATCGAGTGCCAGCAGGGCGACGGCGAAATCGCCATAGGGCGCCGGCGCGAACAGATTGCCGCCGACGGTCGCCATATTGCGGATCGCCGGGCCGCCGACGGCGCGGGCGGCCTTGGCAAGGGCACCGAGTTCGGGATGGCGGGCGATCTCCACCATGGTCACCGAGGCGCCGACGCGGACCTTGCCGCCGCGGACCTCGATGGCCGACAGGGCCGGATCGGTCGACCTGACAAGGCCGGAGACCGAGACGTCGCCTTCATTGGCCGCGCGGACGACGAGTGTACCCCCGCCGAGATAGCGCGTGCCGGCGGACTTCAGCGCGGCGTTCGCGTCTTTTACCGTTGCAAAAGTCTGCAGCGCCAGCGCCATTGCCCGCTCCTTCAGCTCTGGCCGGCGAAATGGTTCTTCAATGCATTGAAGCCGCCTTGAAAAACATTGGCGCCCATGCCTTCGGCCAGCTTGTCGGCTTCCTCGGGGGCAGCGTCGAAGCTGGCGGTCCATTCGGCATAGGTGCGGTCGCCATCGGTGACGCGCCTGAGCTGCAGAGTCGCCTTGTGGTTGGTGAGCGGCTGCGGCGTTTCCAGGATGGAATAGCTGACCAGGAAATCGTCATCGGAGAAGTCGAGCAGTTTTTCGCGCAAGCGGGCGCCGCTGGCGAGCTGGAAGTTGCGCACGCAGCCGATCGTGCTTGCATGCTTGCCGTCCTCGATATGGCTCTCGACCATGCGTGGGTGCCAGCCCGGCAGGCCGTTGAAGTCGCGTATGCGTGCCCAGACCTTTTCGACCGGCGCGTCGATGACGCTGGAGATGGTGACTTTCGCCATGAAATGTTCCCTTCCGAATGATCGTTGCGGCAAGGGTAAGGCGCTTGATTGGGCAGCGCTTATCAATGCGTCTCGGGCGTGTATCAACCAGTCTGAAAAACAGACGGCCGCCCGGTCAGGCCGTCGCCCGCGCGGCCTCGCGGTAGAGCGTCGGCGGCACGCCGACATGATCGCGGAAGAAGCGCGAGAAATTACCCTGCGTGGTGAATCCGAGGTTGCAGGCGACCGAGATGAGCGGCTCCCGCGACCATTGCAACTGCCGCACCGCTTCCTCCATGCGCAGCGTGTTCCAGTAGACGTTGGGCGTCAGACTGGTCTGTTCCTTGAACAGAGCGAAGAAATGCGGCCTGGACAGGCCAACGGCGCGGGCGACATCGTCGAACGAGATGCGCTCGCAGACATTGGCCTTCATCAGCTGGATCGCCTTGCGGACGCGGAAATCCTGCATCGTGTTTATGCGGCCGCGCGCCTCCCGCGGCGCCGAGGCGTCGGCGGCGTCGAGCACCGAGTCGATGAAGCGCTCGATCTCGTAATTGGCGATATCGTCGACGCTTTCATTGTCGGTGAGATGGTCGAGCAGGCTGGCGGCGGCCTGGTGCAGCCATGGCTCGAGCGCGATCGCCGCCTGTGAGAATAGCGGGGCGCTGGACGGCAGGTCGCGGCGCCGGCGCGCCCAGTCCGGGTCGATGTAGAAGGCCAGGAACAGGCCCGGCCTGCCGTCCTGGGACAGGACGTGGCTGTGCGGCTGCAGCGAGTTGATGCCGGCGGCGGTGCCCGGGCCGAGGCGGACCGTCTCACGGCCGATGGTCATCTCGCCGGCGGTGCCTTCGAGCCAGATGATCAGATGTGCCTCGATATGTGCATGGGTGACGAAGTCGCTCGCGACATTCAGGACAGAAACATGTCCGAACCGGCCCCAGTAGAGCCTGATCGCTTCCGTCATGGGTATATCCTCCCGCAAGCGACTGGCCTCCCTTCGCTCGCAGGGGGATTGTGCGGCCGGTTTTCGGTATCCGTCAAGGTAGCGGCTGTTGGCCGCTACCAATGGAGGTCGGCTTCAGCCGATTTTCAGACTGAGGGATAGGAGAGCCGGAACGAACAACGCTCCGACGACGCGCTCTCAGTCGCTGCGCCTGAAATTGCGGATGCGGTCGAACAGAACCGCCAGCAGGATGGCGCCGCCGATGAAGGTGCCTTGCCAGAAGGCGTTGATGCCAAGCAGGCCGAGGCTGTTGCGGATCACCTCGATGAGGGCAGCACCAACGATGGCGCCGAAGGCAGTGCCGATACCGCCGGCGAGGTTGGCGCCGCCGATGACGGTGGCGGCTATCACCTGCAGTTCCATGCCGTTGCCGAGATTGGTGGTGACGGCGCCGAGCCAGCCTGTCTCGATGATACCGGCAATGCCGGCTGACAGCGCCGAGATCATGTAGACGGCGACCTTGATCTGGCGCACCGGGACGCCGGTCAGCGTCGCCGCGTGCTCGTTGCCGCCAATAGCGAAGATATGGCGGCCGAACTTTGTCCAGCGCAGGATGAAACCGGTGATCAGGGCCAGCAGGATCATGTAGAGCACCGGATTGGCGATGCCGAACAGCCAGGCGCCGCCGCCGAGCGCCAGAAGCTTGTCGTGGTCCGGCCCGAACTGGAAGACGACGGTGTTGTTGGAGGCGACCATGGCAAGGCTGCGGGCGATCGACAGCATGCCGAGCGTGACCACGAAGGGCGGAAAGCCCAGATAGGCGATAAAAACGCCATTGAAGGCGCCGATGACGAGCGCGGTGGCGATCGAGGCCAGAATGCCGATCTCGATCGAAAAGCCGGCATGCATGGTGACGGCCAGCACCATCGAGCACAGGCACAGTACCGAGCCGACCGACAGGTCGATGCCGCCGGTGATGATGACGAAGGTCATGCCGAGCGCGACGATGGCGACGAAGGTGATGTTGCGGGTGATGTTGTAGAGGTTCTTCGAGGTGGCGAAGGCGTCGGTGGCGAAGGACAGGAAAATACAGGCTAGGATGACGGCGATCACCACCCAGAAAGTCTGGCTGGAGAACAGGCGCGACAGGAAGCTGTGCTGCTTCTGCGCGATCGTCTGGTCAAGGGTGACTGCCATTATAGACCTTTCCTGCGCTGCCCACGCGCGGTGAAATCCGGGTTCGCCATTCTCATGCCACCTGCTCGATGGCGCCGGTGATCAGCCCGGTAACCTCCTCGGGCGAACTCAACGCGATCGCCTTGTCGGCGACCTTCCTGCCGCGCCGCATGACGATGACGCGGTCGGCGACGTCGAAGACGTCGGGCATGCGGTGGCTGATCAGTACAACGGCGATGCCCTGGTCGCGCAGATGACGGATGAGGTTCAACACTTCGGCGACCTGCCGCACCGAGATTGCCGCCGTCGGCTCGTCCATCAGCACGATCTTGGCCTGCGACAGCATGGTGCGGGCGATCGCCACCGCCTGGCGCTGGCCGCCCGACATCTGCTTGACGAGGTCGCGCGGGCGGGTCTCGGATTTCAACTCGGCGAAGATCTGGCCAGCGCGCTTGTACATCGAGGCATAGTCGAGGATGCGGAACGGGCCGACGCCACGGCGCAATTCGCGGCCGAGATAGACATTGGCCGCCGCCGTCAGATTGTTGCAGAGCGCCAGGTCCTGGTGGACGATCTCGATGCCGTGCTGGCGCGCCTCGACCGGCTTGTGCAGGATCAGTTCCTTGTCGTCCATCCGCATCGTGCCATGGCTCGGCCGGAAATTGCCAGCTATCATCTTGACCAGCGTCGACTTGCCGGCGCCATTGTCGCCCATCAGGCCGACGACCTGGCCTGGTTCGATCGACAGCGACACGTCGTTGACAGCCTGGATGGCGCCGAAATGCTTCGAGATGTTGGTGAGTTCGAGAACCGCCACCAGTCTTTGCCTCCCATGCCTGGCCCATCCGCCCGCGGACAGGCGACGGCTTCCATTGGCTTTCCCCAGCTCCTCCCGAGGACAGCGATGCCGTCATTTACGCGAATGGCGTCGCGGGCGTCAATTGTCGAACAGGCAATTGTCAGACGAATAGTGCCGTGCTGTTTTTGAAAAATCCGTTTTGTAGGACAAATAGCATTGACGTTGGCGGCAAGCCGATATTAGTTGAGCGTCGGAGGAAGACGTGCCGGCTTTGACGACGCCATCGGCGACGCCACCGGCACAAAGGTTTTGGCGATCTTGCCAGTGTCGTTGCCGGGCTGGTCGCATCTGAAAATGCTTATCGGCCTGGCCGGATTGAATGAGCGCACGCGTCTCAGTCATCTGGCATCTGGCTGGTTTGTGTGGCGGGCACGCCGTGTCCGTCTGTTTCCAAGGGAGGACTGACATGAGGAAAACAGTATTGCTCGCCGCCGTCGCCGCCATGGCGTTGGGCGCCGGGCCGGCTTTGGCCAAGAAGCAACTCGTCATCGTGGTGAAAGGTCTCGACAATCCATTCTTCGAAGCCATTCACCAGGGCTGCGAAAAATGGAACAAGGAAAACGCCAGCTCGAAATATGAATGCTTCTACACCGGCCCGGCGTCGACTTCCGACGAGGCCGGCGAGGCGCAGATCGTGCAGGATATGCTGAGCAAGGCCGACACGGTGGCGATGGCGATCTCGCCGTCCAACGCACCGCTGATCGCGCAGACGATCAAGAGCGCCAATCCGTCGATCCCGATCATGACCGTCGACGCCGACCTCGCCAAGGAAGACGCGGCACTGCGCAAGACCTATCTCGGCACCGACAACTATCTGATGGGCAAGAAGATCGGCGAGTACATCAAGAAGGCCAAGCCGAATGGTGGCACGATCTGCACCATCGAGGGCAATCCCGCTGCGGACAACATCCTGCGCCGCGCGCAAGGCATGCGCGACGCGCTGACGGGCAAGGACGGCCTCACGGCACTTGCCGGCGAAGGCGGCTGGACGGAAGTCGCCGGCTGCCCGGTGTTCACCAATGACGACGGCGCCAAGGGCGTTCAGGCGATGACCGACATCCTCGCCGCCAACCCCAAGCTCGATGCGTTCGGCATCATGGGCGGCTGGCCGCTGTTCGGCGCGCCGCAGCCCTATCGCGATCTGGTCGGACCTCTGAAGGACCGGCTGGCCAAGAACGACTTCGTCATCGGCGCCGCCGACACGATCGGCGACGAGGTGGCGATCGCCAGGGATGGCCTTGTCACCGCGCTGGTCGGCCAGCGGCCCTTCGAAATGGGCTACAAGGCGCCATCGGTGATGATCGACCTGATCGAAGGCAAGAAAGTCGACGATCCGGTGTTCACCGGTCTCGACGAATGCACCAAGGACACGGTCGACACCTGCATCCAGAAGTAGGCCGCGATTTCGGGGCGCTCGCCAACGAGCGCCCCGTTTCCTCCAATTCTTCAACAGGACGCCTTGGTTGGGGCAACGGGCTCCGGCTTTGACGCGTCCGTAGTTTGGATTTTCGGCAACGGATCGGTGCGCCGCGCGGGTTTAGATCAATGCGGGTGACGGGCGGCCGACCTATTGGAACGTGGATGCCGGACGAGAAGGCAAAAAGAAAAGCCGGCCGGGCCAAGGCGCAAGCCAGTCGCGACCCAGCAGCCGTGCGTAGGGCGGAAGCGGCGCACTTTGCCGGGTCCAGCGTCCATGCCTCGCTCGCCAGCGAGATTGGCCTCAGGATCGTGCGCGGCGACTATCCGCCTGGCAGCATCCTGCCCAACGAAGCCAAATGGGCCGAAACCTTCAATGTCAGCCGTTCGGCGGTGCGCGAGGCGATCAAGATGCTGATGGCCAAGAGCCTTTTGGCGTCGCGCCCCAAGATCGGCAGCTGGGTCGAGCCCAAGGAGCGCTGGAACCTGCTCGACCGCGACGTGCTGGCCTGGTACGCGACCGCGCCGGATCGCGAGGCGTTTCTGCGCACGGTTCAGGAGTTCCGCCACATCATCGAACCGGAGGCGTCCGCCTTCGCCGCCATGCGGCGCAGCGACGAGCAGATGGCCGAGATCAGCCTGGCTTGCCGCGAGATGGGCGAGGCGGCCAACCTGCCCGAGCGCATCCGTGCCGACACGCGCTTTCACCTGGCCATCCTGCGGGCCTCGGGCAACGACCTTCTGGTGCCGCTCGGCGTGCTGATCGAATCGGCGCTCGACCATCTCTTCGTCTTCACCACGCGCCAGGTCGGCGATCAGCGGCGGGCACAGAAACTGCACGAGGCGATCGAAAAGAGCATCCGCCTGCAGCGGCCAGCCGCGGCGCGTAGCGCCGTGCACAAGCTGCTCGCCGACACCGATGAGGGGATCGGAAGGGGCCGGCGGTAAGGGCCCGCCGGCGGTTCGGGTCTCAGATCGTCTGCTTCTTGCCATCCTTCATCGGCATCAGGTCGACACCATTCACTTTGGCGATGTGCGTGGCCAGCATCGGCACGAACTGCTCGGCCGGACCGGTTGCGTGGGCGCCGGCGAAGGAGTTCTTGGTGGCGTTGCCGAGCGGGTTGGCGATGCCGGCCGCACCCGCCATCGATTCCAGATAGGTCAGGTCCTTGAAGGCGTTGGCGATGGTGAATTTGTGGGCGTCGCGATCACCTTCCAGCGTCCAGCGCATGAAGGTCTGGTAGAAGCCGCAATCCATGCGGCCGTTGCGGATGACGCTGTCGAAACGCGGCGGGGAGATGCCGACCTTCTCCGCCAGTGCCAATGCCTCGGAATAGATCGCGGCATAACCCAGCGAGATGAAATTGTTGAGCAGCTTCATGCGGTGGCCATCGCCGGTGTCGCCGATATGGACGATGCGGCCGGCCCAGGTGTCGATCACAGGCTTGACCCTGGCGAAGACGGCGTCGGGCGCGCCGACCATGGCGTCGAGCGTGCCTTCCCAGGCTTCCTTCGGGGTGCGGCTGAGCGGCGCGTCGACATAATCGACGCCAAGCGCGTTGAGTTCTGCCGCGAGCGACACCGTCGAGACCGGATCGGAGGTCGAGCAGTCGACGACGACCGAACCGTTCTTCAACCCCTCCTTGAGCCCGCCGGGGCCGCGAATGATGGCCTCGACCTCGCGCGAGCCGGTGACGCAAATGAAGATGATATCGGATGCCGCCGCCACGTCGCGGGAGGTCGACGCCTCATGAGCGCCTCGGCCGAGAAGATCCTCCGCCGGTTTGCGGTTCTTGCGGCCGAGAAATGTCAGGGAATACCCCTTGTCGACGATGTTCTTGGCGATGCCGTGACCCATCAGGCCAAGGCCGACAAAGCCGATCTTCTCGCTGCTGGCGGTCGTGTTCATGCTGTCTGTCCTGTCTGTGATTATCGATAATGTCGCCGCCGTTTTAGCCATATACGGTTGCAGAAAGCAATATTGTCTGACAATACACGTCAATCCTAGGACTTTCGTGGAGACCAGAATGACGAAGCGGATCATGTTCACCGGCGGCAGCGGCAAGGCTGGGCGCCACGTCGTGCAATATCTGGTGGAGCAGGGTTGCCAGGTGCTCAACATCGACACCAGGCCGCTCGACAATCCTAAGGTGCGCACGCTGATCACCGACATCACCGACAGCGGCCAGGTGTTCAACGCACTGTCGAGCTATATGGGGCTGCACGAATTCGATCCGTCGCTGCGGCCGCAGCAGGTCGACGCCGTGGTGCATTTCGCCGCCATTCCACGCATCATGATCACGCCCGACAACGAGGTGTTCCGCGTCAATGCGATGGGCACCTACAATGTCATCGAGGCCGCGGTGAAGCTCGGCATCCGCAAGGTGATCATCGCTTCCAGCGAGACGACCTACGGCCTGGTGTTCGCCAACGAGCCGCGCGACCCCACGCATTTCCCGCTCGACGAGGAGTACGACGTCGATCCGATGGACAGCTATGCGCTGTCCAAGATCGTCAACGAGAAGACGGCGCGCGCTTTCGCGCAGCGCAATGGCACGGACATCTATGCCCTGCGCATCGGCAATGTCATCGAGCCGCACGAGTATTCGCTGTTCCCGAAATGGTTCGCCGATCCGGGCTTTCGCAAACGGATCGCCTGGAGCTACATCGACGCGCGCGACCTTGGCCAGATCACGCTGCGCGCCATCGAGAAAGATGGGCTGGGCTACCAGGTGTTCAACGCCGCCAATGACGACACCTCGTCCGATCTGCCGACCGCCGAACTCCTGAAGCGGTTTTATCCCGGCGTGCCGGTCAAGGGCGAACTCGGCGAATACGAGACGCTGCTGTCGAACCGCAAGGCGCGCGACATGCTCGGCTTCCGGCCCGAGCATAGCTGGCGCAAATACGTCAAGACCGCCTGAGCGTGGTCGAATCGCGGCTGGGTTGTGCATAGAAGCCGGCTTTGCGGCCCAACGCCCGCACCGCGCTTGACAGCTTCCGTAAACCGGCCTTTCTGGAGCCCATGCGGGACGCGAGACCGAACAAGGAAAAATCGCCCAAAAAGGCTGTAGCTGTCGAGCGCCCGGTCGGTGTTCGCCGGCCCGACGCGGCGCGCATTCCCGGCTCCAGCGTGCATACGTCGCTGGCGAGCGAGATTGGTCTGCGGATCGTGCGCGGCGACTATCCGCCCGGCACCATCCTGCCCAATGAAGCCAAATGGTCGGAGACCTTCAGCGTCAGCCGGTCGGCGGTGCGCGAGGCGATCAAGATGCTGATGGCCAAGAGCCTGTTGGCATCGCGCCCCAAGATCGGCAGTTGGGTCGAACCGAAGGAACGTTGGAACCTGCTCGACCGCGATGTGCTTGCCTGGTACGCGACGTCGCCCGACCGCGAGGTGTTCCTGAGGACGGTGCAGGAATTTCGCCACATCATCGAGCCGGAAGCGACGGCCTTCGCCGCCATGCGGCGGACCGACGAGCAGATGGCCGAGATCAGCCAGGCCTGCCGCGAGATGGGCGAGGCGAAAAGTCTGCAGGAACGGACCCGTGCCGACACCCGCTTCCACCTCGCCATCCTGCGTGCCTCCGGCAACGACCTACTGGTCCCGCTCGGCGTGCTGATCGAATCCGCCTTCGATCATTTGTTCACCTACACGACCCGGGAACTCGACGATTTGCAGCTCGCCCAGAAGATGCACGAGGCAATCGAAAAGAATATCCGCCTGCAACGGCCCGATGCGGCGCGCAATGCCGTGCGCAAGCTGCTGGCCAATACCGACAACGTCATCCGTTCGCGGTAGGATTCACCGATAAGCCATTCGGCACGCGGGTGTTTCCGTCTTGCAGGCCGTCGAAGCAATTCAGGCCGGCACCGCCAAAAAATTCGAGAGCTAGTGTCGGATCGGCTGTGTGGCACCCGTCCTTGGGGTGTCGAACGGGAAACCAGCAAGGAGAATTTGACATGCCCAGCACCGTACGTCTGCACCGCGTTCTGACCACCAGCCCGGAGAAGGTCTACCGCGCGTTCCTCGAGGCCGACGCGCTTGCCAAATGGCTTCCGCCGAACGGCTTCACCTGCACGGTTCATCACTTCGAGGGCAAGGTCGGCGGCACGTTCAAAATGTCGTTCCGCAATTTTACCACCGGCGACAGCCACTCGTTCGGCGGTGAGTATGTCGAGCTCGTTGCGGGCGAACTCCTGCGCTACACCGACAGGTTCGACGATCCCAACCTGCCCGGCGAGATCGAGGTGACGGTGACGTTGAAGAAAGTGTCCGTGGGCACCGAAGTGAACATCACCCAGGCCGGCATCCCGGACGTCATTCCCGCGGAAGCCTGCTATCTCGGCTGGCAGGAATCGCTACGGAACCTGGCCAAGCTCGTCGAACCCGAGATCAAACAATAGGACGCCGACCGGCTGGACAACCGGCACGTTCCTCACCTCGTTTTGAAGGGCCGAGGAAGCAACTCGAGGAGCCATTGGGGGGGCGGCTAATCCTCCTTTGGACGCCCGAATGCGGCGCGCAGTTCGTCCTTGGCGTCCTCGAGGATCTTCTTGCGCGCCGCGGGAAGGTTTTTTCCGGCCCTGTTGATGTAGAAATTCAGCATCGACATGGCGGACTGGAAGGGCTCGGCCTTGCGGCGGTGGCTGTGTTCGGCCGAACGCTTGAGCGAGGCGGCGATCTTCTTGGCGTCGTCGGATTCGAAGACGTGCTCCTCGAGATCCATCGCATCGCTGTGCTCGGTCACCTCGGCCGACCATTTCTGCTTGGTGGCGGTCATGGCTGGACTCCTTTGCGGTGTTGCTGATCGAAAACTCCAGATATCGGCGTCGGTTCCCGCATTCGTATCGGCCTGGAGCCACGGATTTGCCCGCTGTGGCGCTGCTGTACGCGGAGAATGCGTCGATAGTGGTCAAAACAGCAGCGATTGAGACCGCCGACAGGAAACGCCTTTGACGCGAATCGACTTGAGCCGGGCCGGTCCCGGTATCGACAGTTCCTACGCCTGGATGCGCCTTGCCATCTCGATGCTGCTGGCGACGATCGGTGCGGTCGGCATGTGGGCCGTTGTCGTGGTGCTGCCGGCGGCACAGGCCGAGTTCGGCGTCGACCGCGCCGCGGCATCCATGCCCTACACCGCGACCATGGTGGGCTTCGCCGCCGGCAATGTGCTGGTCGGCCGCGCCATCGACCGCATGGGCTATTGGATCCCGGCGCTGTTCTCCTCGATCGCGCTCTCCGCCGGTCTCGTGCTCGCCGCGCTGTCGACATCGATCCTGCAATTCACCCTTGCCCAGGGGGTGCTGATCGGTGTCGGCACATCGGTGATCTTCGGGCCGCTGATCGCCGATATCTCGCACTGGTTCAATCGCCGCCGCGGCGTCGCCGTCACGGCGGCGGCGGCCGGCAACTACCTTGCCGGAGCGATCTGGCCCACGATCATGCCGACGCTGATCAAGGCAGAAGGCTGGCGCTTCACCTATGCGGGCATCGGCGTCTTCTGCCTCGTCACCATGGTGCCGCTTGTGCTGTTGCTGCGTCGCGGCGCTCCGGAAGCGACGGCCGCCGGCTCGCCCGGAAGCCGGCCGGTGCAGCCGATTCCAATGTCGCCGGCGGCAATGCAGGTCCTGCTGGTCGTCGCGGGACTGGGCTGCTGCGTGGCGATGTCGATGCCCCAAGTGCACATCGTCGCCTACTGCATGGATCTTGGCTACGGCATGGCGCATGGCGCCGACATGCTGTCCATCATGATGGCGGCGGGGGTCGTCAGCCGGCTTGCGTCCGGCTTTGTCGCCGACCGCATCGGCGGCGTCAAAACCTTGCTTATCGGCTCCGTGCTGCAATGCCTGTCATTGCTGTTCTATATCCCGTTCGACGGGCTCGCCTCGCTCTATGTCGTGTCGCTGGTCTTCGGCCTGTCGCAGGGCGGTATCGTGCCTTGCTATGCGATCATCGTGCGCGAATATCTGCCCGCCAAGGAGGCCGGCCAGCGCATCGGCATCGTGATGATGGCGACGATTTTCGGCATGGCGATCGGCGGCTGGATGTCGGGCTGGATCTACGACCTGACCGGCTCCTACGCCGCCGCGTTCCTGAACGGCATCGCCTGGAATCTGTTGAACATACTGGCGATCGGGTTGTTCATGTGGAAGGCGAGGCACAGAGCTGTCGCGGCCGCCTAAGGCGAAGGTCTGGCACAGCCATTCGGTGGCTCGGCTTGACAACAGGCAGTCACTGCGCGACGCCAAGGCGGATGGGTGCGGCAACAGGCCGGTGAGATGGCGACAGCTGGAAAGATCGCATTGGGCGCGCGGTTCGATGGCCATGCGCATGGGCCAAGGCCTTGATCAAGCCGCGCTCGCGCCGGGGCGGTGGCCGCCCAACCCTATCGGATGTGGCACACAAGGCCGGCGTCGGCGCCATCACCGTTTCCCGCGCGCTGCGCGAGCCGGAACGCGTTTCCAAGGAGTTGCGCCGCCAGATCATGGCCGCCGTCGAAGAGCTTGGCTATGTGCCGGATCCCAACGCACGCGCATTGGCCTCGGCGCGCGCCGAGGTGTTCGGTGTGCTGGTGCCCTCGCTGACCAACAATGTCTTCGCGGAGGTGGTGCGCGGCATTTATGACAGCCTGTCGGACAGCCCGTTCCGCATCCAGCTCGGCAACACGCATTATTCCGGGCTGGAGGAGGAGCGTCTGCTGCAGCTGTTTGGCTCCCAGCGGCCGGCAGCGCTGATCGTCGCCGGCATCGACCAGACGCCCACCTCGCGAAAACTGTTGGAGAATGCCGGTTGCCCGGTGGTCCAGGTGATGGAGACCGGGCCCGATCCCGTGGACATGATGGTCGGCTTTTCGCATCTCGACGGCGGCAGGACGGCGACCGAGCACCTGATCGAGGCGGGGTATCGCCGGATCGGTTTCATCGGTGCGCGCATGGACCCGCGCTCGCAGCGGCGCCTTGCTGGTTACCGGGTGGCGATGGAGAAGGCCGGGCTGCTGGACCCGCGCCTGATTACCACCACGCCCGTGCTTTCCAGCGTGTCGCTTGGCCGTGAACTGTTCCGCGATGCCCTTGCCAAGATGCCGACGCTCGACGGCGTGTTCTGCAACAATGACGACATTGCGCTCGGTGTGCTGTTCGAATGCCATCGCGCTTCGATCGACGTGCCGAAGACCATCGGCATTGTCGGCTTCAACGATCTCGACATGATGCAGGTGGCTTTTCCCTCGATCACCAGCATCCGCACCTATCGCTACGAAATCGGCAGGCGCGCGGTCGCCATGGCGCTGGCGGCGATATCGGGTGACAGGCCGGAGCAGCGGGTCGTAGACCTCGGTTTCGAGCTGAAGCAGCGCGAGAGCACGGCACGTTGAAACATTTTAGAACCTGCTGAAATCAGCCTTTACAGACATTCTTGGTAGCGCTACCATTCGGGCCAGCGCGAAGTCGAACCGCTGTTTATTATACATAAGCGACAGCATTTTCCTTGTTTATTATTGATAATATGATACTTTCGGCGCTGCTTGAGGAAGCAACAAAGGAGGGATCAGGCCGGCGCCGGCCACCTGACATGCATGGCGAGCCAGGGCAGGAGGTGCTTGGGCGAACGTCATTGTACTGCAGCTAAACAAACAAGTCAGAACTGCAACTGGGAGGAATATCGATGATCAAGTCACTCGTTGGTGGCATCGTTGCCGCCACTGCATTCGTCATGTTGAGCTCAGCGGCGATGGCCGCAGGCCCAGAAATCGTCAAGGGGCCGGCAGCCGAGCCGGGCTGCTTCGCCCCATGGGCAGCCGATACGCAATTCTTCAAGTTCCCCAAGAAGGCCGGCCCATATCGCATTGCGCTCGCCAACGGCTATATCGCCAACACCTGGCGTATCCAGATGGTGCAGACCGCCAAGGCCTATGCCGCACAGCCGGATGTCGCCAAGAAGTTGAAGGAATTCAAGGTTGTGTCGACGGGTGAGGACGTCCCGGCGCAGATCTCCGCGATCAACAATTTCATCGATTCCGGCTTTGACGCCATCGTCGTCAACGCGCAGAACCCGACCGCCTTCGGGCCAGTCATCAAGCGGGCGAAGGAGGCCGGGGTCGTGCTGGTCGCCTTCGACAACATTCTCGACACCAAGGATGCCATCAACGTCAATGTCGACCAGAAGGGCCTTGGCGCATTGTGGGGCAAGTGGTTGGTCTCACATGTTCCGAACGGCGGAAAGGTGCTCGAAGTGCGCGGCGTCGCCGGCACTTCCGTCGACACGGACCGTCATGCCGGCATCCACGAGGTGCTCGACGGCTCGGGCAAGAAATGGGAAGTCACCGAGGTGGTCGGCAAATGGGACGACGGCGTTGCCCAGAAAGCTACGGCGGACGCGATTGCCACCAACGGACCCTTCGACGGCATCACCGGGCAGGGCGGCGACACCGGCATCGTGCAGGCGATGATGGATGCCAAGCATCCATTCGTTCCGTTCGGCGGCGAGACGGAGAACGGTTTTCGCAAGTTCTGTGCCGCACATGCCGGTGACGGCTTGAAGTGCTCTTCCGCCGGCACCGGCCCCGCCCAGGTGGCCGTTGCAATCAAGACGGCAATCGCGGCCCTCGAAGGCAATGTCGTGCCGCAATCGGTGAAGCTGCCGCTGGCCATCGTGGAGGATCCGAACTTCAAGGCAGGCCAGGATTTCTTCCCCGACCAGTCCGACAATTTCTTCGTCGGCAACTCCTTCCCGACCTGCGGCATCAATTTCAGTGCCCAGGAAATCATGGGCCAGACCAAGGAAAACCAGTAGGCTCACTGCTATCGCTGGCGCCGCGGGGTTAACCCCGGCGCCAGCCCCGAAATCCCATGATTGCCCCGGGGAGGGTTGATGGACGGTGCGGCTCCACTCTTTCGCATGGAAGGCATTTCCAAGCGCTATGGCGGCGTGCGGGCGCTCGAGAAGGCCGAGCTGACGGTTTCCACCGGTAGCATCCACGCCATCCTCGGTGAAAACGGCGCCGGCAAGTCGACATTGATCAAGGTCATGGCAGGTGTCGTGGCGCCCGACGAAGGCCGCATGATGCTGGATGGGCGCGAAGTGACCTTCGCTTCGCCCGGTGCGGCGAACAAGGCCGGCATCGTCTGCATCTTCCAGGAATTGTCGCTGATCCCCGAACTCAGCGTCGCCGACAATATCGTCATTTCGGATCCGCCCAAACGCTTCGGCATGATCGATCGCAAGGCGCAGCGCCGCATCGCCGAGGACGCGCTTGCCCGCGCGGGCGCCGCCGACATCCATCCGTTGGCGCTGGTCAAGGACCTGCCGCTGTCGCGCCGGCAGATGGTGGAGATCGCCAAGGCGCTGGCGCGCAAACCACGCATTCTCATCCTCGACGAGGCGACGTCGGCGCTGACGGCAGCGGATGTCGCGAAGATCTTCGGCGTGCTGAAGCGGCTGCGCTCGGAAGGGCTGGCGCTGCTCTACATCTCGCACCGCATGAACGAGATCGCCGAACTGGCCGACCATTGCACGGTGTTCCGCAATGGCCGCAATGTCGCCAGCTACAAGGCCGGCTCGAAGAGCGACAACGAGGTGGTCGAGCTGATGATCGGCCGCGAGTACAGCCATATTTTTCCGCCCAAGCCGCCGGCGGCACCGGCCAGCGCCGCCCCCAGGCTCGAGGCGCGCAAATTGTCCTGGGCCGACCGGCTGGATAACATCTCGCTGACGGTCAGGGCAGGCGAGGTGGTCGGCCTCGGCGGGCTCGATGGCCAGGGCCAGCGCGAATTGCTGCTTGCTTTCTTCGGTGTGCTGCGTGGCCTCTCGGGAGAAGTGCTGATCGACGGCAAGCCGGCGACGATCACCAGCCCGGCGGCGGCCCGCGAGGACGGCATCGGCATGGCGCTCATCCCGGAAGACCGCAAGACCGAAGGCCTGATGCTGCCGATGACGGTGCGCGAAAACCTGTCCTTCGCCGCACTCGACCGGCTGTCCAAAGGCGGCATTATCGACCGCGCCGCCGAACAGCGGCTGATCGACGACATGGTCGGCCTTCTGGCGATCAAGACGGCGGGCCTCGATATTCCGGTTGGCGCGCTGTCGGGCGGCAACCAGCAGAAAGTGGTCATAGCCAAATGGCTGATGCGCCAGCCGCGCATCATCCTGCTCAACGATCCGACGCGCGGCATCGATGTCGGCACCAAGCAGGAAATCTATCAGCTGATGCGCAAGCTGGCGGACGCGGGCGCGGCGATCCTGTTCTATTCGACCGACTATGACGAGCTGATCGGCTGCTGCGACCGGGTGCTGGTTCTCTATGACGGCGCGGTCAAACGCGAACTGGTCGGCGCCGAGATCACCGAAAGGGCGCTGATATCGAGCGCGCTTAACATCCATGGCGAGGAGAGCCCGGTGGGCCTGGGAGCGGAAGCGTGAAGGATTGGCGTTACTGGCTGGCCGAGCAGCGTGGAACATTGCTGGCGCTCGGCATCTTCATCGTCATGTTCGTCATCTACACCTCGAACCATCCGGCGGGCTTCACCGCCAATGTCGTGCAGACGGCGGCGAACAAGGGCGTGCTGCTTGCCTTCGTCGCCATGGCGCAGACGCTGGTCGTGATCACCTCCGGCATCGACCTGTCCGTCGGCATGATATTCCTGCTCACCAACTGTCTGGCCTCCTGGCTGGTGGTGGGCACGCCGATGCAGACGACGCTCGGCGTCGTCGCCGTGCTGGTGGCGGGACTTTTGTGCGGCGCGATCAACGGCGCCATCGTGATCTATGGAAGGCTGCAGCCGATCGTCGCGACCATCGCCACCGGCGCGGTCTACTACGGCATCGGCCTTTTGCTGCGGCCTTTTCCGGGCGGCTCGGTCAACGAGGATCTGGCCGATGCTATGACAGGACGTCTGTTCGATCTGGTGCCGGCAAGCCTGGTCGTGCTGCTGGCGGTCGTTCTGCTGATCTGGGTACCGTTCAGCCGCTCTGTACTCGGCCGCGCCGCCTACGCGGCCGGCTCTTCGGAAACGGCTGCCTATATGTCGGGCGTGCCGATAAGGCGCGGTAAGTTCTCCGCTTACACGCTTGCGGGGCTGCTGGCCGCGATCGGCGGACTGTTCCTGACCTTTTTCACCTATACGGGGGAGGCCGCCTATGCCAGCGGCAACGCCTATACGCTGTTCTCGATCGCGGCGGTCGTGCTGGGTGGTGTTTCGCTGTTCGGCGGCAAGGGCAGCGCCATCGGTGCCATCTTCGGCGCGCTGGCCTTCCGCACCATCGGCGACCTGTTGTTCGTCTTCGACTTCGATCCGCTCTGGCAGCCGCTGTTCCAGGGCGTTATCCTGCTGGTCGCCGTCAGCCTCGGCGCCTTCGCCCTGTTTCGGGTCCGCAACCGGCTGGAGTGGTTCCTGTGAGCGAGACGACCTTGGGCGGCATTGCCGGCCGCATGCCGAAATTCATCCGCCGCGCCGATCCGGCGGTGCTGACCGCCTTTGCCTGCATCGTGGTGCTGCTGTTGGTTGGCAGCCTCTATTCGCGCAGCTTCCTGTCGCCTGAATATCTCTTGCAGCAGCTCAAGGTGGCCTCGTTCCTCGGCGTCATCGCCACCGGCATGATGCTGGTCATCCTGCTCGGCCAGATCGACCTGTCGGTGCCGTGGTCGGTGGCGGCGGGTGCGATGATGGCCTGCGCGGCGGCCGCCTACGGCCCGGCAGGCGTGGCGCTGGCTATCCCGTTCGGCATCTTCTGCGGCGTGCTGATCGGTATCGTCAACGGCATCGGCGTCGCCTATCTGCGCATTCCCTCGATGATCATCACGCTCGCCACCAACGCCGTCGCGCAAGGGTTGATGGTGGTCTACACCGGCGGCTTCTCGCCGCAGGATTCGGCCACCGGCGCCATGCGCTACCTCGCCACCGGGTTCACCATTCCGGGCGTGCCCAATGCAGTCATCATCTGGGCGCTGATCGGGGCCGCGATGGTGTTCGTGCTGACCCGCAGCGGTTTTGGCCGTGCGGTCTATGGCATCGGCAACCGCGAGCGCGCCGCCTATCTCTCAGGCATCGACACAAGACGCGTGGTGATGATCGCCTTCGCTGTCTCCGGCGGGCTCTCCGCCTTTGGCGGCGTGCTGCTGGCGGGCTACGCCTCCAAGGCGGCGCAATCGATGGGTGACGCCTATCTGCTGCCGTCGATCGCGGCCGTCGTGCTCGGTGGCACCTCGATCCTGGGCGGGCGCGGCTCCTATCTCGGCACGGTCGCCGGCGTGATCCTGATCACACTGCTGCAATCCATCCTGTCGGTCATGCAGATGCCGGAGGCGGGACGGCAGATCATCTATGGCGTCGTCATCGTCGCCATGCTCCTTCTTTACGGCCGCGCGCCGGCAAGCCGCTGACAGTGGGCGAAGACGCAGCGCAGGCGCCGACGGGCGCTTCCGGTTTGGCGCCTTCGGCCATCGCGGTGATGGGCGTCGCCGGCTGCGGCAAGTCAGCCGTCGGTATCGCGCTGGCCGACGCGCTGGGTGCCGTCTTCATCGAGGGTGACAGGCAGCATCCGCCGGAGAATGTGGCGCGTATGGCGCGTGGCGAACCGCTCACCGACCAGCTGCGCGAAGGCTGGCTCGACGCGATCGGCGAGCACATCGCGGTCTCTATCGGCAAAGGACAGGGCGTGGTTGCCGCCTGCTCGGCGCTGAAGCGCGGCTATCGCGAGCGCCTGCGCGGCTTCTGCCCTGATATCATCTTCCTTTATCTGGAGATCGATCCCGCCACCGCGCGGCAGCGGGTCGCCAGCCGCAAGGGCCATTTCATGCCGGCAAGCCTGGTCGACAGCCAGTTCGCCATCCTGGAATCGCCGGGCCAAGGTGAACGGGCATTGACGCTCGACGCGACGCGGCCGATCGGCGAACTCGTCGCCCAGGCAATGCGCTCGATGCGCCGGTCATGAGCCCTCCTCGAAACCGACACCGCCGCCGCCCTGAGCCTCTGTCAACCGCTCATGGCGCGACCAGGACATCATCTGCTCGGGGCACAGCTTCAGCGCCTGCAGCAGGCGGTCGCGTTTCAGCAGGATGTAGTGTGCCTGCAGGGCCAGGTTCTTGGCTCCGTCCCTGGTTGTGTCCACGGCCGGGAGCGCCGGTGCCGCCGGTACCAGTTCGGGGCTCAAGACGGCGCGGTATTCCCGGAAGGGCACCACCTCGAAAGTCGACATGGCAAACAGGGCCGTCTTGCCTCGAGCGGCGAAATTCGCCGGTGCCGAGGCAAGGTGCGTCCAGCCGCTTTCGCCCAGGGCGCTTTCGGTGAAGGTCGAGCCGGCGTGGATGGTGTTGGTCATCATCACGACGCCGTTCTGCTTCAGCATCTTTTGAATGCGGATGGTGACCTGATAGGCATCGTCACGGTCGAAGGCGATCCGGCTTTTCAGGAACCGGTTCTCGACATGAACCATTGGCGGGTTGAGGAAGCGCTGGCCGAATGCCGTCTCGGACGCGCCATGCGTGTTGACGCTGACCTGATGCGCTTCGATGCCGGCCTCGTATATGGCGCGCTTGCCGATTATCGTCTGGGCGGTGAATTGATCGCACCAGAGGATCGCGCCGTGGCCGCGTTGCAGGGCTGCCTGCAAGCCCTCGAGCCCTTCCAGCCGGATCTTCGGCGTCCAATGGCCGGCGACCAGATGCGCGGCAAGTTGCATGCGGCGGCGATGGCGCGCCGTGAGCAATGCCTCGAACAGCTTGCGTGTATCGACGCCATCGCCGAGCACCGCGCGCGTTGCGGCGGCATAGAAGCGGAAATCCTTGCGCATATGGCGCTTCAACCGAAACCTGGAAGCCCAATCGCAGATCGGCGCCCACCAGCGCACCGGCAGCGCTGCCGCAACCGCGAGGTAGAAGAGGGTAACCAGGCTTTCGCGAAGGTCCCTGGTGGAGAAGTGGCGGAGCCTGCCGGGATCAGCCAGCTTGCGGCTGAAAAAGCGCACGTCCTCGGCATATTCGGGGACAAAGACGTCGGCGATGATCTCGATGCGAAAGCTGGCTGCCGATGGCCGCTTGCGGGCGGCTTTTCGGGATTTCGTAAACCTCGACAGCCTCATCCACCCGGCTCTAGATCTGGGATGTCAACTCGACCGGGAAATCGTCATTGTCGGCATCGCGCATGGCGGCGAGGCTACGGTTGTCCAGCACCTCGGCGATCGCCTGGCGCACTTCCAGCATCATGTGCCGGACCTGGCAGGTCGCCTCGTCGCAATCCTCGCAGCGCTGATACTGCGTGCGGCTGGCGCAAGGTATCGGCGCCAGCGGCCCGTCGAGCACGCGCACGACATGGCCGATCTTGATCTCGGAAGCGGGGCGGGCGAGACGATAGCCGCCTTCCTTGCCCTTGCGGCTCTGGACGAAGCCGGCGTTGCGCAATTCGCCCAGTATGGCGTCCAGGAATTTCTTCGGGATGTTGTTGGCGACGGCGATGTCGTTGACGAAGGCCAATTGGCCAAGCGGAAGACTGGATAGATGCACGAGGGCCTTCAGGCCGTATTTGCCTTTTTTCGTCAGCATGCCCGAGTCAACCCATTGAAGCCCCAACCACCCCGCATCTGGCGGTTGTTTGTGTGCAAATGATGACAACATTGCCTTCGCACACTGCCGTTTCGCGAAAACAAAGCCATTGGAGGGCAGGTTAGGCACAAACGCGTTGATTCTTTGTAACGTTTTGCACGAAGGGCGCCGAATTTGCCCTATCAGCTGCATAAACAAGGAAAGCCGGCCACCGGGCCGGCTTTCCTGATCTTTCTATCTGGACGCGGAGACTTACCGGCTGCCATAAGCCTGGTCGAGCAGGCCGCCGGCGGCGAAATGCTCCTTTTGGACCTTGTCCCAACCGCCGAAGACGTCTTCTACCGTCAACAGGCGCACGTCCGGAAAATCTGCCTTGTATTTGGCCGCGACAGCCGCGTCGCGTGCGCGCAAGCCATTGTCGGCGGCAATGCCCTGGCCCTCGGGCGTATAGAGGAAGTCGAGATAGCTCTTGGCCAGATCGCGCGTGCCGTGCTCGTCGGCGACCTTGTCGACGATCGCTATCGGGAATTCCGCCAGAAGGCTCACCGAAGGCGTGACCTGCTCGAATTTGTCGTCGCCATATTCCTTGCGGATGCCGCGCGTCTCGGATTCGAAAGTGATCAGCACGTCGCCGATCTCGCGCTGCACGAAGGTGGTGGTCGCGGCGCGCCCGCCAGTGTCGAAGATCGGCACGTTGTTGAACAGCTTGGTGATGAATTCCTTCACTTTGGCGTCGTCGCCCTTGAAGGCTTCCCTGGCGTAGGCGGTGGCCGCGAGATAGGTGTAGCGCGCATTGCCCGACGTTTTCGGATTGGGGAAGATCACCTGCACGTCGTCGCGCACGAGATCGTTCCAGTCCTTGATGTGCTTGGGGTTGCCCGCGCGGACGAGAAACGAAGGCAGCGAATAGAAGGGCGAGGCGTTGTCGGGAAAATCCTTCTGCCAGTCGGCCGAGACGAGGCCCTTCTTGACCAGGAAGTCGACGTCGGTGACCTGGTTGAAGGTGACGACATCGGCACCGAGGCCTTCAGCGATGGCACGCGCCTGCGCCGACGTGCCGGCATGAGACTGGTCGATGCTCACAGCCGGGTGCTTGGCGATGAAGGCCTTGTTGACCTGCACGAAGAGTTCGCGGCCGACGTCATAGGAGGCATTCAGCAGCTTGTCGGCCGACCACGCTTGGGAGGATGCGAGGAGAAGGCCGGCGGCAACGGCAACGCCGATGAAAAATCGCTTCATGAAAAGGCTCCGGATGTCATGCTCTATTATCGGACCATAGCCGGGGTGCGGCGGAGCGGCGAGGTATAGATTCAGGGCTTGGCGGCTGTTGCTAGAAAACCGTTTCCCAAACAGGCACATCGTAGTTTTCTATTTCAAGTAGAATCATCTTTTTGAGGCCGTCCTCTTCAGTCTCTTCCGAAGAGAGGCGACAAATGGATACACATTGTGTATGCGGCATGTTATGATGAGTGAAAGGAGTCTTCCATGGCGAAAGCCGCACCCGAAACCCATGCCAAGCCTGTCAATCTGCGCATCCGAGAGGACATACGCATACTGATTGACCGTGCCGCAAAGATACGCGGGAAAACCCGCTCCGACTTCATGATCGACGCCGCTTATCGTGCGGCCGAGGATACGCTGCTCGACCAAACGTTGATCAAGGCGGATCCTGAGACTTACCGGCATTATCTCGACATCCTCGATGAACCGCCAAGCGGGGAAGGTTTTGCACGCCTTATGAACGTGTCCAGGCCGTGGCGGGACTGATGCCGTCGGCGCCCACGCCGCTGGCCGAAGACCACGATCTCGAACTTTTCCAAAGCGGAACAGAGAGCCTCGACCAATGGCTTCGCCGTCGGGCACGGGCCAACCAGGTCAGTGGCGCATCACGTACTTATGTGATGGCGGAAGGCACACGCGTTGTCGGCTACTATTGCTTGTCTTCGGGCGGGCTTGATCTGGCGGAAGCGCCCGGCATTATTCGCCGCAACATGCCATATCCCATTCCAATGGTTGTGCTCGGACGTCTCGCGGCGGATGCAAGCTGGCAAGGGAAAGGGCTAGGCGCTGCGCTTCTGCAAGACGCCGTCCTGCGCTCCAGTCAAGCCGCGACGATCCTCGGGATTCGCGGAATTTTTGTTCACGCCATATTGGATGAAGCGAAAGCCTTTTACGAGCACTACGGCTTTGCGGCTTCCCCGAAAAATCCCATGATCTTGTTGTTGTCGTTGAAAGGCCAGATGAAGGGATAAGCGACCGCCACCGGACCTGGATATTCCCTGGTGACCAGATTTCACAGTGGTCTGATCGCTATCCAGCCGGAAACAGCCTCCAGCGCCCCGGCCGGAATGCCACCCGGCTCTTTTGCGCCGCCGGATGATCGACCGGCAGTTCGATCTCGACCCGCTGGCGTTCGCCGCCGATTTCGAGCTCGACGCGCCGTGTGCCCGCGACGCGGCGGCTGGCGGCCACGGTGCCGGCGATGCAGCCGCTGCAGCCGTCCAGCAGTTCGACATCATGCGGACGGAAGTAAAGCATCGCATCGCCCTCGGACGCGTGCGGCGCCGACAATCCGATCGGACGGTCGGCCAGCCAGATCTCGCCATTCTCGACTTTGACCGGAAGGGAGCTCGATTCGCCGATAAAGCCGTAGACGAAGGGCGAGTTCGGTGTGTCGTAGATGTCGTCGGCGGTGCCGACCTGCTCGATGCGGCCCTGGCTCATCACCACGACGCGGTCGGCAAGCTCAAGCGCCTCTTCCTGATCGTGGGTGACGAAGACGGTGGTGTGGCCGGTGGCGTCATGGATTTCGCGCAGCCAGCGGCGGAGTTCCCGGCGCACCTGCGCGTCGAGCGCGCCGAACGGCTCGTCGAGCAGCAGCACCTTCGGTTCGATGGCCATGGCGCGGGCGAGCGCCACGCGCTGGCGCTGGCCGCCCGAAAGCTGCGCGGGGTAGCGCTTCTCCAGCCCCGAAAGCTGGACGAGATCGAGAAGCTCGGCCGCACGGCGGCGGATCTCCGCTGCCGGCGGCCGCGTCGGCCCGTGCCGCACTTTGAGGCCGAAACCGATATTGTCGGCAACCGTCATGTGGCGGAACAGGGCGTAGTGCTGGAAGACGAAACCGACATTGCGCTCCTGGATCGATTTCTGCGAAGCGTCCTCGTCACCAAAGAAGATTTTTCCACGCGTCGGACGCTCCAGCCCGGCGATCAGCCTGAGCAAGGTCGTCTTGCCGGAGCCGGACGGGCCCAGCAAAGCGATTAGTTCGCCCGACTTGATGTCGAGCGAAACATCGTGGAGCGCCGGAAAACGCTCGAATTCCTTGCGCACATTGGCAACGCGAACTTCCATGCAATGAACCTTCTAATGCCCGCGCGTCGCGGCGAGTTCGGCGCCGTAGCGCATCTCGAGCAGTGTTTTCAAGACCAGCGTGACGAGCGCCAGCCCGGCAAGCAACGAGGCGACGGCGAAGGCGCCGGCGGCGTTGTACTCGTTGTAGAGGATTTCGACATGCAGCGGCATGGTGTTGGTCAGGCCGCGTATGTGGCCCGACACCACAGAAACCGCGCCGAACTCGCCCATGGCGCGCGCATTGCACAGAAGCACGCCGTAGAGCAGGCCCCATTTGACATTGGGCAAGGTCACGTACCAGAAGGTCTGCCAGCCATTGGCGCCAAGCGAAAGGGCGGCTTCCTCGTCGCCATTGCCCTGTTCCTGCATCAGCGGGATCAGTTCGCGGGCAACGAAGGGGAAGGTGACGAAGACGGTGGCCAGCACGATGCCGGGCACGGCGAACAAGATCTGGATGCCATGTGCCTTCAGCCACTCGCCGAGCAACCCCTGAGCGCCGAACAGAAGCACGTAGACCAGACCCGAAATGACGGGCGAGACCGAGAAGGGGAGGTCGATCAGCGTGGTCAGGAAGGCTTTGCCCTTGAACTCGAACTTGGCGATCGCCCAGGCGGCCGAGATGCCGAAGACGATGTTGAGCGGTACCGAGATCGCCGCCACCAGCAAGGTCAGGCGAATAGCCGAACGCGTGTCCGCGTCGCTCAGCGATTCCAGGTAGGTGCCAACGCCCTTGGCGAAGGCTTCCTTGAAGACGATGATCAGCGGCAGCAACAGGAAGACGGCGAGAAAGACGAAGACGACGGCCATCAGCACGGCCCGCGCCGGCCGGCTCTCGGTCACCGCTGGCGAGCGGCTTTCATGGAACGGTTCGTAGGATTTGATCTCGGGATCAGCCATAGCGCTTGCGGCTCCATGTCTGCACCAGATTGACGATCAACAGCATGAGGAACGACAGCGCCAGCATGATCGCCGCGGTCGCGGTCGCCGCCGGGTAATTGTATTCCTCGAGCCGGATGACGATCAAAAGCGGCGCGATCTCGGATTTGTAGGGCAGGTTGCCGGCAATGAAGATCACCGAGCCGTATTCGCCGACGCCACGCGCGAAGGCGAGCGAGAAACCGGTGATGATGGCCGGCGCCAGGCCCGGAAACAGCACGCGGGTGATGATCTGGAAGCGGCTGGCGCCAAGCGTGGCGGCGGCTTCCTCAACTTCCTTGTCGATCTCTTCCATGATCGGCTGCACGGTGCGCACGACGAAGGGCAGGCCGATGAAGATCAGCGCGATGACGATGCCCAGCGGCGTGTAGGCGACCTTGATGCCCAGCGGCATCAGCAATTTGCCGATCCAGCCGTTCGGTGCATAGAGCGTGGTCAGCGCGATGCCGGCCACCGCCGTCGGCAGCGCGAACGGCAGGTCGACCATGGCATCGACGATACGGCGGCCTGGAAAGCGGTAACGCACCAGCACCCAGGCGACGAGCGTGCCGAAAACGACATTGACGGCAGCCGCGATGAAAGCTGTGCCGAAGCTGATTTCCAGTGCGTTGAGCGTACGGCGGTCGGTGGCGATGGCCCAGAAATCGGTCCAGCCGAGGGCAGCCGAGCGCCAGATCAGCCCGGATAGGGGAATGAGGATGATGAGGGTGAGGTAGGCAAGCGAGAAGCCGAGCGTCAATCCGAAACCCGGAATGACGCTCGGCTGTCTGAACCGCCACCCTGCCTGCGCGGGTGCTATGGTCATGTCGTCCCGATCTGGATTTTAGCTCACTGGGCCGGCTTGTAGATCTGGTCGAATATACCACCGTCGCCGAAATGGTAAGGCTGCGCCTTCTTCCAGCCGCCGAAAAGCGGGTCGTCGATGGTGATCAGCTTGATAGGCGGCAGCTTGGCCAGATCTTCCGGCGGAACCAGTTCGGGCTTGGACGGCCGGTAGTGGTTCTTGGCGATGATAGTCTGACCTTCCTTGGAATAGAGGTAGCTCAGATAGGCCTCAGCCACCTTGCGCGTGCCTTTGGCGTCGACGTTCGCATCGACCACGGCCACCGGCGGTTCGGCCAGGATCGAGGTCGGCGGATAGACGACGTCGAAATTGTCGGCGCCAAACTCGTCGAGCGCCAGATAGGCATCGTTTTCCCAGGCGATCAGCACGTCGCCGAGGCCTTTTTGCGCGAAGGTCACGGTCGAGCCGCGCGCGCCGGTGTCGAGCACGGGAGCATTGGCGTAGAGCTTGCCGACGAATTCCTTGGTCTTGGCCTCGTCGCCGCCATCATTGGCATTCGCATAGGCCCAGGCCGCGAGATAGTTCCAGCGCGCGCCGCCCGAGGTCTTGGGATTGGGCGTGATCACCTGCGTGCCGTCCTTGACCAGGTCGTTCCAGTCGTGGATGCCCTTGGGATTGCCCTTGCGGACAAGGAAGATGATCGTCGAGGTGTAAGGCGCTGAATTGTTTTCGAATTTGGTGCGCCAGTCGGGATTGATCTTCTTGGACTTGGAGACGATGGCGTTGATGTCGCCTTCCAGCGCCAGCGTCACCACATCGGCGTCCAGACCATCGATCACGGCGCGGGCCTGGGCGCCAGATCCGCCATGTGACTGCTGAATGGTCACCGTCTCGCCGGTCTCTGTCTTCCAATGCGCGGCGAAGGCCTCGTCATAGGCCTTGTAGAGCTCGCGCGTCGGATCGTAGGACACGTTGAGAATGGTGGTGTCGGCAAACGCGAAACCGAGCGTGCCGAACTGGACAGATGTGGCGACCAGTGCGCCGAGCAGTTTCCGGAAATGAGGTTTGGTCATTTCTGCCTCCGTTGAACCCGCGCCAAATCTACCAAATTGATAGAAATAAGATGCATTGAATGTTGCCTTTTTTGTCCTCCTGGAGAAAATCTTCGGCGACCTGCCTCGGCGTCGGGAAATATTTTCCTCGCGGCCGCCCCGCGCCGGGTCGGCCCGCCAACCGGCCCATCTAGGGTTGCGAGGTTGCCGGGCAAGGGCAGGTTTACCCGGCGGTCACCGGAAAATCGAAGCGCTGCCGGCAGGAAGGGGATCGGCGAAGGCAGCGAAAGAGATTGTCACAACCAGCGCTGCCGCAACTAACGCTACCGACAATCGAGGATTGCGCGAAGTGCCTCGGACAGGCATGGGCGAGTATCCTGATTATCCGCTGACCTCATCGAAAGCTAATTCTATGAATCGCCTGTCCCACTCTATTCAACGAAAACTTTCACACTCGCCGCCCGTCCAGCTGCGTCGATAACGGTCAGCGTCGAGTAACCCGCGCCGTCGGGCTGCCATGTCGCGGTGCGACGGCGGTCGAGGCCGATGAGCGGCTTGCCGTTGGCCAGCCAGCGGAACGGCGCGCGACCGCCTTGCAATTTCAGCACCAATGGCGAGGCGTCGGCCGAGTTGGTGGCGAGATCGACGCGGGCGCCATCCGGCGGGAAAATGATGGTCGGCGCGGGTTCGGTCGGCGTCGCCTGCACCAGGCCATCCGCGCCGGCGCCGAAGCGGGCAAGCGTCACGGGCAGTTCCTCGCGCTTGGGGGTGAAGGCGCCAGGCGGCTTGCCTGGCAGCGGCACGGTTGCCAGGCCAGAGCGGACAAAGCCTTCGAACAGGATCGGGGCGGCCGAGACATAGCCCGAGAGGCCCGGCACCGCGCCGGCATCGGGCCGGCCGACCCAGACACCCAGCACGTAGCGGCCGTCGAAGCCGACCGACCAGGCGTCACGGTAGCCGTACGAGGTGCCGGTCTTGTAGGCAATGCCACGTTGCAAGGCGCCTTCGGGCGGCTTCACACCGGACAAAATGTCGATGATCTGCCAGTTGGCCTGATCGTTGAGAATGGTGGTGGTCGAACTCACGGCATTGGCCGGCTCGGTGCCGTCATGCAGCGAGTGCGTCTTGCCACCATTGGCGAGCCCTGTGTAGAGCTGGACGAGGTCGCGCAGCGTGACGCCGACGCCGCCGAGGCCGATGGCCAAGCCCGGCGCTTCGTTGACCGGCAGGATCGGGTTGACGCCGCCCTGGCGGAAGCGCGCGGTCAGCCGCGCCGGGCCGACCGCGTCGAGCACGCGGATCGCCGGCACGTTGAGCGACAGTTGCAGCGCCTGACGGATGCTGACATCGCCCTGATAGCCCATGTCGAAATTCTTCGGCCTATAGCCACCGAAATCGACCGGACTGTCCTCGATCAACGTTTCCTGCGCCACCAGTCCCTGCTCGAAAGCGAGGCCGTAGATGAACGGCTTCAACGTCGAGCCGGGCGAGCGCACGACCTTGGTCATGTCGATCCAGCCGGAACGGCTGGAATCGAAGAAATTGGCCGAGCCGACTTCGCCCAGAATGTCGCCGGTGCGTGCGTCGGCCAGCACCATGGCGACGGACAGACGCGGCCCGAGCTTTGTCGCTGCGTCGCGTGCTACCTGTTCCAGTCCCTGCTGGACGCTTTTGCGGATGGTCAGCTTGAGCGGCTGACCGGGAACGGCCCTGGGCAGCATCGCATAAGCGGCATGCGCGGCAAGCGCCGGCAAGGTACGGCGCAGCCCCGACACATCGTCGAGTGCCGCGCGTGCCGCCTCGCGTTCGCCGATCAGGCCTGACGAGACCATGCGGCTCAGCACACGATCGCGCGCTGCATGGGCGATCTGGAGATTGCGGTCAGGCCGGCGCTTCTCCGGCAATTGCGGGAGAGCGACGAGAAGCGCGGCCTCTGAAACCGTCAGCCGCTTCGGTTCCTTGCCGAAATAGGCGAGCGAAGCGGCGCGCACGCCTTCCAGATTGCCGCCATAGGGCGCCAGCGTCAGGTAGCGCTCGAGGATCTCGCGTTTGGACAGCCGCCGCTCGATCTGGATGGCGCGCAACATCTGCTTGATCTTGGAGCCGACGCTGCGGCTCTCGCGCGGCTCGATCAGGCGGGCGAGTTGCATCGACAGGGTCGAGCCGCCGGAAACGATATGGCCGCTGGTGGCGAATTGGCCGGCGGCGCGGGCCAGCGCCAGCACATCGACGCCCTCATGGTCCCAGAAGCGCTTGTCCTCATAGGTGACCAGCATGTCGACAAACTGCTTGTCGACCTGGTCGAGCTGGGTTTCCAGCCGCCAGTAGCCGTCCGGCGTGGCGAAGGCGCGCAGCAACTGGCCGTCGCGGTCCTGGACTTCGGTGGAGACGGTGAGCGTCGCCGGCAATGGTGGCGGAAAAGCGCGGTCGAGTTCCCAGAGGGAAGCGACGGAAAGGGCAAGGACGCCGGCGCAGGAAGCCAGCGTTATGGCTGCACGGCGAAGGAATTTTCTGGAGAGCATGGTGCCGCCCCTCATCCGCCTGCCGGCACCTTCTCCCCGTATAGTGACGGGGAGAAGGGACCTGTCGCGGCGGTCGACGCTAGCCCCTTTCTCCCCGTCACTATACGGGGAGAAATGCCCGGCAGGGCAATGAGGGGCAGCGCAAGGCTCACGTTCATATCCGCCAAGGCACCTTACGGCGCCTTGATCTCCATCATGCCGGTGGCGGTGCGGGCCGAATATTGCGGCCGGTACATGTCCTCAACCGTTGCCGCCGGATGGGCGTAGGTGCCCGGCGTCACGGCGCGCACGACATAGGCGAGCGTCAGATTGTGGTCGTGGTCGCCGTCGGCTGGGTTGAACGCCGCGACGAACCGGTCGTCGCGGAATTCGAGATGGGCGGCGTCGGTCTGTGCCAGCCAGGAGAAGTTCGACAGCTGGGCGCTGGAGACCAGGCCGGGATTGTCGATCTCGAAGCCGGCCGGCAACAGGTCGGTGACCAGCAGGCGCGACGGCCAGCTGTTCCGCTCGGTGACCTTGAGCACGACGACATAGCGTTCGTTCTGGGTTGCCTCCGTCACATTGGCTTCGGTGCCGTCGAGCTTGTAGTAGGTGCGGCTGATGGTGAAACCATCGCCACCGGCCGGCAAAGGCTGGATCGGCGAGGCCACGGTGGTGACGACGGCCTGCAGCGGAGTCTTGCCGGTGTTGGCGACTTCGAGCGGGCTGTCGACCAGGTCGGAGCCGTTGACCTGGTTGGAATAGCCGCCGGAATGCGGCGCGCCATTGACGGTCAACGCGATCGAATCATTGCCCTCCTTCAGCGCACGCGCCGCCAGCAGCATCCAGGAATCGTCCTGGGTGCTGGTCCAGCGGACTTCGGCGCGTTTCCTAGTCACCAGCTTGATCAGCTCGGGCACGATCGTCGATGCCGGCTTCGATTCCGCCGCCAGCGACAGCATCGCCGCGCCGTCACGCAACGACGAGCCGTAGTCGGAGCGGTACCAGTCGTAGTCGGTGCTCGATTTGGCGAGTTGCAGCGCGGTCTTGAACGTCGCCTCCGAACGCTGTGTGTCGCCATAGAGCGCCAGGCTCGCCGCGAGCTGGGCGACGGCCATCGGGCTCGAGAAGGCTTCGAGCTGGGTGTCTGCGTAATAGCGCAGGTCGCCGATCGAGGCCTTCTTGTTGCGGGCCAGCACGTAGAGGGCGTAAGCGATCTCGCTGCCGCGGTCCTGTACGCTCTGGTCGTAACCGAGCGAGTTCTGCAGGTTGTTCAGGGCCTGGTTCATCGCCAGGCTCGGCACGTCGTATTTCTGCTCGCGCGCCCTGGTCAGGAACTCGCTGACATAGGCGTCGAGCCACAAATCGCCGGAGCCTGGACCCCACAGACCGAAGCTGCCGCTCGAGGACTGGTAGCTCAGGACCTTGTAGATCGCGTCCTGGACGCGGCCGTGCAGGTCAGGGTCGTTTTCCATGCCGACGCCCGATGCCATCTCGTTGACGTAGAGAAGCGGCATGGCACGGCTGGTGGTCTGCTCGGCGCAACCATAGGGGTAGCGATCGAGCGTCATCAGCAGTGAAGGCACGTCGAAGGCCGCCGCCTGCGAAACGCCGACGCTGACCGAAGCGCCTTCAAGCAGGCTTGCCGCCAGCAGTTCCTTGTCGACGCGCAGCGCGCCGCCATTGCCCTTGAGGTCGACCACAAGGCGCGTGGTGACCGGCAATTGGGCCGGGCGCACAGGCACATAGAGCGTCTGTTCGACCTTGGTGCCATCGGCGTGCGCCAGCTTGATGGTGAGCGAAGCATTGCCCGCCGTCTTTGCGATCAGCGGCACGGTCAAGGTCTGGCGCTTGCCCTGGGCGAGCGTCAGCTTCTGCGGCAGGGGCTTTTCGCCTGTCGACAGGTCGCCAGTGGTATCGATCGACAATGCATAGTCGCCGGCGGGGCCGTCGGTGTCGGCGACGTCCAGCCGCATGACGGCGTTGTCGCCAGGCGCCAGGAAGCGCGGCAGGCCGGCGGTGATCACTATGGGATCACGCACGATCACGTCCGACTGGGCATGGCCGACCGCTTCCTTGGTCCAGGCGACAGCCATGACGCGCACGGTGCCGTTGAACTGCGGAATGTCGAAGTCGATCCGTGCCTTGCCGTCGGCATCGAGCTGGACGATGCCGGAGAAGAAGGCGACCAGCTTTTCGGTTGGCGGGCTGCCTTGCGCCTGCATGTTGGCGCCGTCACCGCCGGTCCTGAGCTTGCCGGTGGTGCCCAGCGAGCCGTCGATCAGGCGGCCATAGATGTCGCGGATCTCCATGCCCAGCATGCGCTGGCCGAAGAACCAATTCTCCGGGTCCGGCGCCTTGTAGTTGGTCAAGTTGAGGATGCCGACATCGACGGCGGCAACCATGACATAGGCGTTTGTGCCCGGCTGCACGCCGGCCACGGAAACCGGGATCGACAGTTGCTGGCGCGGCATTGTCTTGTCCGGCGGCGTGAGCGTGACGGCAAGCTTCTTGGCGCCCGGATCGACCGTCAGCCATTTCACGCCGATGGCGCGGGCGGGCATGCGCGTTTCCTGCGCATCGCCCGGCCGGAACAGGGTTGCCGTGACATAGGCGCCGGCGCCCCAGTCGTCGCCAACGGGGATATCGACGGTGCTGCCGTTGGCCGGAACGGTCGCCGTGATGGTCTTCAGCAGCTTGTCGGAGCCGATGTTGATCAGAAGCTCGCCGGCAAAATGCGGCGAGATTTTCAGCTTGGCCACTTCGCCCGCGGCATAGTTATCCTTGTCGAGGGCAATCTCCAGGCCGTCAGGCGTTTCGGTGGTGGTCGAGGCGACATACCAGCCGGCGTCGAACTCATAGCTGGTCGCCGGTCCCTCGGGGTCCGATGTCTCGACCTCGAGCCTGTACTGGCCCCAGTCGACGGGTACCGAGACCGTGGCGTCGCCGTCGGCGTTGAGGTCGACCTGGCCGTTGGCGATCGACTTGGTCAAGCTCACCGGCTCGTAGTTCCAGGAGTTGTTGGAGCGATACCACTGATAATTGCGTTCGACCTTGACCAGCGTCCACTGCGCGCCTTTCAGCGCCTCTCGCTTGCCATCGGGATCGACGGCGATCAGGCTGAACTTGGCCGTGCCGCCCTGCGGCACTTCACCGGCGGCGAAATCCGGACGGATGCCGATCATATGGCCTTGCGGGCGGATGCCGATGTTGAGCGAGCGCTCGATGGCGCGGCCGCCGGTTTCGCGCATGCGCACCGTCACCTTGCCATCGACCAGCTTGGTGGTCGAGGGCAACTGGTCGACGGAAACGGGGAAGGTCGCCTTGCCGTCATCGCCAACCACCGGCAGATCGGTGAGCGGCGTGACCGTCGGCTGCGCAGACTGCTCGTCGGCAAGGCCGAAGGAGAAGTTGGGGAAGCGGTCCCAGTCGCGCGACGTCGACAGTGTCAGTTCGCCTTCCAGCGCCAGGCCCGCCGCCGGCGCGCCATAGAGGAAGCGGCCGTCAATGTCGATGTTGGCGGTTTCGCCCCGCGCAATCTCCTGCTTGTCGGCCTTCATGTCGAATTCGATGCGATCCGGCACGAAGTCCTCGACCAGGAACATCTGGCTGGCAACCTCCGGCTGCTTGGGGTCGGTGTAGATCGACACCGACCATGTGCCGCGCATGGCGTTGGGTTCGAGCGGCAGGTCGACGGCGTGGCCGCCGGCCGATGCGCCGTCGCTGACGATGCGGCGGTCCTCGACGCCATCGGGACGCGAGAAGATGAATGTCAGCGGCAGGTTCTCGACCGCCTTGGCCGCGCCGTCGCGGGCAAGGGCGGCGACATGGACGTCCTCGCCGGCGCGGTAGATGCCGCGCTCGGTCCAGGCATAGACGTCGAGCGCGCCCGGTGCGGCGCGTCCGGTGACGCCACGGTCGGACAGGTCGAAGCCGGCCTTGGCCATGTCGAGGAAGACGAAATCATTGTCGCCCTGCTTGGCCATCAGCACGGCCGGCACCATGCCGCCGTCACCGCGCGTTAGGCCGGGGTTGAAGACGGCGTGGCCGTTCGCATCCGATGTCGCGGTTCCGAGAACCTCGTTGTTGCGGGCAACCAGCGTCAGTTCGGCTCCGGCAATCGGCTTGGCGCTGCCCAGCGAACGGGCAAAGACGTTGAGCCCGTCCTGGCCGGTATAGGTCGACAGGCCGATGTCGGAGACGACGAACCACTGCGTGGCCAGCGAGCCGTAGTCGTCGCTCTTGTCGTTGACGGGCTGCGCGGTCAGCACATAGACGCCGGGCTTGCGCTGCGGCAGCGCCTCGTCAACCGGGAAGGAGGTGGTGACTTCCTTGTTGAGGTCGTTGACGATGTCGAGCTGGCCCTGCCAGACCGGCGCGCCGATCTGCTCGGAAATGTTGGAGATGTCATAGCCGTCGAACTGGTGCAGGAACTGGTAACCCGACAGAAGCTGCGCCAGCGAACGGTCGCCGATGCGGTACAGCTTCATCTCGGCGCCATTCATGTTGACGGTGACGATCGGGATGCCGCGGCGCGCGCCTGCCGGCAGCACGAAGCTGTCGCCGGTGAAGCGGGCGGACGGCGCGCGATCCTGCACATAGATCGACAGCACCACGGGGGCGGCGGTCACTTCGCCGATCGCGGCCGGCAGGCCGGCGCGGAAGGTCACGTCATAGTGCTGGCCGTGTTCGAGCCCTTCGACGCAGATCTGCTTGTCCTTGGCCTCGACGCCCTTCGGCGGCGCGTTGTCGACGGTGACGAACTGCGCGTAATCGACGCCGGTCTTGACCAGATCCTCGGAGAATTGCGCACAGATGCGCGGTGCGCTGGTGTCGGCATCGACAGAGTGATCGATGACACGGAACCCCTTGCGGGCCTTGAGATCGGCATACTCGGCCTGGACCGCGGGCGAACTTTCCAGCGCAAGGCTGGCTTCAAAGGCCTGCAGCGCCGGACGGTAGAGATCGCGCTTGTCGAGACCATTGCCGAGCAGCGCCAGCACTTCGGCGCGTGTCTTGGTGGTGCGCAGCAGTTTATAGGCGTTGAAGGCGGCTGAGGTGCCGTTCGTCGGCAAGGTAGACGCCTCGGAGGTGTTCGCGGCAGGCTGCACGGCCAGCGTTTCGCGCGCCAGCTTGAGCCAGAGCTGGCCATCGTCCGGCATGACCGAGACCGCGGCCTCGTATTTCCGCATGGCGGAGCGATGGTCGCCAGCCAATACGGCCTGTTCGGCGGCATTTGTAAGAGCCGCCATGCCCTCGGTCGGCTTGTCAAAGGCCGGGCCAAGCAGCTTGTTGCGGTATTGCTGGGCCTGGTCGGCCAACCAGTTGGGGAAGAAGGCGAGTTCGGGCGGCGCGCCGATGTCCGGGTCCCCGTCGATGTTGACGACCTTGCCGGCGATCGCGCCGTTGAAGGATTTCAACTGGTTATAGTCGGATTTGAGAAAGCACCATTTGGCCTTGGTGTTGTAGGTGAAGGCGCGGCAGGCCGGATCGCCGAGACATGTCGTCTTGCACTGGTCGAGCGTGACGTTCTGGTCCGACCTGAGGTCGAAACCGAAATAGTCGGAATTGTCGGTCGTTGCGATGCGCCGGGCCTCGGCCGCTTGCGCGACGCCGTTCCAGGCTAAGGCGGTGGCCCAGGCGAAGAAGAGAAGGACGAGAATCGACAGACCACGAGCCGCGCGCATTGCCATAACACCCCTCCAGACAATTGCAGACGTCCGGGCATGATCAAGCTTCAGTCGGGCTTGTCAACGCGCGAACGCGGCAGGTGCCGCCCGCCAACGGTTTATTTTCCGGCCAAGGACCGGTATGCGACAGTAACCTCCATAGGACAGGGGATCACGCATTCTTGCGGAAACGCAGAAGGTGTGAATTCCAAGCCCGTCCTATTTCAGACAATTGGATTGTGGCCCCTTTACGAGCGCTTCAGAACTTCATTCCAATTTTAGGTTTACGAATTAGGTTGTCTTAATGCCGGCGTATGAAGAGCAGATGTCACGAGGGACCGCGCCAAGGCGCGTGCTTCCGCGCGCCCTGCTTTTGGCCATGATGTGCGGGACGGCGCTGCTTTGCGAATCGAGGCACGCGGCCGCGTTCGAGCTTTTCGGCATCAAGCTGTGGGGGTCGTCTAAAGACGAGGACGCTGACATTGTCGATCCCCTGCGCTACGCGGTGACCATCTCCGCACCCGATGCCGACAAGGATCTCGTCAAGAAGCTCGAAAATGCCTCAGCGCTGAAGGGCGACGAGGACCGGCCGGTTTCGGGCTCGCTCGGGCTGATGACCAAGGCGCGCAGCGACCGCGAACAGCTGGTGGCGGCGCTTTATGCCGATGCCCGCTATGAAGGCGTCGTCACCATCACCATCGACGGCAAGCCGCTCGACGAACTGCCGCCGGACGCCGAATTCAAGGGTCCGCAGCCCATTCCAGTGGCGATCACCATCTCGGCCGGCCCCAAATTCACCCTTGGCAATATCAGGCTAGAGGGCGACGCGGCGGGGCTGATGAGCGCCGATTACGGCCTGATATCAGGTGGCGACGCCGGATCGGGCGCGGTGCTCAAGGCCGAGGCGCTGATCGTGCGGACGCTGATGGAGCAGGGCAGGCCCCTGGCCAAGGTGACCGACCGGCAGATCGTCGCCGACCATGCCACATCGACGCTCGACGTGACGCTGACGGTCGCAGCCGGGCCGGTCGCCGGCTATGGCGCGACCACCGTGGAAGGCACCGAGAAGGTCGACCGCGACTTCACAGAATACATGACCGGGCTGAAGCGCGGCAAGCAATACTCGCCACAGGAGATCAGCGACGCGCGCGACAGGCTGCTGGCGCTCGAGGTCTTCAACAGCGTGACCTTCAAGGAAGCCGACAAGCTCGACGCCGACGGCAACATCCCGATCGGCGTCCAGGTCAGCGAGCGCAAGCCGCGCTATTACGGCCTCGGCGGCACCTTCTCGAACACCGAGGGGCTTGGCCTGGAAGGTTACTGGGGCCATCGCAATCTGTTTGGCCGTGCCGAAAAGCTGCGCATCGACGGCGCCATCAGCGGCATCGGCAGCAACAATCTGTCCGAACTGAACTACAATGCCGGAATCATGTTCGAGAAACCCGGCGTGATTGGCCCGGCGTCGAAGTTCTTCGCCAGCGTGAAGACCGTGCTAGAGCATCCCGACGCCTATGACCATTTCTCGGTCAAGGGCAGCGCCGGCCTGTCCTATGAACTCGACAAGAAGCAGACCGTATCGGCCGAGGTCGCGCTCGACTATTCACGCATTCACGACGCCTTCGGCAAGCACACCTACCTGATCGCCAGCATTCCGCTGCAATATGTCTATGACAACAGGGACAGCAGGTTGAACCCGACCAGGGGCTTCAGGGTGCTCGCCTATGCCGAACCGAGCTACGACATATTGAGTGGCGCGGCGTTCCTCAAGCTGAAGGGCGAGGGCTCGGCATACCAGTCGCTGGACACCGCGTCGAAGTTCGTGCTGGCGGAACGCGTCACAGTCGGCTCGATCGTCGGCACCGGGCTGCAGAACGTTCCGGCCGACCGGCGCTTCTATTCCGGCGGCGGCGGTTCGGTGCGCGGCTATGCCTATCAGGGCATAGGTCCGAAGGATTTCACCGGCCAGCCGATCGGCGGCCTCTCCTTCTTCGAAACCTCGGTGGAGATGCGTATCGCCGTCACCGACACGATCGGCATCGTGCCCTTCATCGATGCCGGTACGGTATCGACCAGGTCGGTTCCCAACTTCTCCGACGTCAAGGTCGGCGCCGGCGTCGGGCTGCGCTATGTCACGCCGTTCGGACCGCTGCGCATCGACGCGGCCGTGCCGCTCAACCGGGATCCCGGCGACCCGCATTTCGGCATTTATGCCGGCATTGGCCAGGCATTTTGACGATGAAGACGGTCTGGCGCATCCTTCGCATTGTCCTTTACACCCTGCTGATCGTGGTCGCGGGTGCGATCGGCGCGCTGGTCGTGCTGACCAAGACCGAGCGCGGGCGCGACAACCTCGCCGGCATCATTTCGCGGCTGGCCTCGAGCGACGACCGAAAGGTCACCGTCAGCGGCATCGACGGCATCTGGTCGGGCGCGCTCAGCGTCGACCATGTCGTGCTGGAGGATCGCCAGGGCGCCTGGCTGGTGGCGCGCAAGGTGGCCGTCGACTGGTCACCCACGGCGCTTCTGTCGAAAAGCTTCAGCGCTGACCGCATCGCGGCCGAACGCATCGAACTGGCGCGCCTGCCGGTGGCCGGCGCGCAACCGCCGGCGCAAAGCGGCACGACGACGCTGCCTGTCTCCATCGACATCAAGCAGATCGACCTGCCGGAAATCGCGCTTGGCGAGCAGCTAGCCGGCAGCGGCATCGCCGAGCTCGCGGCCAACGGAATGCTCAAGGCCGATGCCGCGCCACTGGCGGTCCAGACGGTGCTCAACGTCACCCGCCGCGACGGCAAACAGGGCAATGTCGACGCCAAGATCCATTTCGCACCCGCTGACAACAAGCTGGACCTCGACCTCAAGGCGTCGGAGCCGGCCGGCGGCATCATTGCCAACCTGCTCAAGCTGCAGGATGCGCCACCGGTCGACATCGTGGTTTCGGGCAGCGGGCCGCTTGCCAACTGGAGTGGTGTCGGCACCTTCCTCGTCGACCATCGGATCGTCACCCAACTCACCGGCCGGCACCAGCTCACCGACAAGGGCAATCATGTCGAGGCGAAGGGCGATGGCGATTTTGCGCGTTTCCTGCCGGAAAACCTGAAGTCGCTGTTCGCCGGCAAGACCAGCTTCGATGTAGCGGGCACCGCCACATCCGCTGGCGGCATCAGCATCGACCGGGCCAGCATCGAGAGCGATGCGGTGCACGGCACTGCCTCCGGCATTGCCGATCCTGCCGGCGCCAGCGACCTGTCGGTCGAACTCGCCGCCAAGGGCCCGCCCGTGGTGATCAGCGTCGGCAGCAAGGCGCAGCCGATCACGCTCGCGATCAAGAACGCCACCGCGCGCGCCTTCGGCGACGGCAAGGCGCCGACCGTCGACATCGGCGCCTCGTTCGTTTCGATCGTCGTCGGCGGCACGCGGCTGGACGATCTGGCGGCGCAGATCCATTCCGATGGTTTCGATATCCAGAATCGCGCCGGCCCGGTTGCCGTCAAGCTGGAGGCGGGCGGCCTGAAAACCGACGTCGCGACGTTGGCGCCGCTGATCACCGGCAAGGTCAACGTCGATCTGGCCGGTTCAATCAGCAAGGACGCCATTATTGCCATCGATCAAGGTACGCTGCGCTCCGATGCGCTCAATGCGTCGCTGACGGCGACGGTAGCGCTCGCCGACATGTCGATGCAGCTCAAAATGAACGCCGATGCCGTGGCGACCGCGTTCCCGCAGCAGATCGCCTCGGTGCTCGGCGGGCGGGTAAAATTCTCGGCCACCGCATCGCGCGATCCGCAAGGTTCTTTCGCCGCGAACTCCATCGAACTCACTTCGGGATCGCTCAGCGCCAGCGGTACGGCCAGCATGCAAGGCACGGACATCCAGGCCGACATCAAGGGCAAATTGGGTGACGTTTCGGTGTTGTCGCCGACGGTCGGCGTGCCGGTTGCCGGCGGGGTCGATTTCGCGCTGTCGGCCACCGGCGCGATCACCGCGCCGGATTTCACTGTTAGCGCCGACAGCGACAGCCTGACCGCTTCGGGCCGCACGGTGAAGGCCATCAAGCTGACCGCGAGCGGCAAAGCCGACATAACGAACCCTTCCGCCAACGTCTCGCTGACCGGCGCCGTCAACGACCAGCCGCTCGACATCAAGGCGGCCCTGGTGACCAGCGAGGGTAAGCGTTCGATCAACGGCTTCCTTGTTTCGCTGGGCGACAACAAGGTCTCAGGCGACCTGGCGCTCGACGACAAGTTCATGCCCTTGGGCACGCTGACACTCGCCGCGCCTGCCATCGACCAGTTGGCCGCGCTCGCCGGCCAGGCGGTGACCGGCGACATCAACGGCACCATCCTCTTCGCCAAGGACGGCGACGCGCCTTCCATTGCCATCGATGCCAAGAGCGCGTCGGTTGCGCGTGGCGAGGTGACGGCCAAGGCGATCGCCATCAATGCGCTGGTCGCCAATTATCTCAAGGCGCCGGCGATCTCGGGCACCATCAAGGCCGATGCGGTCACTTCGGGAAGCACCGAAATCGGCGGCATCGGCGTCGATCTCAAGCGCGACGGCGACTGGACCAATTTCACCGGCGGCGCCACGATCGCGGGCATTCCGGCGACCGCTGCCGGTCGGGTGAAGATCGCCGAGGGCACCACCAGCGTCGAGATCGCCTCGGGCGAAGCCACCATTCGCGGCATCAAGGCGGCGATTGCCGAACCGTCGGCTCTGACCATCGCCGACGGCACGGCCAAGATCGACAAGCTGGCGCTCGATATTGGCGGCGGCAAGGTGGCGCTGTCGGGCAGCGCCGGCGAGACGCTCGATCTTGCGGCACAGGTCTCCGCTTTGCCTGCCGCCCTTGCCAATGCGTTTTTGCCGGGCCTGGATGCCGCGGGAACGCTTGACGGTATCGCTGAAGTGAGCGGAGCGCCGGCGTCTCCCGACATCCGGTTCAACGCGAAACTGGCCGGCGCCGAGACCAGCCAGACGCGACAGGCAGGGCTCGGACCGCTCGCCGTCGATGCGGTCGGCAGCTACACGATTGCCGGCGGCGTCGCGGTCGACCATGCCACCCTCTCCGGCGACAAGGTCTCCGGCCAGGCCGCCGGCACCATCAACCCGAATGGGGCCAACGATTTCGCGATCGATCTGACCTCGTCCGGCCCCAGCCTGCCGCTGACGGTCGGAAGCGCCGAGAGTCCGGTCAAGATCGAGGTCCGATCAGTGTCGGCAAAAATTGCGGGTGAAAGCACGCATGCCCGGCTGGACCTTTCCGCGATCCTGCCCTCGGTCGTCACCAACCCTGCGAAGGTGGACGGACTTACCCTGACGCTGCACTCGGATGCGTTCGATCTTAGGAATCGCGCCGGGCCGGTTTCCGGAACGGTGTCGGTGGACAAGGTTGGGCTCGACAATCCAACGATCGCGCCACTCATGGCGGGCAAGGTCACGGCGGCGCTCAACGCCCGGCTGAGCGCCGACGCCGTCGCCATCGACAGCGGCTCGCTGAAAAGCGATGCCCTCAGCAGCCAGGTCGCCGGCCAGGTTTCGCTGCGTGACGGTGCCATCGACCTCAACCTGAAGGCGGATGCGCCATCATCGGCCTTGCCAGCGGCGGCACGCGGCATGCTTGGCGACCGCGCCGAGATAAGCGCCACGCTGAAGCGCGAGCCCAACGGCAATCTCAACCTGGGTGGATTGAAACTGACTTCGGGCGCGCTGAGCGCCGACGGGCAGGCAAGCCTTGCCGACAACAAAGTGACCGCCGACATCAGGGGGACGCTAAGCGACATCTCGCCATTGTCGAAGGATGCCAGGGGCGCCATAGCTTTCGCGCTCAGCGCGCAAGGGCCGACCATGGCACCGGACCTGTCGCTTACCGTCAACAGCGACAAGCTCTCGGTGGCATCGCGCGAGATCACCGGATTGAAGCTCACCGCCACCGGCAAGGCCGATGCCGCCAACCCGGCGGCCAATGTGCAGCTCACCGGCATTGTCGCCGGCCAGGCGCTGCAGGGGAGTGCCGTGCTGGCAACCGCCGGCGGCAAGAGCGCCATCAACGGCCTGCTTCTGTCGCTGGGCAAAAACAGGATCTCCGGCGATCTGGCACTGGACGACAAGTTCGTGCCTGAAGGCTCCATCTCGCTCGACCTGCCCGATATCGGCCCGCTCGCCGCGCTGGCGTTGGAAAAGGCGGAAGGCGACGTGCGCGGCACGATCGCCTTCTCCAGGAAAGGCGCGGCACCCCAAGTCGCCATCAAGGCGGCTACCGCCTCGATCACGCGTGGCGATCTCCAGGCGAAAGCCGTTTCCATCGATGCGCTGATCGCCAACTATCTCGGCGCGCCAGTCATCTCCGGCAAGATCCGCGCCGACACCGTCACATCGGGCGGCACCGTGATCAGCGGCATCGATGTCGATTTGAAGCGCGATGGCGACTGGACCGGCTTCTCCGGCGGCGCGACGGTCAAGGGCATTCCGGCAAGGGCAGCCGGCCGCGTGAAGGTGGCCGGCGGCACCACCACCATCGAGCTCGCTTCGGGGCAGGCGACCGTCCAGGGAATCAAGGCGGCCATCGCCCAGGCCTCGACCGTCAGCATCGCCAACGGCACGACGACCCTGGACAGGCTGCTGCTCAACCTTGGCGGCGGCACCGCGACGGTAACCGGCAAGGTCGGGCAGGCGCTCGACATCAATGCTGTGCTGGCGCGCGTGCCGATGTCGCTCGCCAACAGTTTCTCGCCCGGGCTCGATGCCGCTGGTTCCATCTCCGGCACGGTGAAGGTGACGGGTGCACCGGCGAGCCCCGCCATTGCCTTCAACATAGACGCCGCCAGCGTGCAGACATCGCAGACCCGTGGCGCGGGCGTCGGCGCGGTCAGTGTTTCCTCGTCCGGCACCTTTGCCGGCAACAAGCTGGCCTTCAACGCCAATATCAGCGACGGGGCTGGCCTTGGTCTCAAGGGCGGCGGCACGGTGACGACAGCGGGCACGCCGGCGCTGGCGCTCGACTTCAACGGTGCCGCTCCATTCGGCCTGCTCAGCGGGAAGCTTGCCGCACAGGGCCTGTCGCTGACTGGCAATGCCAACGTCAATGTGCAGGTGCGCGGTCCGGCGACATCGCCAGTGATCGGCGGCAGCGTCAAAACCTCGGGCGCGCGGCTGGTCGACGCACGCTCGGGCCTTGCCGTCAACGATATCGCGGCCGATGTCTCGATAGGCAACGGCGTCGCCAGGATCAATCGGTTGACCGGAACGCTGTCGACGCGCGGCAGCCTGTCGGCCAGCGGTACGGTCGGCATCAATCCGGCGCAAGGATTCCCGGCCGACCTGTCGATCAAGCTCACCGATGGCCGCTACACGGATGGACGCGTGGTGACCGCAAACCTTGGCGGCGACCTGACGATCAAGGGGCCGCTGACTTCGGCACCTGCGATTGCCGGCACCGTCAACCTGGCCAAGACCGTCATCACGGTTCCAGACAAACTGCCGGGCTCGCTCTCGGCGCTCGATGTCAAGCACAAGAATGCGCCAGGCCCGGTCAGGGCGCAGGACAAGGCGCTGCGCCCGGCGACGACCAGCGGCAAGAGCGGCGGCAGCGGCCTTGCGCTCGACGTCACGGTCAATGCGCCGAACCAGATTTTCATCCAGGGCAGGGGTGTCGACGCCGAATTCGGCGGCTCGCTCAAACTGACCGGCCCGGCCTCGTCGCCGCAAGCCGTCGGCACCTTCACCTTGCAGCGCGGCCGGCTGTCGATCCTTGGCAAGCGGCTGACCTTCACCGAAGGCACGGTCGGGTTCTCCGGCTCGCTGGTGCCCTATCTCAACCTGACCGCGACGACGACCACGACCGGCGCAACCGTCACCATCGTGGTCTCGGGCGAGGCGACCAATCCGAAATTCACCTTCAGTTCGGTGCCGGCGCTGCCGGAAGATGAAGTGCTGGCGCAACTGATCTTCGGGCGGTCGATGTCGAACCTTTCGCCGCTGCAGATTGCGCAGCTGGCCGAAGCGGCCGGGCAACTGGCTGGTGTCGGCGGCTCTACGTCGCTGCTGGAGAATCTGCGCGGCGCCATTGGCGTCGACGATCTCGACGTCACCACCGATGAGAAGGGTGGCACAGCGGTCTCGGCCGGCAAGTACCTGAACGACCGCACCTATGTGACGATCCAGAAGGGCGACAAGCCGGGTTCAGGCAAGGCGACCATCGACCTCAATGTCGGGCGCGGCGTCAAATTGCGCGGTGAGGCGACGGATGCCGGCGAAGCCAAGGGCGGCATATTTTACGAGAAGGAATACTGAGGGTCTGGCCCTCGTCATGGCCGCAACTGGCGCTGTCGTAACCGGTGCGAATGTCTCAGTTTAATCGGCAAAAGAGATTTTGGCGAAATCTGGGCGCACTAGCAATTTTGCGCCAAGACTGTCGCTATCGCGCGAACCGCTCCCCTCCCAAAGTTGCACATTCGCTAACATGTTCCCAATCCACGCCGTCTTTGACATCATGGCCCGGATGCGGAATGTTAATCGGCGGAAAGCCAACAATGGGAGTTAGTCATGACAATCTATAAGAGCAACGGCGACAGCGTTCCGGATCACATCCTGGCGATGGCCGAAGAGGCCAAGTCGGGCAAGGTCGATCGCCGCGAATTCCTCGCGCTCGCCAGCGTCTTCGGCGCGTCGACGGCCATGGCCTACGGCCTGCTCGGCCTAGCCGCTCCGACCCCGGCCAAGGCCGAGGACGTCAAGGGCAAGAAGGGCGGCGTGCTGAAGGTGGCGATGTCGATCAAGGATCCCAAGGATCCGCGTACAGCCGACTGGTCCGAGATTTCCAACGCCGAGCGCCAGGCGCTCGAGCCGCTGGTGAAATACACCAAGGAGTACACCTTCGCGCCATATCTGCTGGCAAGCTGGGACATCAACGACGACGCCACCGAATACACGCTGCATGTGCGGCCTGGCGTCGAATGGAACAATGGCGACAAGTTCACCGCCGACGACGTGGTCTACAATTTCTCGCGCTGGGCCGACAAATCAGCGGAAGGCAACTCGATGCCGGGACGCCTTGGCAGCCTCGTCGACGAGAAGACCAAGAAGTTGCGCGAAGGGTCCGTGGTCAAGGTCGACGACATGACCGTCAAGCTGAAGCTGTCGAAGCCCGACATCGCCATCATCCCGAATCTGTGCGACTATCCCGGCCTCGTCGTCCACAAGAGCTTCGACGAGAAGGGCGCCAACTTCAAGAACTGCCCGATCGGCACCGGCCCGTTCGAGCTCGTCTCCTATGATGTCGGCCAGAAGGTGGTCTACAAGCGCCGCACGACCGGCAAGTGGTGGCAGGGCGAGGCCTTCCTCGATGGCGTCGAGTTCATCGACTATGGCACCGATCCGGCCGCGACGGTTTCGGCCTTCGAATCGGGCGAAGTGCAGACCAACCACGAAACCACTGCCGATTACGTCAAGATCATCGAAGGCGTCGGCGCGCCGGCATCGGAAGTCGTGACCGCAGCAACCGTGGTCTCTCGCTTCAACGTCAATGCCAAGCCCTATGGCGACCAGAAGGTGCGCCAGGCGATGTGCCTTGCCGTCGACAATTCGGTCGTGCTGCAGCTCGGCTACGGCAATGCCGGCACGCCGGCCGAAAACCACCATGTCGCGCCGATCCATCCGGAATATGTCGAACTGCCGAAGATCAAGCGCGACATGGCCAAGGCCAAGCAGATGCTGACGGAAGCCGGCGTGATCGATTTCGAGCACGAGCTGATCAGCAATGACGAGGACTACCACAAGAACACCACCGACGCGATCGCGGCCCAGCTGCGCGAGGCCGGTATCAAGGTGAAGCGCACCGTGCTGCCGAGCTCGACCTTCTGGAACGACTGGACGAAGTACCCGTTCTCGGAGACCAACTGGAACATGCGTCCGCTTGGCATCCAGGTCATCGCCATCGCCTACCGCTCCGGCGAAGCCTGGAACGAGACGGCCTATGCCAATCCGGACTTCGACAAGAAGGTCAACGAGGCACTCGGCATCGCCGATGCGGAGAAGCGCAAGGTGGTGATGAAGGACATCGAGACGATGCTGCAGGAGTCCGGCATCATCATCCAGCCTTACTGGCGCAAGCTCTACATCAACATCAAGCCCGAGGTGAAGAACCACTCGATGCACCCCACCTACGAGCACGACTTCGGCAAGGTCTGGCTCGATCAGGCGTGACCCACAGCTTGACGGATACGAGGGGCCAATGGCCCCTCGTATTCGCAGGATCGTTGCCGTTGCACTGGATGCAGCGGCGGCGTGACGTCACAAGGTTTTCGAAACAGGGTTGACCATATCTGACCCCAACCCGGCCGGCAGGGGGGCACAATGTTCTCATTCATCATCAGACGCATCGGCACTATTCTGCTCACGATGCTGTGCCTGACGCTGGTCGTTTTCTTCCTCGTCAATCTCGAACCCAATCTTAAGAAGCTGGCGATCAGCCAGACCGAAATGCACACATCGGCCGAGCAGCTCGAAAGCTGGCTGGTCAATCACGGCTACCGCCAGAACTTCTTCGTCCGCTACGGCCAGTGGCTCGGCGTCTTGCCCAAGCAGCCGATCACGGATCCGGCGACCGGGAAGACGACGCAGCGTTTCTCCTTCTGCAACGACCCGACGGTGCCGACATTCACCGGCGTCATCGAGGGTGATTTTGGCTGTTCGACCAAGTTCAAGACCACGGTTGGGGCCAAGTTGTTCCCGGCGCTCGGCGCCACCGGCATCCTGATGTTCTGGGTGCTGGCGGTGATGGTGCCGGTTTCGCTGCTGATCGGCATTCTTGCCGGTATGCGCGAGGGCTCGCGCACCGACCGCGTGCTGTCGGTCGCCTCGATCGCCTCGACGGCGACGCCTGAATATGTGTCGGGCGTCATCTTCACCGTCGTCTTCGCCTCCTGGCTCGGCTGGCTGAACGGCTCCGCCGCCTCGGCAAGCCAGGGCATCACCTTCTACAATTTCACCTTGCCGGTGATCACCCTGGCGATCTACGGCATCGGCTATATCGCGCGCATGACGCGCGCCTCGATGGTCGAGGTGATGACGCAGCAATATATCCGCACGGCACGCCTGAAGGGGCTTTCCTTCAAAAGCGTGGTGGTCAAGCACGCGCTGCGCAACGCGTTGATCGCCCCGTTCACCGTGATCATGCTGCAGTTCCCCTGGCTGCTCACCGGCGTCGTCATCGTCGAGGTGATGTTCCGCTACCAGGGCTTCGGCTATACGCTGGTCGAGGCCGCCGGCAACAACGACATCGATCTTCTGCTCGGCTGTTCGCTGGTCTCGGTGTTCATCGTCTTGATCACCCAGCTCATTTCCGACGTCGGCTACGCGTTCCTCAATCCGCGCATCCGCGTTCAGTAGGGAGAAGGCGCATGCAAGCTCAATATATCGGCGCCTCCACCATCATCCTCGAAGTGTTTTGGCGCTTCTGGCCGGTCTGGGTCGCGCTCGCCATCGTCATGGGCGCGAGCTTTCTCTACAAGAAGAAGCTGGCGCTCTATGGCCAGCTGTTCGACAGCGGCGTCGGCATGGCGGGCGTCTTCATCTGCCTGTTCTGGCTGTTCACGGCGATCTTCGCCTCGACCATCTCGCCTTTCGATCCGCTCGGCCAGATCCCGATCATGAAGGACACGCTGCCCGGCGCCATCGAACCGCAATCGGGACTCGTCTATCTCTTCGGCGGCGACAAGCTGGCACGTGACGTGTTCTCGCGCATGGTCTATGGCAGCCAGATCGTGCTGATCATCGCGCCCGCCGCGACCGGTTTCGCGCTGATGGTCGGCATCACGCTTGGCCTGCCGGCCGGCTATTACGGCGGCAAGATCGATTCCGTCCTGTCGTTCCTGGCCAACCTGGTGCTGGCTTTCCCGGTGATCCTGCTGTTCTACCTGCTGGTGACGCCGGGCATCATGGACACGCCAATCCCCTATGCGCTGGCGGGTGTCTTCTTCCTGTTTCCGATCATCTTTTTCAGCGTGCTGTTCTGGACCCGCTACAAGAACCGGCCCGACCGGATCTACATCCTGCTTGGTCTGACGCTGATCATAGGCGGCTGGATCTACCTCGGCCTCGTCTTCGACAGGGATCCGCTGCACATCGTCCACATCGATCCCAATCAGCTCAACATCTTCGTGGCTGTGGTGTTCGCCTCCAGCCCCGGCGTGTTCCGCATCGTGCGCGGGCTGACCATGGACATCAAGACTCGCGACTATGTGGCGGCGGCGCAAACGCGCGGTGAATCACCCTGGTACATCATGCTGTGGGAGATCCTGCCCAATGCACGCGGTCCGCTGATCGTCGATGCCTGCCTGCGCATCGGCTACACCACGATCCTGCTCGGCACGCTGGGCTATTTCGGCCTCGGCCTTGCGCCCGAGAGCCCGGACTGGGGCACCGCGATCAAGGACGCCAGCCGATTGCTGCGCTCCTTCATCCACCCGGCGCTGCCGCCGACGATCGCGCTGATGTCGTTCGTGCTGGGGCTCAACCTGTTGGCCGATTCGCTGCGCGAGCAATCGATGAAAGACTGATTGACGGGTCTTGACCCGCATCTGGTATAATTTGGATTGGAGCGACCCATGAACGAGGCAGTTCGAAATCCCGCCAAGCCGACCAATGGGCCGACCAATGGGCCGATCATCGAGATCGAGAACCTGTCGATCTCCTTCTTCACCCGCAAGGGCGAAATACCGGCCGTGATGGATTTTTCCTGCACGGTCATGCCGGGCGAGGCGATGGGCATCGTCGGTGAATCCGGCTGCGGCAAGTCGACCGTGTCGCTCGGTATCATGCGCGACCTGTCCAACATCGGAAAAATCGTCGGCGGCAAGATCAAGTTCCAGGGCAAGGACATGGGCGAGCTCTCCGACGAGGAGCTGCGCGCCATCCGTGGCAACAAGATCGCCATGATTTACCAGGAGCCGATGGCCAGCCTCAATCCGGCGATGAAGATCGGCCAGCAGCTGATGGAAGTGCCGCTGATCCACGACAAGGTGTCGAAGGAAGAGGCCTATTCCAGAGCGCTCGAAATGGTGCGTTCGGTCAAGCTTCCCGACCCCGAGCGCATGATGCGCTCCTATCCGCACCAGCTTTCCGGCGGCCAGCAGCAGCGCATCGTCATCGCCATGGCGCTGCTGTCGAAGCCGGCGCTGCTTCTGCTCGACGAGCCGACCACCGCGCTCGATGTGACCGTGGAGGCGGGCATCGTCGATCTGGTCAAGGGTCTCGGCGAGAAGTTCGGCACCTCGATGATCTTCGTCTCGCACAATCTCGGCCTCATCCTGGAAACCTGCGACCGCATCACGGTGATGTATTCGGGCGAGGCGGTAGAGACCGGCAAGATCAAGGACGTCTTCGACCGGATGCGCCACCCCTATACGCAAGGGCTGTTCCGTTCGATCCCGCTGCCGGGCGCGGACAAGAACTCGCGGCCACTGATCTCTATCCCCGGCCAATTGCCACTGCCGCACGAGCGGCCGAAGGGCTGCAATTTCGGCCCGCGCTGTCACCATTTCGTCGAGGGCGTCTGCAACGCCGCCGAGATCCCGATGATCGAGGTCGCGGGACACGAAGGCCATTTCTCGCGCTGCGTGCGCTTCAACGAGATCGACTGGGAAGCGCTGCCGCCCGGCGCCAAGAAGGTCAATGAACGTGTCGTGCCCGGTGCGCCGGTGCTCAAGATCGAGGACCTCCGGAAATACTACAAGGTCGGCGGCAGCGAGGTGTTCGGCTCGAGCGAGGGCCGTGTCGTCAAGGCCAACGAGACGATCTCGTTCATGGCGCGCGAATCCGAGACGGTCGCCATCGTCGGCGAATCCGGCTGCGGCAAGTCGACCCTGGCCAAGGTGCTGCTCGGGCTGGAGACGGCCAGTTCCGGCAGCGTGACGCTGGGCAACAAGGAAATCCAGTCGACCGGCATCGAGAGCCGCAGCGTCGACACCGTGTCGTCGATCCAGATGGTGTTCCAGAATCCATTCGACACGCTCAACCCCAGCCATTCGGTCGGATCGCAGATCATCCGCACGCTGGAAAAATTCAATGTCGGCAAGACGGTCGCCGACCGGCGCAAACGCATGCTGGAACTGCTCGACCTGGTGAAGCTGCCGCGCGCCTTCGAGACCCGGAAGCCGCGACAGCTCTCCGGTGGCCAGAAGCAGCGCATCGGTGTGGCCCGCGCCTTTGCCGGTGACGCCAAGGTGGTGGTGGCCGACGAGCCGGTTTCGGCGCTCGACGTCTCGGTGCAGGCGGCGGTGACCGAATTGCTGATGGACATCCAGCGCAAGAACAAGACGACGATGCTGTTCATCAGCCACGATCTCTCCGTCGTGCGCTACATCGCCGACCGCGTCGTCGTCATGTATCTCGGCTATATCGTCGAGCAGGGCACGACAGACCAGATCTTCGCACCGCCCTACCACCCCTATACCGAGGCGCTGCTGTCGGCGATCCCGATTGCCGACACCAGCGTGATCAAGAAACATGTCGTGCTGGAGGGCGACATCCCCTCGGCGATGAACCCGCCGTCCGGCTGCCCGTTCCAGACACGCTGCGGCTACAAGAAGCTGGTGCCGGACAATCTTTGCGAGACCAAGGTGCCGCCGGTCAAGAACCTCGGCGACGGCCATATGAGCCTGTGCTGGCTTTCCGACGAAGTGCTCAAGACCATGGAGCCGGTGATCAAATTCGACAAGGAACACGCCGCCAATGAGGGCGTGCCGGATGATGCGCCCCATGGCGACGGTCCGGGCTTTGCCGGAACTCCGCCCGACCGGCCGCATGGCAAGACGGCCAGTGCGGAAGCCGACGCCGTGGGGGAGGCCGCCGAGGAGGCCGAAGCCGTTTCACGGGCCCGCCGGCACGAAGTTCGGGACGACGTCTCCGAGACCGGCGATGCCTCTCCGAAGCCCGCCAACGCCACCTCCGCGCCGTTCACGCCAAGGACGCTTGGAGACGGCCGCCAGGCGGAGAACGCACGCGTGGCACCAATTGCTGAGCCGGCGGCGAGGCAGACCCGTCTGGCCGGCGCAAATGTCGACAAGAACCGCCCGTCCGGCATCGCCAAGCCTGCCAAATCCGATGACCTCAAGCTGATCTCCGGCGTCGGCCCGAAGACGGAGGGCATCCTCAATGGTCTCGGCATCTTCACCTACGCCCAGGTCGCCGCATGGAAGAAGGCAGAGCGCGAGTGGGTTGACGATCATCTGAGATTCCACGGCCGTATCGAGCGCGAGGACTGGGTCAAGCAGGCAAAGGCGCTAGCCAAGGGCGGCGAGGCTGAATACATCAAGGTGTTCGGCAAGAAGCCGCGCTGAAAGCCACGACCGTTGCGGCAACACTTTAGTTGCCGCACTGGCTCAGTTGCTGTGCATAATCGCGGGCCATCTTGTCGGTGGCCCGTGCATAGCCCTGTACCCCGGCATCGCCACGATTGCCTCGGCCATAGGCGGTCCAGCCGAGATAGTAGGCGAGATAGAGGTTGTAGGTGTCGTTGCGCGCGACGCCGTAGCTGTCTGATGTCTTGGAATGATACCAGCCTACGAAGTCGACGGCGTCGGCGAATTTCGTTCGCCGTGCCGCCCAATTGCCGGTCTCGCTCTGATATTGCGACCAGGTGCCGTCCAGCGCCTGCGAGAAGCCGGTGGCCGACGAGACGTGTTTCCAGGGGATGAAGCCGAGCAGCTTTGTACGCGGCGGCCGGGCGTTGCTCTTAAAGCCGGACTCCTTGCGCACGGTGGCCATCAGCACTGGCACCGGCACGCCGTATTTCTGGGATGCGCGCTCGGCCGCCGACTGCCAATTGTCAAACCAGCCGTCATTCTGGTCGAAGACGGCGCAGACATTGTTGATGTGGCTGGGCGCGGTGGCGCAAGCCGAAAGCGCCAACAGCGCGCAAACTGCTACAATTTTACTAAAACTCGACCTACGCATGTGAGGAGCAATAGGCCGAAATCATAAAGGGAATCTTGCTACCGCCGTTAAGGCTTCGCCGGCACCAGCAGATGGGAAAATGCCGTATCGGTATTCCGACGCCGATTGTCGCCTTTTCTAAACAGACATTTCAGATATGCCGCCTTGGCTAAGATCACGCCGGCAAACGGCGTATTTCTGACAGACCGGCCGCGCTGCCGAAGCTTTGATGCCGGCATGACCGAACCAAGACGCAAGCGCGGCGCCGAGCGCACCAGCAACAGAGGCCCAGCGCCTATCGCGCAGCTGCCGCCCAGGCGGGTGACGAATCCCTATCCGCCGATGGCGTTGTTGTCATCAGACCAGATCGAGGCGATCCATCAGGCGTCGATGCATATATTGGAGAATTTCGGCATCGAGGTGATGAGTCCTCGTGCGCTGGCGCTGTTCGAGAAGGCTGGAGCCAGGGTCGACCATGCAACGGCGAATGTCCGCGTCGATCGCGGCATGATCGATGAGGCGCTGAAGACCACGCGGTCAGACTATATGCTGACCCCACGCAACCCGGCCAAGTCAATCCATCTCGGTGGCAACACCATCAATTTCACGCTTGTGGCCGGGCCTCCCAATGTGCACGACATGGAGCGCGGCCGCCGCGCCGGCAATCTGCGCGACTATGCCGATCTCACCCGCCTGGCGCAGCATTTCAACTGCGTCCACATGCTTGGCAACCAGGTCTGCGCGCCGGTCGAGCTGCCGGCCAACTCACGCCACCTCGACACCTACTTCACCAATCTGACGCTGACCGACAAGAGTTTCCATGTCTCGGCGATCGGTCGGGGCAGGGCTCTGGACGGCATCGAGATGATGGCGATTTCACGCGGGCTGACACTGGATCAGATGCGCGATGATCCCGGCGTCGCCACCATCATTTCGGTCAACTCGCCGCGGCGCTTCGACGAGATGATGGCCGAGGGGCTGATGACCATGGCCGAGTATGGCCAGTCGGTGGCGGTGACACCGTTCACGCTGATGGGGGCGATGAGCCCGGTGACGCTGGCCGGCGCCCTGGCGCAGCAGAATGCCGAGGCGCTGTTCGGCGTTGTGCTGACGCAACTCGTGCGTCCGGGCGCGCCGGTCATGTATGGCGCCTTCACGTCCAATGTCGACATGAAGTCGGGCGCGCCGGCCTTCGGCACGCCCGAAAACACCAAGGCCAACATCGCCTCGGGACAGTTGGCGCGGCGCTATGGCCTACCATACCGGACGACACCGGGCTCGGCCTCCAACGCCGCCGACGCACAAGGCGCCTATGAGACGCTGATGGCGCTGTGGGGGGCGGTGCTCGGCCACGGCAATCTCGTCTACCACGCCGCCGGCTGGCAGGAGGGCGGGCTGACGGCGTCGTTTGAGAAATTCATCATCGACGTCGAGATGATCCAGCACATGATGGAGTTTTTGCGCCCGATCGTGGTCGACGAGGCCGAGCTTGCCGTCGAGGCATTGGGCGCGGTGCCGACCGGCGGCCATTTCTTCGGCGAGCCGCACACGCTGGAGCGCTATGCGACCGCCTTCTACCAGCCGATGCTCTCCAACTGGCAGAATTTCGAAGCCTGGCAGGAGGCCGGCGGTCTCGACGCAACCGCGCGCGCGACGCGGCTGTGGAAAAAGGCGCTGGAAGACTATGTGGAGCCTGCAATGGATAGTGCCGTGCGCGAAGAGCTCGAGGCTTACATGGCCAAGCGGCGCGAGGCGATCGGGCAGGGCGAGCCGTGACTTTAGCGTCGGCGCGAGGCACTTCCCATCCCGATTCACATCACCCATCCAACTCGTTGATATCAGAGAAAAATTCATGAAATCGCATGCAAAGGTCGTGGTCATTGGCGGCGGTGTCGTCGGATGTTCCGTGCTGTTCCACCTCGCCCGCCATGGCTGGACCGACATCGTGCTGCTGGAGCGCGACGAGTTGACCTCCGGCTCGACCTGGCACGCGGCCGGCGGCATGCACACGATCAATGGCGACCCCAACGTCGCCAAGCTGCAGAAATACACCATCAACCTTTACAAGGAGATCGAGGAGCTGTCGGGCCAGGCGACCGGCGTCCACCTGACCGGTGGCGTGCTTTTGGCTGCAACCGAGGCGCGACTTGACTGGTTGTGCGGGGTGGTCGCCAAGGGCCGTTATCTCGGCATCGAGCTGGAGGAAATCTCGCCCAAAGAGGCGGCCGAACTGATGCCGCTGCTCGACCCCAGCCAGTTCGTCGGCGCCGTCCGCAACAAGGAGGACGGCCACCTCGATCCCTCGGGCGTCACGCATGCCTATGCCAAGGCGGCGCGAAAGCTGGGCGCCGAGATCGAACGGTTCACCAAGGTGGAGGACATCGTGCGCCGTCCCGACGGGATGTGGCGCGTCATCACCAACAAGGGCGAGGTGGTGGCCGAGCATGTCGTCAATGCCGGCGGCCTGTGGGCGCGCGAGGTCGGCCGCATGGTCGGGCTCGAACTGCCGGTGCTCGCCATGGAGCACATGTACCTGATCACCGAGGACATGCCGGAGGTCGCTGCCTGGAACCAGAAAACCGGGACCGAGGTCATCCATGCGGTCGATTTCGACGGCGAGCTCTATCTGCGCCAGGAGCGCGGCGGCATGCTGATGGGCACCTATGAGAAGGCCAACAAGCCGTGGTCAGAATACCAGACGCCCTGGAATTTCGGTCATGAATTGCTGGCGCCGGACATCGATCGCATCGCGCCGTCGCTCGAGGTCGGCTTCCGGCATTTCCCGGCTTTCCAGAACACCGGTATCAAGCAGATCATCAACGGACCCTTCACTTTCGCGCCGGACGGCAACCCGCTGGTCGGGCCGGTGCGCGGCCTGCCGGGCTTCTGGGTCGCCTGTGGCGTCATGGCCGGCTTCAGCCAGGGCGGCGGCGTTGGTCTGGCGCTGTCCAACTGGATGATCGAGGGCGATCCGGGCGCCGACATCTGGGCGATGGACGTGACGCGCTACGGCGACTGGGCGACCATGGCCTACACCAATGCCAAGGTGCGCGAAAACTATTCCCGGCGCTTTTCGATCCGCTTTCCCAACGAGGAACTGCCGGCCGGGCGGCCGCTGAAGACGACGCCCGTCTATGACCTGTTGTCGGCCAGGGGCGCGCAATGGGGCGTCGCCTACGGGCTGGAGGTGCCGCTCTGGTACGCGCCGGAAGGCGTCAAGGACGAGTTCTCATGGCGGCGCTCGAGCGACTTCACCCATGTCGCCGCCGAAGTCGCGGCGGTGCGCTCAGGCGTCGGCCTGTCGGAGATATCGAGCTTCGCCAAATACAAGGTGACGGGCGAGGGGGCGGCGGCCTGGCTCGACCGGATGCTCGCCTGCAAGCTGCCGAAGCCCGGTCGCATGACCCTGGCACCGATGCTCAAGGAAGACGGCAGACTGATCGGCGATTTCACGCTGGCCAATCTGGGCCCTCAAGATCGGGAAGAAGGGGGCTGGTTCCTGGCCGGCTCCGGCATTGCCGAGCAATATCACATGCGCTGGTTCGAGCAGCATCTGCCCGATGATGGCTCGGTCCACATCGAAGCGCTGGGGCAAAGGCTCACCGGCCTGTCGATCGCCGGTCCCAAGGCGAGGGACGTGCTGGCGAAAGCCACGCGCTGCGACATATCGAATGCGGCGTTTCCCTTCATGGCTATCGGCAAGATGGATATCGGCATGGCGCCTTGCCTGGTCGGCCGCGTCAGCTACACCGGTGATCTCGGCTACGAGATCTGGGTGGCGCCGGAATATCAGCGTGCGGCGTTCAACGCCTTGATGGCGGCGGGCGAAGAGTTCGGCATCGGCCTGTTCGGCTCGCGCGCGCTCAACGCGCTGCGTCTGGAGAAGAACTATGGCTCATGGGGGCGCGAATACCGGCCGATCTACGGGCCGCTGGAAGCCGGGCTCGACCGCTTCGTCGCTTATGGCAAGGAGGCGGATTTCATCGGCAAGGCGGCGGCGCTGGCCGAGCGCAAACAGGGTGGCAAGCTGCGGCTGCGCGCCTTCATCGTCGATGCCGATGATGCCGATGTCATCGGCGACGAGCCGATCTGGTTCGGCGGCGCGGTGCGTGGCTGGGTGACGTCGGGCGGTTATGCCCATCATTCGAAGAAGTCCGTCGCCGTGGGCTATGTGCCGAAGGAGATCGCCGACGAGAGCGACGGCTTCGAGATCGAGTTGCTGGGCAAGCGGCATGCTGCGCGCATGCAGGCGACGCCGCTGTTCGATGCGAATTTCGAACGAATGCGGGGGTGAGAGCGCATCCCCGCATAGGGCATCACGCGTTGCGGCGGTTGTCGAGCGCGAAGGCGCCGGCGCCGGCAAAGACCAGATAGAGGAAGATGAAGCAGAACGAGATCGCCGCGTCGCCGCTGTTGTTGACGGGGAAGAAGTCGCGCGGCATGTGCGCCGAGAAATAGGCGATCGCCATTTCACCGGCCAGGAGGAACGCGACCGGGCGGGTGAAAAGGCCGAGCGCCAGCAAGATGCCACCGGCGAATTCGAGGATGCCGGCGGTCGTGGTCAGCCCGGTAAGGGCGTGGGGTTGGGCGCTTACCGGGAAGTTGAACAGTTTCTGGCTGCCGTGTTCGATGAACTGCAGCGCGGTCATGATGCGCAACACCCCAAGCGCCTGCTGCTGGTACTTGGCAAGGCCTTCAAAAAGTTTCATCTCAACTCCATTTTTACCCTCCGGCCCGGCGATAGATTATCGCCCAGTGATGGACCATTCACTTCCCCTGGCATGTCATCAACAATCGGTGATTGAAAACGTTCCCCGGTATGCCTTCCCCATATTATTCTCGCCTGGGTTGTATTTTTGTCGCTATGGTTGTATTGACATAGGCACTCTGAACGTGTGGATTTCCTTGCCATGAAAAAAGTAATCATCAGCCTATTCGCACTCGTTGCAGGCACTAGCTTCGCCATGGCCGAGGATGCCGGCTGCGAGGCCTTCAAATGGCCGGTGACGCGCGAACAGGCGCTGTTTCCCGCTGCACCCTCAACGCCGTCCGGAGCGACGCTCGCAGTTGGTGCCGCCGCGGATCTGGCGTTGGTGCCGGCCGAGAAGGCCGGCTTTGCCGTGCCGCCCGAACACGCGCCGGCAGCGGGCACGTTCGGCGCCGTCGCCAGCGTGGCGGTGCCGCCGGAGGGAGCCATCCAGATCAGCCTGTCGGGCGAGGCCTGGATCGATGTCATCCAGGACGGCCATGCGGTGAAATCGGTGGGCTATAGCGGCGTCAAGACGTGCCCCGGCATCCGCAAGAGCGTGCGCTTCAAGCTGGCGGCCGGCCAAGCCACCGTCCAGTTCAGCGGTGCCAAGAAAGAGACCCTCAAGGTCGCGGTGCTGGCGCCGGAATGATCCGACGCCAGCAAGCGTGATATCAGCGGTTGGCGCGGACGCTACCGCACCGGCGCCATCAAAGCGAAATGCGCACCTTGCGGATCCTGGCATTGCACGATCCAGCTGCCACCGGGGACGTCCATCGGCCCCATCAGGATCTTGCCGCCATTGTCGGTGACGCGTTTGGCGGCCGCGTCGATGGCCGGGACATTGAAATAGAACTGCCAGACCGGCACCGGAATCTGCTCGGGCTTGTTCATGATGCCGCCACCGGATTCAGGGCCGGCGGTAAAGGTCTGGTAGATGCCCATCGGGCCCATGTCGAATTCGCCGGCATTGACCCAGCCGAACTGGCCGGAATAGAAATCGAACGCGGCCTTCCAGTCGCTCGTGTAGAGTTCGTGCCAGCCGATATGGCCCGGCGTGCTGGCCGGCACGACGGGCTGGTCCGGACCGTTCGGCTGCAGGAACATGAAGGTCGCGCCTTGCGGGTCGGCCACGACGGCGAAGCGGCCGACGCCTGGAATGTCGTCGGGCCGGCGGTGAACGGCGCCACCTGCTTTTTCCAGCGACGCCGTTGCTGCGTCGACATCCCTGGCGTGGATATAGCCCAGCCAGGCGGGCGGCATGCCCATCTTGGCCGCATCCTCGGGTATCGTCATCAGGCCGCCGACGCCGCGCTCGCCGACATTCATGACGATATAGCGCGGCATGCCCGGGGTCTTGTCGAAGGGCTCGGCCCGCCAGCCGACCACGGCGGTGTAAAAAGCCTCGGCGGCGTCGAGGTCTGATGTCATCAGTTCATACCAGAAGAAGGGCATCGGGGATTTTGGCATGGTCGGTCTCCTCACCGTTGTGCACCGATCGTCGTTCGATCCATCCTAGGACGATCTCGACGACAGAAATCCGACATCTGGGCTAGAAATCGGAAACGGCAAGGCGCAGCCTCCAGGCATCTTGCATGCCTTGCGATTTTCGCCTTTGCTTGGCGTCGAGAAGGGGGCCTCGATCCATGCGGCAGATGTCACTCACAGCCGAGCTTGTCGCACTGTGCCATCGCGAGGAGGCCGATCCCGGGCCCAGCGGCAGCTGGACACAACTGAGCGACGAGGATTTCCAGGCTCTCTCCGCGCGGCTGTCCGATGAAGCCGATGAGGGGCCGTTATGGGTGTTCGCCTATGGCTCGCTGATCTGGAAGCCGGCTTTCGAGTCTGTCGAACGCCAGCGCGCCACCGCCCATGGCTGGCACCGCTCCTTCTGCATCGACATGGTTCGCTGGCGCGGCAGCGTCGCGCAGCCTGGACTGATGATGGCGCTCGAACGCGGCGGGCGATGCGATGGCGTGATCTATCGTTTGCCGGAAGGGGAGAAGACTGCTCAGATCGAAAGGCTATTGCGGCGCGAAATCGACGATCATGAGAGCGTCGCTTCGGTCAGGTGGGTTCCGGTGCGTACGGCGCAAGGGCCGTTGCGGGCGCTGGGTTTCTGGGTCGGGGTGACGGGTAGAGGCACTTCGCTTGGGCAGCCGCTGGAGACTGTGGCACGGGTGCTGGCGCGCGCCTGCGGCCATGTCGGCTCCGGGGCGGAATACCTTTACAACACGGTCGGCCACCTCGAGGAATTCGGCATCCGCGACCGCAATCTTTGGACGTTGCAGCAATTGGTCGCCGATGAGATCAGGTCGATCCATGGCATTGGCATGGGCGGCGGCTCTATGCTTGCCTCACGCACCTTAACTTGAATGCTTGTGTCATCTTTTAGTTCAGCCTTTTCAGTGCCTTGCGTCAAAAATTGACCAATTGATAAAAAAATAAAATGTGCTAGCCTTCCCCAAAACGAAAACATGGGGAACTGAAAATGCCAGAGGGCCAGTTCAAAGAGGGTATCGTCGGCGGCCGACTTCTGCCCGACCAATACGCGGACAATTTTTCCGACCTGCATCCGCCGCTCGATCATCACGAGGCGCTGGTCGAATCCGACCGCTGTTATTTCTGCTACGACGCGCCGTGCATGAATGCATGCCCGACCTCGATCGACATTCCGCTGTTCATCCGCCAGATCTCGACCGGCAACCCGATCGGGTCGGCCAAGACCATCTTCGACCAGAACATCCTGGGCGGCATGTGCGCCCGCGTCTGCCCGACCGAGACACTGTGCGAGGAGGTCTGCGTGCGCGAGGTGGCGGAAGGCAAGCCGGTGCAGATCGGCCGCCTGCAGCGCTACGCCACCGACGTCGCGATGAGCGAGAACAAGCAGTTTTATCCACGTGCCGAACCAACAGGGAAGGCGGTCGCCGTGGTCGGCGCCGGCCCGGCCGGCCTTGCCGCGGCGCACCGGCTCGCCCGCCATGGCCATGACGTGACTATCCTGGAGGCGCGCCCGAAGGCCGGCGGCCTCAACGAATACGGCATCGCCGCCTATAAGAGCGTCGACAACTTCGCCCAGGCCGAGGTCGACTATGTCACCGCGATCGGTGGGATCGACATCCAGAACGGCAAGGCGCTCGGCCGCGACTATCAACTCTCCGACCTGATCCGCAATTACGATGCGGTGTTCCTCGGCATGGGGCTGGGCGGCGTCAACGCGCTGCGCGCCGATGGCGAGGATGCGGCCGGCGTCACCAACGCGGTCGAATTCATTGCCGAACTGCGCCAGGCCAGCGACCTCTCTGGTCTGCCGGTCGGCCGCCGCGTCGTCGTCATCGGTGGCGGCATGACGGCGATCGATGCCGCCGTCCAGTCGAAGCTGCTTGGCGCCGAAGAGGTGACGATCTGCTACCGGCGCGGCCAGGAGCATATGAACGCCTCCGAATTCGAGCAGGACCTGGCCGCCGCCAACGGCGTCACCATCCGTCATTGGCTGCAACCGAAGCGGGTGATTGCCGAAGGTGGCAAGGTGTCGGGCATCGAACTCGAATACACCGCCCTCGACGGTGACAAGCTTGCCGGCACCGGCGAGACGCTGACACTGGTTGCCGACCAGGTGTTCAAGGCGATCGGCCAGAGTTTTGTGCCGGTCGCACTCAACGGCAGTGGGGCGTCGATCGACCTCGAAGCCGGCCGCATCAAGGTTGACGAGGAGGGGCGCACCTCGCTGGCCAAGGTCTGGGCCGGCGGCGATTGTATTTTTGGTGGTGATGACCTGACGGTCTCAGCCGTTGCGCAAGGACGCGATGCGGCGGAATCGATCAACCGGGCACTGGCATCGAACGGGAGGGCATGAGCATGGCAGATATCAGAAACAATTTCGTCGGCATCAAATCGCCAAATCCGTTCTGGCTGGCCTCGGCTCCGCCGACCGACAAGGCCTACAACGTCGTTCGTGCCTTCAAGGCCGGCTGGGGCGGTGTCGTCTGGAAGACGCTGGGCGAGGAAGGCCCTCCGGTGGTCAACGTCAACGGCCCGCGCTATGGCGCCATCTGGGGTGCCGACCGGCGCCTGCTCGGCCTCAACAACATCGAGCTGATCACCGACCGCGATTTGCAGACCAATCTGCGCGAGATGAAGCAGGTCAAGATGGACTGGCCCGACCGCGCGCTGATCGCATCAATCATGGTGCCTTGCGTCGAGGAAAGCTGGAAATCCATCCTGCCGCTGGTCGAGGAGACCGGCGCCGACGGCATCGAGCTCAATTTCGGCTGCCCACACGGCATGTCGGAGCGCGGCATGGGCGCGGCCGTCGGCCAGGTGCCTGAATACATCGAAATGGTGGTGCGCTGGTGCAAGCAGTACACGCGCATGCCCGTCATCACCAAGCTGACGCCCAACATCACCGATATCCGCAAGCCGGCGCGGGCCGCACATGCCGGTGGCACCGACGCGGTATCGCTGATCAACACCATCAACTCGATCACCGGGGTCGACCTCGACAGTTTCGCACCGATGCCGACCATCGACGGCAAGGGTTCGCATGGCGGCTATTGCGGGCCGGCGGTGAAGCCGATCGCCATGAACATGGTGGCCGAGATCGCCCGCGACCCCGAAACCCGCGGCCTGCCGATTTCCGGCATCGGCGGTATCACCACATGGCGGGACGCCGCCGAATTCATGGCGCTGGGCGCCGGCAATGTGCAGGTCTGCACGGCGGCGATGACCTACGGCTTCAAGATCGTGCAGGAGATGATCGCCGGTCTCGAAAACTGGATGGACGAGAAGGGCCACCGCTCGCTCGACGACGTCATCGGCCGCGCCACGCCCAATGTCACCGACTGGCAGTACCTCAACCTCAACTATGTCGCCAAAGCGCATATCGACCAGGACGCCTGCATCAAATGCGGCCGCTGCCACATCGCCTGCGAGGACACTTCGCACCAGGCGATCACCAGCATGGTCAACGGCGTCAGGCATTTCGAGGTGATCGAGGCCGAATGCGTCGGCTGCAATTTGTGCGTCAATGTCTGCCCGGTCGACAATTGCATCACCATGGAGCCGCTGGCGGCGGGCGTGATGGACGAGCGCACCGGCAGACCCGTGTCGCCGGTCTACGCCAACTGGACGACACACCCGAACAACCCGATGGCCAAGGTGGCGGCGGAGTAGCGAGCAGATATTCGACGAAAAAAGCGGCGCCTTCGGGCGCCGTTTTTTCAGTTCCCTATTGCAGATAAAGTTTATCCACGATAAAAGATATCCATGAATTGGAGATTGGCATCATGAAGCTGGGCGAGGGCGTTGAGGCGGCCATCCACTGCGCGGCCACCCTGGCGAGCGTCGACGGCAACAGCACCATGCCGGGCGCTGCGCTGGCGGAATCCTTTGGCCTATCGGCGAGCTATTTGCTGAAGCATCTCAACATGCTGACGGCGTCCGGTGTTCTGGAATCGGTGCCGGGTCCGGCCGGTGGCTACCGGCTGGCACGGCCTGCCGAGCGCATAACACTGCTTGACATCGTGCTGGCCATCGAAGGGCGCGAGCCGGCGTTTCGCTGCGGCGAGATCCGCCGCAACGGTCCGGTCAAGATCGATGCCTCGGCCTATGTCAAACCTTGCGGCATCAACGCCGCGATGTTGAAGGCGGAGCGCGCCTACCGGGCAGCGCTGGCCGAGGTGAAGTTGTCTGACATCGTGGCGGATTACGCAGCGGAAGGCGACCCCAGATCGTTTGCCGCGAGCTGCGCCTTCGTGGAGCGCCATCAGCGGCCGCAGAAATCCAGTTCAACCAACCAAGCCTAACCTCCCCAAGGATGCGAAAGGAAAGACGATGAAACAGAGAATGCAGTTTTTCGCCAAGGCGCCGGAAATCATGAAGGCGGTGTCGGCGCTCAACAAGGCGGTCGACGAATGCGGACTGGAGGTGAGCCTGCTGCACCTGATCAAGCTCAGGGCCTCGCAGATCAATGGCTGTTCCTTCTGCGTCGAGATGCACAGCCGCGAGGCCAGGCGCGACGGTGAGACCGAACAGCGGCTCTATCTGATCGCCGCCTGGAAGGAATCGCCGCTCTTCTCCGAGCGGGAACGCGCCGCCCTCGCCTGGACCGAGGCAGTGACGCTGATCGCCAAAAATGGTGTGCCGGACCAGCTTTACATCCGCACGCTGGAGCATTTGTCGGAAGAGGAACTGGTCAAGCTGTCCGTCGCGGTCGGCATGATCAACACCTGGAACCGGCTTTGCATCCCGTTCCATGCCATCCATCCGATGCCGGCCGCCAAGGCGGCCTGATCGTTCCATAATCATGCGGGTCTGTTGAGGGCCCGCCTCGCTTTGATCTCCGGCGGATTCGGCGCATATGATGGCTCTGCGTTAATCGCTCTGTCGCGATTGTCCTGTATTGGCAAATACAGGTTCGCCCGTCGGAGCGTTCATTGAGCAGAGCGGGACTGCATTCTGGGCACGCGTTTCGGAAGCCTTCCATCAGGCGCTGTTTCCGTTCCGAGCTGTTGCGGAAGCCGTTGGCGGGCATCCGAGCGATATTCAGATATGGTGCTTCCTGTGTGGCGTCTTCTTCCTGGTGCTCGTCGCCATACAGACCTATGGTGACATCGTGCTCAGGCGACGCGGCGCCTTTGCCACCGGCAAGGTGGTCAGGATCGACAAATCGAGCGATGGGCCGGATACGCCGGTCATCGAATTCACCGATCGGCTGGGCAAGACGTGGCGTTTCGAGTCGCATCTGCCAGTCAACACAACGACCAGGAATGTCGGCGCGCTGGTCGAGGTAATGTACGATCCCCTTCACCCAAAGCGGGCACGCGAAGTGGGCCGCTCGTTGACGAAGGCAGTTCACCTCGTTGTCTGGTATGCGGTCGTTGCCGGGCTGATGGTGCTTGCCTTCTTGCCCGGCCTCATTTCCAATTAACTGTTGGCGGTTCAAGCGGCAAACCGCAGGCCGCCGTCGCAGGTCAGCACCTGGCCGGTCATGAAGCTGTTGGAGACGAGGAAGGCTATCGCCGAGGCGACGTCCTCGGCGCGGCCGATGCGGCCGACCGGTGTTTTTTCGGCATATTCGGCAAAGACCGCCTGCCGCTGCTCAGCGGGCAGAAAATCCCACCATGGCGTGTCGATGACGCCGGGCGCCACGACATTGACGCGTAGCGGCTTCAGTTCTACCGCCAGGATCGGCGCGACGGTCAGCAGCATGCCGTTGATGGCGCCGATGCCGGCGACGCCCGGCATCGCGACTTGAGCCGACACCGCCGAAATGAAGGTGACCGATCCCGATTTGTTCAGCGTCGGCAAGGCAGCCTGCAGGCAGGACAGTTGCGGCCGCACCTTCTCGTCGACGCCGCCGCCGATGTCTGCAAGGTCGAGCGTCTCGAACGGGCCAAGACCCTTGCCGCCGCTCGCCGCCAGAACGAGGTGGTCGAACGGACCGAGCCGGCCGAAGAACTGGCGCACCTCATCCGGCTTCGAAGCGTCGAAGGCGGCCTTGTCGGCGGCGCCGCCAAGGCTTTTCCAGGCGCTGACGAGCTTGTCCTGGTTGCGTCCGGTGATGGTGACCTTCATGCCCGGGCCGAGCAGTTTGCGCGCTGTCGCCAGGCCGATGCCGGACGAGCCGCCGATGATGACTGTGTGTTCGGTCCTGCTGGTCATGATTGTTCTTCCTTCGATTTTGGCGAAGCCAACCCGACGAGGTCGAGGCTCAGGCTGCGCAATTGACGTCTTGCCCTGGCGTCATAGGCCTGGGCGTCGGCGCGGGATTCGCGCAGGCCGTCGAAATAGAGGCCGCTGCGCCCTTCGAGCGCGGATGAGGTGGCGAGGTTCAAGATGGCGTCGCCGCCGGTTTCGACCGAACTCCATGGCGTCACGCCCGCCTGTCGGACCATGGTGGTGTTCATGTAGCTCGCCGGATGCAGCGCGTTGACGGTGACGCCGCTGCCTTTCAACTGCTCGGCCAGATCGACGGTGAACAGGATCTGCGCCAGTTTGCTCTGGCAGTAGGCGCGCACGCCGCTATAGCCGTGGGTCAGCATGACGTCGTCGAAATCGATCGCCTGCTGGCCGGCGGACGCGACGTTGACGATGCGCGCCGGGGCGCTTGCCCTGAGCAGCGGCAGCAGTTCCGAGGCCAGCAGGAAGCCGGCGAGATAATTGACGGCGAAGCGCAGTTCGTAGCCATCGGCGCTTGTCTGTCGCTTGTCGCCAGCAGTGCCGACGCCGGCATTGTTGATGAGGATGTCGAGGCGGGTTGTGCTGCTGCGCACGGCCTCGGCGAGGCGTCTTACCTCCGCCAGCGAAGCGAGATCGGCCGCGAAAAACTCGGCCTTGCCGCCGGCGGCTTCGATCTCGGCGACAACAGTCTTGCCGCGTGTGGCATCGCGGCCATGCACCAGCACGCGTGCGCCGGCGGCACCCAGCCTTTGCGCCACGACCCTGCCGACGCCGTCGGTCGAGCCGGTGATGAGGATGGTCTTGTCTTTCAATTCCATGTTCAGAGCCTCCTGTTGTCGCTCTGAACGCAAGATGGGGCGCTTTGCCCGTGGCAAACAGTTCAAACTTTATCCTGGTATCAATACTGCTATAATAGCCGGCATGGACGTTCCCGCTGCCTCCACCCGATCAACCGACGAGAGCCGCCGGCGCGAACTCGGCGCCTTCCTGCGTTCGCGCCGGGAAAGGCTGACGCCATCGGCCACCGGCATCGCGACAGGTCCGCGACGGCGCACGCCGGGTCTGCGGCGTGAGGAAGTGGCGATGATCGCCGGTGTCGGCACCACCTGGTACACCTGGCTCGAACAGGGCAGGGACGTGCGGCCCTCGGTGGAAGTGCTGGTGGCGCTCTGCGAGGCTTTGCGCCTCGACGCCGTCGAGAAGCGGCATCTGTTCATTCTGGCCGGCCGCCAGCAGCCGGAACGTCGTGTGGCGGCGCCCGAGAAGGTCGACGCCACGCTGTTGCATATGCTGCAAAGCCTGGTGCTGCAGCCCGCCTATGTCGTCGGCCGGCGTTGGGACGTTCTTGCCTGGAACGAAGCGGCCGTGGCGGTGTTCGGCGACTATGGCCTGCTGGAGGGCGATAGCAGAAATATCGTCCACATTGTGTTCACCAACCCGCACCACCGCCGCCTGCTGGTCGACTGGGAAGAACTCGCCCGCGTGGTGCTCGCCTCGTTTCGTGCCGAAAGCGCCAAATATGTCGGCGATCCCGATTTCGACAGGCTGATCGCGCTGATGATGAACTCAAGTCCCGAGTTCCGCGACTGGTGGCCCCGGCGCGATGTGGCGCGAAAACTGACCGGCGTGAAGCACGTCCGGCATCCCAAGGCAGGCTTGATGGCTTTCGAGCATATGAGCCTGTCGATCGACGACGGCTCGGACATGCGGCTGATCGTCTACACGCCGCTCGCCGAGCAGAACTCGATCGCCAAGCTGCAACAATTGCTCGACGCGATGCCGGCCGAACGGCGCAGCGCCTGAGATCCCTCAGCGTCGTCATCCATGGGCGGAGCGGGAGCAAAGCGCCGTCGCGGAGACCCTGGGATCCATGCCGCGACCCAGATTGAAGAGCGCGGCGGAGCAGAATTCTGGATCCGTTGTGCCGCTTTAAAGTCAAGGCATGGATCCTATGGTCTGAGCCGCGTCGCTTCGCTCCTTGCTCCGCCATAGGATGACGAAAAGACGAGACCTCAGTTTTTAGGCTTCAGCCCATCGAGGAACAATTGCTCGAGGAAGCGGGCAGCGTCCTCGAAGCGACCGTCGCCGCCGCGGTTTGGTCCCAGCACGGCGCGGACCTGGACGTCGAAATCGGCATAATGCTGCGTCGTCGCCCAGATCGAGAAGATCAGGTGCCAGGGATCGGTCCGGGCGATCTTGCCGGCGCGCATCCAGCCCTTGATGACGGCGGCTTTCTCGTCGACCAATGTCTTCAACTCGCCCACCAGCAACGGCATGATGCGCGGCGCCCCCTGCAGGATCTCGTTGGCGAACAGCCGGCTCTCGCGCGGAAAATCGCGCGCCATTTCCAGCTTGCGCCTGATATAGCTCCTGAGTTCGGTCATCGGATCGCCGATGTCGTCAAGTTCCCTGAGCGGCGCCAGCCAGGTTTCGAGCAGCCGCTCCATCAATGTCTCGTGAATGTCTTCCTTGCGGCGGAAATAGTAGAGCAAGTTCGGCTTCGACATGCCGGCGGCTTCGGCGATCTGGTCGATGGTCGAGCCGCGGAAGCCGTTGGTGGAGAACACTTCGAGCGCGGCCTCCAGGATCAGTTCGCGCTTTTCCTGCTGGATGCGGGTGCGGCGAGGGGCTTGCGTGCTCGTGGTCACCGTTGCGGCCCCTCGCATAGACGGTCATCTGGACCAATTCTCTGGACCAGTTTTTCTCCAGCCTGTGGAACGCACTTCAGGAGCCGCATTTCCGCTAGTAATCCATTGACCGCCGACAGGGCGGTGCTAACGTTTGTCCAATCGGTCAAAATTTGCGTAGCATGAATGCGCGGCAAAGACCAAGCGTTGGACGCAGCGAAACAGGTTACAAGGGGAAGTCTTGGTCATGTCCAACCGGCTGAAAGTCACGCCGAACGATCTCAGCGCATTCTGGATGCCGTTCACGGCAAACCGGCAGTTCAAGCAGGCGCCGCGCATGTTCGTGTCCGCCAAGGACATGCATTACACGACCAGCGACGGCCGCAAGGTGCTGGACGGCACCGCCGGCCTGTGGTGCGTCAATGCCGGCCATTGCCGTCCGAAGATCACGGAGGCGATCCAGCAACAGGCCGCCGAACTCGACTACGCCCCGGCCTTCCAGATGGGTCATCCGATCGTGTTCGAGCTGGCCAACCGCCTGGTCGATGTCGCGCCCAAGGGCATGGACCATGTGTTCTTCACCAATTCCGGTTCGGAATCGGTCGAGACGGCGCTGAAGATGGCGATCGCCTATCACCGCGTGAAGGGCGAGGGCTCACGCACCCGCCTCATTGGTCGCGAGCGCGGTTATCACGGTGTCAATTTCGGTGGCATCTCGGTCGGCGGCATCGTCACCAACCGCAAGATGTTCGGCACGCTGCTGGGCGGCGTCGACCACATGCCGCACACGCACCTGCCGGAGAAGAATGCCTTCTCCAAGGGCGTGCCGGAGCATGGCGCGGAACTCGCCAACGAGCTGGAGCGTATCGTCGCTTTGCATGATGCCTCGACCATCGCCGCCGTCATCGTCGAACCGGTCGCCGGCTCCACCGGCGTCATCCTGCCGCCGAAGGGCTATCTCGAGAAGCTGCGCGAAATCTGCACCAAGCACGGCATCCTGTTGATCTTCGACGAGGTCATCACCGGTTTCGGCCGTCTCGGCGCACCGTTCGCCGCCGACTATTTCGGCGTCACGCCCGACATCATGACCACCGCCAAGGGTGTCTCCAACGGCGTCATCCCGATGGGTGCCGTGTTCGTGAAGAAGGAAATCCACGACGCCTTCATGACCGGCCCGGAGCACATGATCGAGTTCTTCCACGGCTACACCTATTCGGGCAATCCGATCGCCTGCGCCGCCGCACTCGGCACGCTCGACACCTACAAGGAAGAGGGCCTGCTGACGCGTGGCGAGGAGCTGGCGCCTTATTGGGAAGACGCGCTGCATTCGCTGAAGGGCGAGCCGCATGTCATCGACATCAGGAACATCGGCCTGATCGGTGCGATCGAGCTGGCGCCGATCGCCGGCAGCCCGACCAAGCGGGCCTTCTCGGCCTTCGTCAAGGCGTTCGAGCGCGGCGCGCTGATCCGCACCACCGGCGACATCATCGCGCTGTCGCCGCCGCTGATCATCACCAAGGGCCAGATCAACGAACTGATCGACCATGTGCGCGAAGTGCTGCGGTCGATCGACTGAGGCACTACCGCGGCCACCCTCCCGACGCAGGCGAGAGTCGCCGCAAACCGGCAGGTCAGCGCGGCGCCGCGCTGACCCGAACCTATTGTGGCAAAGGGCGGCCGCGGTCAGGCGGGCTGTGCGCCGATTCCGGTCAGGATCACCCGTTTGATATTTTCCTTGGCTTCCCGCCATTGCCGGTCGGACAGAGGCTTGCCGCCGTTGAGCGTCTCGATCTGATGGCCGAAATCGGCATAATGCTGGGTCGCCGCCCAAAGCATGTAGAGCAGGTGGCGCGGATCCACCGGGTCCATCTTGCGTTCCTCGATCCAGCGCCGGATGATCTCGACGCGGCCGTCGGTCCATTCGCGCAGCGTCGATTCCATATAGTCCTGAAGCACCGGCGCACCGTGCATCACTTCGGAAGCCCAGACCTTGGAGCCGTCCGGATGGCGGCGCGATATCTCCATCTTGGCGTCGATATAGGCACTGATGCCGTCTATCGGCCCGCGCGCCGCGTCGAAGCAATTGGCGGCCTGTAGCCAGATTTCAAAAATGTTCTGGACGACGGATCGGTAGAGCTCTTCCTTGGTGGCGAAATAGTAGTGGAGATTTGCCTTTGGCAAACCCGCCAGATCGGCGATCAACTGCATCGTGGCGCCGCCAAACCCCGCCTCGGCGAATACCTTTTCGGCGGCGACGAGAATGGCTTTTTCGTTCTCCCGGCGGATGTCCTGGCGCCGCATGGGGCGGGTGGCTTCGGTCATGTCTTCCCCAAGATTCTAGTTGACCGCTTGGTCAGGTTGTGTACTCTGAAAGCTGACCATACGGTCAGGATGCAAATCACTCAAGGGGCGACAAGACTCCTGGTGTAGATGGGAACTCGAGATGGCCGCACCCGGCGAAAATCTGCGAATCAATTCAGACCGCTTGTGGGATTCCATCATGGAGATGGCGAAGATCGGCCCCGGCATTGCCGGCGGCAACAATCGCCAGACCGTGACCGACGAGGACGGCGAGGGCCGGCACCTGTTCAAGCGCTGGTGCGATGCGGCCGGGCTCGAAATGGGCGTCGACGAGATGGGCACCATGTTTGCCCGCCGCGAAGGCACCGACCCCAGCCTGCCGCCGGTCTATGTCGGCAGCCATCTCGATACGCAGCCGACCGGCGGCAAGTATGACGGCGTTCTCGGCGTTCTCGGCGGCCTGGAGATCGTGCGCTCGCTCAACGATCTCGGCATCAAGACGAAACATCCGATCGTCGTCACCAACTGGACCAACGAGGAAGGCGCGCGCTTCGCCCCTGCGATGATGGCCTCCGGCGTGTTCGCCGGCGTGCTCGACCAGGCCGATGTCTACGAGCATGCCGACAAGAACGGCAAGAAATTCGGCGAGGAACTGGAGCGCATCGGCTGGAAGGGCACCGAGAAGGTCGGCGACCGCAAGATTCACGCCTTCTTCGAACTGCATATCGAACAGGGCCCGATCCTGGAGGACGAAGGCATCGACATCGGTGTCGTCACCCATGGCCAAGGGCTGAAATGGCTGCAGGTGACGCTGACCGGCAAGGAGGCGCATACAGGCTCGACGCCGATGCCCAAGCGCCGCAACGCCGGGCTCGGCATGGCTCGTGTAATCGAACTGGTGCACGAGATCGCCATGGACTACCAGCCCGATGCCGTCGGCGCGGTCGGCCACATGGAGGTCTATCCCAACTCGCGCAATATCATCGCCGGGCGCACCGTCTTCACCATCGACATCCGCTCGCCGGAGAAGGAAGTGCTCGACGCCATGGATGGCCGCATCCGCGAAGGCATCGACACGATCTGCGACGCGCTCGACATCCGATACGAGATCGAGCAGGTCGGTCATTTCGATCCGGTCACTTTCGACAAGGGCTGCGTCAAAGCGATCCGCGATGCCGCCGATCGGCTCGGCTATACGCACCGCAACATCGTCTCAGGTGCCGGCCACGACGCCTGCTGGATCAATCGCGTCGCGCCGACCGCCATGGTGATGTGCCCTTGCGTGGATGGGTTGAGCCACAACGAGGCGGAAGAGATCACCAAGGAATGGGCCGCGGCCGGAGCCGACGTTCTGTTCCACGCGGTGGTGGAGACGGCCGTCATCGTGGAGTGAGCCAAGAGATTTACCTTCAAACGTCGCTCACCAAGAAGCGCGAAGAGAAGAACAGGGAACAGCAAAATGACCAAAGTCATCAAGAACGGCACCATCGTCACCGCCGATCGCACGTGGAAGGCCGACGTGCTGATGCAGCACGGCAAGATCGTCGCCATCGGCTCGGGCCTGCATGGCGACCATGAGTATGATGCCACCGGTTGCTATGTGATGCCGGGTGGCATCGATCCGCATACCCATCTCGAAATGCCGTTCATGGGCACCTATTCCGCCGATGATTTCGAATCCGGCACGCGCGCGGCCCTTGCCGGCGGCACCACCATGGTGGTCGATTTCTGCCTGCCGTCCCCACAGCAATCGCTGCTCGAGGCCTTGCAGATGTGGGACAACAAGACCTCGAAGGCTGCCTGCGATTATTCCTTCCACATGGCGATCACCTGGTGGGGCAAGCAGGTGTTCGACGAGATGGCCACCGTCGTCGACAAGGGCATCACCTCGTTCAAGCACTTCATGGCTTACAAGGGCGCGCTGATGGTCGACGACGACGAGATGTACGCGTCGTTCCAGCGCTGCGCCGACCTCGGCGCACTGCCGCTGGTGCATGCCGAGAATGGCGATGTGGTCGCCGCTCTGTCGCAGAAGCTGCTCGCCGCCGGGAACAATGGCCCCGAAGGGCATGCCTATTCTCGCCCACCGGAAGTGGAGGGCGAGGCGACCAATCGCGCCATCATGATCGCCGACATGGCCGGCGTGCCGCTTTATGTCGTGCACGTCTCCTGCGAGCAGAGCCACGAGGCGATCCGCCGGGCGCGCCAGAAAGGCATGCGGGTATTCGGCGAGCCTCTGATCCAGCACCTGACGCTCGACGAGAGCGAGTATTTCGACAAGGACTGGGACCATGCCGCGCGTCGCGTGATGAGCCCGCCCTTCCGCAACAAGCTGCACCAGGATTCGCTGTGGGCCGGCCTGCAGGCAGGTTCGCTGCAGGTGGTGGCGACCGATCATTGCGCCTTCACCACCGAGCAGAAGCGCTTCGGCGTCGGCAATTTCACCAAGATCCCCAACGGCACAGGCGGCCTCGAGGACCGGCTGCCGGTGCTGTGGACCAAGGGCGTCAACACCGGGCGGCTGACGATGAACGAGTTCGTCGCCGTGACCTCGACCAACATCGCCAAGATCCTCAACATGTATCCGAAAAAGGGCGCCATCGTCGAAGGTGCCGATGCCGACATCATCGTCTGGGATCCTAGCGCCAAGAAGACGATTTCTTCGAAGAAGCAGCAGTCTGTCATCGACTACAACGTCTTCGAAGGCGTCGAGGTGACGGGTCTGCCGCGCTTCGTCTTCTCGCGCGGCGAGTTGTCGATCGAGGAAGCCGAGGTGAAGGCGAAGCCCGGCCATGGCCAGTTCGTCGGCCGCGAGCCGAACGCCGCGGTCAACCGGGCGCTGTCGACCTGGAAAGAGATCACCGCGCCGCGCAAGGTCGAGCGGACCGGCATTCCGGCGACCGGGGTTTGAGGATGCGGACTCTTGCTCCCGCGATGGCGGCAACCGCGATACTGACCTTGGATGGCAACACCCATATGGAAATGTCTCGGTGCCGATGATTGCCGAGGTCGGCGCCGCCCCTCATCTGCCTGCCGGCATCTTCTCCCCGTATAGAGACGGGGAGAAGGACGCCGTCGCGAAGGATTTCGCCAATCGCCTGCGTTGCCAGAAAGAGCACCGAGGTCGCACTCATCGCCCTTCTCCCCGTCACTATACGGGGAGAAGTGCCCGGCAGGGCAATGAGGGGCGGCGCCGGCCTGAGGCAATTGTTCTACCTGCATTCCCCATGCGGACTGCCCACCGGCCAATGCCGGTCTCAGGCGACCAGCGCATCCAGTTCCGGCAACAGGACGACGCTTTCCTGTTCGTTGGGGTCGGTGCGGGCGATGACGGCGGAGGAGGGGCGTTGCTCAGATTGGCAGGCAAATGCGGCACCCCTGCGGGAATGTAGAAGAGGTCACCGGCCTTGACGACGATGTGATGCTCCAGCCGGTCGCCATACCAGGTATGGACCTCGCCGGACAGCACGTAGATCGCCGTTTCATGGTTCTCGTGCAGATGCGCCTTGGCGCGGGCGCCGGGCGGCATGGTGAGCACGTGCATGCAGATGCCGGAAGAGCCGACCGACTCGGTGGCGATGCCGGCGAAATAGGTCAGACCCTGCTTGCCTTCATAAGTGCTTTCAGGGCGGATAAGATGACAAGTGGGTTTAGGCGACATCGGGAAACTCCGGGCGTCGGTTGAGTGGAACAAAGTCAGCAGGACTGAAGGCCAATGGGACGGGTCGAATGGAAAACAACATCGCGATAAAAGCAATCGGAATCGGGACGGCGCCGCGGGAACAGGCAGGCCGCAACCGATGACGGGAACTTCGCCAGCCGTCGTTTCGGCAAACAAACTTGGCCTCACCTTCCAGACCAATGACGGGCCGGTGCAGGCGCTGTCCAATGTCGACCTGACCATCGGCAAGGGTGAGTTCGTCTCCTTCATCGGGCCGTCGGGCTGCGGCAAGACCACTTTGCTGCGCGTCATCGCCGATCTGGAAAAGCCGACCTCGGGGGCGATTTCGGTCAACGGCATGACGCCGGAACAGGCGCGCGAGAAACGCGCCTATGGCTATGTCTTCCAGGCAGCCGCCCTATTTCCCTGGCGCACCATCGAACGCAATGTCGCGCTGCCGCTGGAGATCATGGGCCTGTCCAGGGCCGAGCAGGCGGAGCGCATCAAGCGCACGCTCGACCTCGTCAATCTCAGTGGCTTCGAGAAGAAGTATCCCTGGCAGCTTTCCGGCGGCATGCAGCAGCGCGCCTCGATCGCGCGTGCGCTCGCCTTCGACGCCGACCTCCTGCTGATGGACGAGCCGTTCGGCGCGCTGGACGAGATCGTGCGCGACCACCTCAACGAGCAATTGCTTGAACTGTGGGGACGGACGAACAAGACCATCTGCTTCGTCACCCATTCCATTCCGGAAGCCGTCTACCTGTCGACGCGCATCGTCGTCATGTCGCCGCGTCCGGGCCGGGTCAGCGATGTCATCGAATCGACGCTGCCGAAGGAGCGGCCGCTCGACATCCGCGAGACGCCGGAGTTCCTGGCGATCGCCGCGCGCGTGCGCGATGGGCTGCGGGCAGGGCATAGCTATGATGATTGAGTGGGGGCAGCATGAGCTTCCTCCTCTCCCCCACGGGGAGAGGGTGGCCGGAGCGAAGCGGAGGTCGGGTGAGGGGGCAGCGCCGACAGATCCGACCAAAAGGAAGGTCGGGGCAACCGAACGCGCCCGAAGGCTGCGGGTTGACGAGACCGAGGCTGAATACAGACTTTGGGGCGAACTGAGAGGCCGTCATCTCAACGGTTACAAATTTGTGAGGCAAGTGCCTCTCGGCCCCTTCATCGCCGATTTCGTTTGCCGCGAGAACGGCCTGATTGTCGAACTTGACGGCAGCCAGCACGCGGATTCCCCAGCCGATGCCGTGAGAACCGCTTGGCTGAACGGCCAAGGGTATTCCGTTCTGAGATTCTGGAACCACGAAGTGTTGGCCGAGCGCCGAGCGGTCCTTGATACGATCTTGGCTTGCCTTGACGGAAAGATTTCTACCCCCTCACCCGACCTCCGCTTCGCTCCGGCCACCCTCTCCCCGTTGGGGAGAGGAGGGCGCCAGCCCGGCGAGGATCGCTAGATGGACACCTTCCGCGACAAACTCATCCCGGTCACCTCGATCCTCGCCGGCGTCATCGTGCTCTGGTACGTTTTCGCCGTCATCCTCAACGCGCCGTTTCAGCGCGATCTCGACACCCGCGCAAAAGAAACGCCAGGCACTGTCGAATTCATCGGCAAGACGCTGTCGCAGCCGAAGCCGACGCTGCCGGCACCGCATCAGGTGGCGGTGAATTTCTTCGAGAACACTTTTCTGCGGCCCGTCACCTCGAACCGCAGCCTGGTCTACAACGCCTGGGTAACGCTGTCGTCGACGCTGCTCGGCTTTGCCTTCGGCACCGCGCTCGGCATCGTCATCGCCGTCGGCATCGTCCATGTGGCGACGCTCGACCGCAGCCTGATGCCGTGGATCATCGCCTCGCAGACCATTCCGATCCTGGCGGTGGCGCCGATGATCATCGTCGTGCTGGCGGCCATCGGCATCACTGGCCTGATCCCGAAGGCGATGATCTCGACCTATTTGTCGTTCTTCCCGGTCACCGTCGGCATGGTGAAGGGGCTGCGCTCGCCCGAACTTATGCATCTCGACCTGATGCATACCTACAATGCCAGCCGCGCGCAGACCTTTTGGAAATTGCGCGTGCCGGCCTCGGTGCCGTTCCTGTTCACCTCGATGAAGGTGGCGGTGGCGGCGAGCCTAGTCGGCGCCATCGTCGGCGAACTGCCGACCGGCGCGGTCGCCGGCATCGGCGCCAAGCTGTTGGCAGGCGCCTATTACAGCCAGTCCATCGACATCTGGTCGGCGCTGGTCGCCGGCTCCATCGTGGCGGCGCTGCTGGTGATGGTGGTTGGCATCGCCGGGCGCATTGTTGACAGCGCGATGGGCGGGAGGCCGGCATGAACCGGCTGAAACCTTCCTGGCAAGCGGCGTTGGCGATCCTGCTGTGCCTTATCGCGGTTGCGCTCGGAGCGATCGCGGCGCCAAAAGTGGATCCGCTGGCGCAGCCCGCGGGGACGTTGATCTATCCCTATGCAGCCACGAGCTGGCTGATCTTTGGCGCGCTGCTTCTCGCCGCTTTGATCCCGATGGCCAAAGTACCGTCCGTGGTCGAAGCCGTCGTGCTTTTCATCGGTGCGCATCTGGCGGCCTGGTTGCTCATCGGCGGCATTGCCGGCTTCGAAGGTCTGGCGCGGGCGCCATATTTCCTGCTGCTCGGGGCCGGCTGGCTGCTTGGCTGGCGTTGCGTCGCGGTCTTGTCTGGACTGCGCCCTACGGCAAGCTGGGCACGGACCGCGCTGCGCCTGATCATCCCTGCAATCTTCGGCGCGTGGATCCTGATCATCTGGGAGGCCGTCACGCGGGGCGCCGGCATTCCCTTCATCCTGTTGCCGCCGCCGAGCGCCATCGGCGCGCGCATCGCCAGTTCGCTGCCGGTGCTCGGTGCCGATGTCCGGCAGACCATCTTCAAGGCGGTGCTCTTCGGTTATGTCGTGGGCAGCGGCGCGGGCTTCGTCACCGCTGTTCTCGCCGACCGCGTGGCGTTCCTGCGGCGCGGGCTCTTGCCGATCGGCAACATGGTCTCGGCGCTGCCGATCATCGGCGTGGCGCCGATCATGGTCATGTGGTTCGGTTTCGACTGGCAGTCCAAGGCGGCTGTGGTCATCATCATGACCTTCTTTCCTATGCTGGTGAACACCGTCGCCGGGCTCGCCGCGTCCGGCCATATGGAGCGCGACCTGATGCGCACCTATGCGTCCGGCTATTGGCCGACGCTCGTCAAGCTGCGGCTGCCGGCGGCGGCGCCTTTCATCTTCAACGCGCTGAAGATCAATTCGACGCTGGCGCTGATCGGCGCCATCGTCGCCGAGTTCTTCGGCACGCCAGTCGTCGGCATGGGATTCCGCATTTCGACCGAGGTCGGGCGGATGAACATCGACATGGTCTGGGCCGAAATCGCAGTTGCAGCACTTGCGGGTTCGGTCTTTTATGGCGTGGTCGCCCTTGTCGAAAGGGCCGTCACGTTTTGGCATCCCTCTGTCCGTGGTGGATAGGGGCGGTGGGTTTAAGGCACTAACTTCAGAGGGTAAAAAAATGAAAAGACTTATTATTCCAGTTCTGGCCGGCGCGATGTCGCTGGCCGCTTTCCAGGCAATGGCCGCCGACAAGGTGACCTTGCAGCTGAAATGGGTCACGCAGGCGCAGTTTGCCGGCTACTATGTCGCCAAGGCCAAGGGTTTCTATGACGCCGAAGGCCTCGACGTCGACATCAAGCCGGGTGGCCCCGATATCGCGCCAGAGCAGGTGATCGCCGGCGGCGGCGCCGATGTGATCGTCGACTGGATGGGCGGCGCGCTCGCCGCGCGCGAAAAGGGCGTGCCACTGGTCAACATCGCCCAGCCGTTCAAGAAGGCTGGCATGGAGCTGGTCTGCCCGAAGGACGGCCCGATCAAGAGCGAAGCCGACTTCAAGGGTCATACGCTGGGCGTCTGGTTCTTCGGCAACGAGTATCCGTTCTACGCCTGGATGAACAAGCTTGGCCTAAAGACCGATGGCGGCCCCGATGGCGTCACCGTTCTCAAGCAGAGTTTCGACGTGCAGCCGCTCATCCAGAAGCAGGCCGACTGCATCTCGGTCATGACCTACAATGAGTACTGGCAGCTGATCGACGCCGGCTACAAGCCCGAACAACTCACCGTCTTCAACTACTCGGCCATGGGCAACGACCTGCTCGAGGACGGGCTCTATGCGTCGGAAGACAAGCTCAAGGATCCAGCCTTCGAGGACAAGATGGTGCGTTTCGTGCGCGCTTCGATGAAGGGCTGGAAATACGCCATCGACCACAATGACGAGGCTGCTGGCATCGTCATGGATGGCGGCGGCCAGGACGAGAACCACCAGAAGCGGATGATGAGCGAAGTCGCCAAGCTGATCGACAATGCCGATGGCAAGCTCGATCCGGCGACCTACGAGCGCACCGCCAAGGCGCTGCTCGACCAGAAGATCATCACCAAGGAGCCGACCGGCGCCTACACCACCGCCATCACCGACAAGGCGGTCAAATAAGCCCGGCAGGCGCGATCAACAGCGCCTGCGACCGTTTTGACGGCTGACACCAAAAGGGGGCGGGCGACCGCCCCTTTCCATTCGCTCCGATCACAAAACCGTGTGCGGGGATACATTATGCCAACCAGCCGTTGCATTGAAGCATGCGCGCGTCGGGGGACCGTGACGGATGCTTGTTGCAATCGGAGGTTCTTCATGCGCGCACACTCCTTCCTGCCGGCGCTATCGGCGCTCGCCATTTCCACCGCTTTCCTGTTCGCATCACCGGCCATGGCCGAGATGGTAAAATACAAGGCGACCCTGGATGGCGGCCAGCAGAGCCCGCCCGTCACCACCAAGGGCAAGGGGACGGCCACTCTCACCTTCGACACCACGAAGAAGAAGCTCAGCTGGAACGTGAAGTATTCCGGCCTCAGCGGCCCGGCGGTGGCCGCGCATATCCACGGCCCGGCGGCAATGGGTGAAAACGCGGACCCCGTGATCCCGTTCAAAGGCAAGCTCAAGAGCCCGATCAAGGGGTCGGCGACGCTGACGGATGCGCAGGCCGCTGATCTGGAGGCCGGCAAATATTACGTCAACGTGCATACGGCGGCCCACAAGGACGGCGAGATCCGCGGTCAGATCGAAAAGGCGATGTAGGAGGAGCCGAAGGAGCCGAAGCCCAGCGGGACTGACGGGCGCGCCAGGGAATTCAGCCTGGCGGCCCTCAAACCTTGTCGCGTATCTGGGTCATCGTCCGGGTCGGCGTGATTGCTTCGGGATCGAGCCTAATCTCGACGATCGCCGGCTTGCCGCTGGTTCGCGCGCGCTCGAAGGCAGGCGCGAAATCAGCTGTCTTCTCGACCGTCTCGCCATGGCCGCCATAGGCGCGGGCAAGTGCCGCGAAATCGGGGTTCTTCAGATCGGTGCCGACGACACGCCCGGGATATTCGCGCTCCTGGTGCATGCGGATGGTGCCGTAAATGCCGTTGTTGACGACAATCACGATGATCGGCAGGTTGTACTGTACGGCGGTGGCGAATTCCTGGCCGTTCATCAGGAAGCAGCCGTCGCCGGCAAACGCAACCACGGTGCGCTCCGGATAAAGCGCCTTGGCGGCGACCGCCGCCGGCGTGCCGTAACCCATCGAGCCCGACGTCGGCGCGGCCTGCGTGCCGAAGCGGCGGGAACGGTGGAAGCGATGAACCCAAGTCGCATAATTGCCGGCGCCATTGGTCAGGATGGTATCGTCGGGCAACACTTTTTCCAGATAGTCCATGATCGGACCCATCTGCACCGCGCCGGGGCCGGTCTGTGGTGGCGTCGACCATTCGAGATAGGCAGCGTGATGCCTGGGTGTCTCGGCCGCCCATGATGGCGTTCCGGCCGGCTTGCGCTTGGCGAAGGCCTCGACGAAAGCCGCTGGCGAGGCGTTGATCGCCAGCGTCGGGCGGTAGACCCGGCCGAGTTCGCCGGCATCGGCATGGACATGCACCAGTGCCTGGTCGGGATAGGGGCTTTTCAGCAGCGTGTAGTCGGAAGAGGGCATCTCGCCCATGCGGCCTCCGATCAGCAGCACGAGGTCCGCCTGCTTGATCGCTGTCGCCAGCTTCGGATTGATGCCGATGCCGACATCGCCGGCATAGTTCGGATGGAGGTGGTCGAACAGCATCTGGCGCCGGAAGGAACAGCCGACAGGAAGCGACCAGGCCTCGGCAATCTCATGCATCCGCGCCACGGCGTCAGCGTTCCAGCGCGTGCCGCCAAGGATGACGATGGGACGCTTCGCGCCGGCAAGCAGCGTCTCCAGTGCGTCGAGTTCGGCCTCGCCGGGATAGGTCTCGACCGGCGTGTGCGGAAGTGCTTGCGGCGCTTCGACGATGCTGGTCAGCATATCCTCCGGCAGCGAGACGACGACCGGGCCGGGGCGGCCCGACGTCGCTATCGCGAAGGCGCGGGTAACGAATTCGGGGATGCGCGAGGCGTCGTCGATCTCGACCACCCATTTGGCGATGTCGCCGAAGAACCTGACGTAATCAACCTCCTGGAACGCTTCGCGCTCCTTGGCGTGGCTGGCGACCTGGCCGATGAACAGGATGAGCGGAACCGAATCCTGCATGGCGATGTGGATGCCGGCGGAAGCGTTGGTGGCGCCGGGGCCGCGGGTGACGAAGCAGATACCGGGCTTGCCGGTCAGCCGGCCCTGGCAGTCGGCCATCATGGCGGCGCCGCCTTCCTGGCGGCAGACGATGGTGCGGATCGAGGAGTCATGCAGCGCGTCGAGCACCGCAAGGTAGGATTCGCCCGGCACGCAGAAGATACGGTCGGTGCCGTTGGCTTCGAGGGCGTCGACGATCAGTTGTCCACCGGTCTTCATTTCCCAGACTTCTCCAGTTCGGCAAGGATTTCGTCAGTGTGCTCGCCAAGGCGCGGCGAGGGGCGCTCGTAGACGAGCGGCGTTTCGGACAGCACCATCGGCGCGCGCACCGACGGCAGGCGATTGCCATGACCGTCGTCGAGATCGAGCCGCATGCCGCGGGCAATGGTCTGCGGATCGGCGAACATCTGGCCGATCGTGTTGATCGGGCTTGCCGGCACGCTGGCGGCTTCGAGCTTCGCCAGCAGCGGATCGCGATCAAAAATCTTCAGCGCCTCGATGATGCGTGCGCGAAGTTCCACGCGGTGGGCGACGCGGGCCGGATTGGTGGTGAAATCGGGATTGGCCGGCAAATCGTCCAGCCCGACCGCAGCGCAGAATTTGGCGAACTGGCCGTCATTGCCGACAGCCAGGATGATGTGGCCGTCCCTGACAGGAAGCACTTCGTAGGGGGCAATGTTCATATGCGCATTGCCCATCTGCACCGGCGACTTGCCGGAAACGAGATAGTTGAGGTTCTGGTTGCCGAGCGCTGAGATTTGCGTGTCGAACAGCGCCATGTCGATGTGCTGGCCTTCGCCGGTCTGTTCGGCATGGCGAAGCGCGGCCTGGATGGCGATGACCGAATAAAGGCCGGTGAAGATATCCGAGATGGCGACGCCGGCCTTCTGCGGCTCGCGGCCGGGCTCGCCGGTGATCGACATCATGCCGGCCATGGCCTGGATGATGAAGTCGTAGCCCGCGCGTGGCGCATAGGGCCCGTCCTGGCCGAAGCCGGTGATGGAGCAGTAGACCAGGCGAGGGTTGATCTTGCGAAGGCTGTCATGGTCGAGTCCGTATTTCTTCAGGCCGCCGAGCTTGAAGTTCTCGATCAGCACATCCGCCGTCGCGACCAGCCGGCGCACGGTCTCGGCGCCTTCCGGCGTCGAGAAATCGATGGCGATGGAGCGCTTGCCGCGATTGCAGGAATGGTAATAGGCGGCCGACAGGTTCTCGCCGTCATGGCTCATGACGAAGGGCGGACCCCATTTGCGAGTGTCGTCGCCGCCGTCGGGGCTCTCGACCTTGATGACATCGGCTCCGAGATCGGCAAGCAACTGCCCGGCCCAGGGCCCGGCAAGAATGCGGGCGAGTTCGACGACGCGGACGCCTTTCAGCGGGGGTTCGGCCATAAATCACCGTGTTTGCCGCAATCATCCTGATTGCTGCGAAAGCAGAGCCTCTATCAAGCCCGGCAGCGGCTGTCACGGTCCTTGCAATGGGCCAACCCGTCACGCTTTCAAGACAGTGTCCGCCCAGGCGGCGAAATCGTCCATGATGACGTCCCGGTTCACGTCGTTCAGGCTTTCGTGGCGGGTGTCGGCGTAAACCTTTGAAACCAGATTCGAAAAGCCTATCCTGCGCATGCGGCTGGCGAGATGGCTGATGCCTTTGCCGTAGTCCGAGGCCGGGTCCTTTTCGCCGCCGACGATGGCGACAGGGATGTCGCGGCGAATGGCGGCGAAGCCTGCATCCTTGCCGCCGTTCAGCGCCATGGCGATCACATCGCGCCACATCGAAATGGAGGCATCCCAGCCGCAGAGTGGATCGGCGATGTATTTCGCCACCTCCGCCTCGTCGCGCGACAGCCAGTCGAACAGCGTGCGATGGTTGGGCACCGCCTTGCCCCAGGCCTGGAAAGTCAGTTTCGGCAGCAGGCGCGACGGGACATCGGAGCCCAGCCGCATCCGTTCCCAGGCGAGAATACCGAGCGCCACCTGGCCGAGCAGGCCTTGCGAGAAATTGCCGTTCCAGATCGCCGCCGCATGAACGCGGCCAGAGTGGCGTAACAGGTAGTTCAGCGCCACGGACGCGCCCATCGAGTGGCCGAAAAGGATCACCGGCAGGTCAGGCTGCTCCCGGGCGATGAGATCGTGGACGGCGTCGACATCGGCGACCACCTTGGCCGGGCCGTCCATGTCGGCGAATCTGCCGAGCGGCGCATCGGGCGCCTTGGTCGCGCCATGGCCACGGTGGTCATGAACATAGACATGGAAGCCCTGGGCGGCCAGGAAACCGGCGAAGCGGTCGTAGCGCGCGGCATGTTCGGCCAGGCCATGATTGATCTGGACCACCGCGCGTGGAGAACTGTCGGCCTGCCGGACGAACAGATTGAGGTCGGCGCCGGTCGGCGAGCGAACCACGCGCTGCTGGCTGAATGGCATGCCCGCTGGTCTCCCCCTGGCTCCGCCCTCGTGATGTCCAACCTGTGCGCCGGTGCCAGATTTGCGTCAATCGGACCTGCCGACTTTTCCGCGACGATCTTTCTTGCCACCGGCCTGCAAAATATCGCAATTCTGACATGGAGACAGCTTCAGTCTGTCGCCCACTTTCCAGCAGGGGATTCTCCATGCGCGTTGCTGCTGTTTTCGGATTGGCCTTGCTGGCGGGATCGCTGGCAGGCGCGGCGCATGCCGACGTCAAGATGAGCGGCACCTTCGTGGCCGACGCTGCCTGTCCGGCGACGCAGGCGATCAAGAACGGCAAGAACCCCGGCAGTGTCTCGACCGATGCGGGCAAGACCTACCAATTGCTGGCCGGCAACAAGGACGCTCCGACCCACTACCTCATCCTGGTGCCGGGCGCCGATCCCGAGCGCCGCTGGGTGAAGGTGAGCTGCGGTCATCTCTCGGGCAGCAGTGCCGCGACCGTGCCGGCTGCACCGAGCGGGCAAGGCAAGCCCGCGCCCGCGGGAAAGCCCGAATATGTCTTCGCGTTGAGCTGGCAGCCGGCCTTCTGCGAGACCAAGTCGAACAAGACCGAATGCAAGGCGCAAAATCCCAGCGAGTTTGATGCCACCAATTTCACACTGCACGGCCTGTGGCCGCAGCCGAACGGCAATTTCTATTGCCAGGCTTCGGCCAGCGACAAGGCCAATGACAGTCCGGCCCACTGGCAGGACCTGCCACCGGTCAACCTCGATGCGGACACCCGCACCGAGCTCGACAAGGTGATGCCGGGCACCGCCTCGAAGCTGGAACGGCATGAATGGATCAAGCACGGCACCTGCTACGGCAAAAGCCAGCAGGAGTATTTTTCCGACGCCCTCCATCTGATGCGTGAGGTCAACAGCTCGCCTGTGCGCGACCTCTTCGCCAAAAATATCGGTGGCAAGCTGACAGCGGATCAGATCCGCGGTGCCTTCGACCAGGCCTTCGGCGCAGGGGCGGGGGACCGGGTGCGTGTGTCCTGCCTTATCGATCCGTCGAGTGGCCGGCGGCTGATCGGCGAACTGACGCTCGGCCTTGCCGGTCCGATCGGCCCCAACAGCTCGCTCAAGGACCTGCTGCTGGCCTCGGTGCCGACCAACAAGGCCGGTTGCCCGACCGGCACGGTTGATCCGATCGGCTTCCAGTAAGCGCGGGATCGCCAATTCCGGGAAGCCGTCGCGGAGGGAGCTAGACCTGAGCGGACCTGGTCCAGGCAATGGCGGCGTCGGCCCCATGCCCACCAGGTTCACCGACGACGCGGTCGCGACCGGTCGATTTCGCCTTGTAGAGGCGCTGGTCGGCAAGCGCGAACAGGTCGGCCAGGCACTGTGTCGTTTCGCTGACGGTGGAAACACCGGCGCTAACGGTCAGTTCGAAGCGGCTGGTGGCGGCCGATGCCTTGAGCGCGGTGCGGACGCTTTCGCCAAACAGCCTGGCGACGGAATGCGGACGCGAACTCAGGATGGCGAATTCCTCGCCGCCGATCCGGAACACCTGATCCTCGGCGCTCGCCGCTTCGCAAAGTACGCCTGCGACCGCCTTCAGCACCTTGTCGCCTTCGGCATGGCCGAATCGGTCGTTGATCGACTTGAAGTGATCGACATCGACGATGAGCAGGCTGAGCGGCCTCGCCGTGCGCAGGCTGGACTGGACGGCGGCTTCACCGTCGGCATCGAAGCGTCCCCTATGCAGCAGGCCGGTGAGGCCATCGCGGCCGACATGCTCGACCAACGCCTCATAGCGTTCGCGATAGGTCAGCGTCTCGAAAATGTCGGTCAGCCCGCGCGGCATCTGGACGTCCCGGACCTCGAACCATTTGAGATAGGCGACCAGCATGGCGCTGAAAGTCAGCGCCGCCGCCATCTTGGCGAACCAGCCGCCGAAGAAGACGGCGATCGGCGCGCCGGCAACGAAATGCAGCGCGGTGAAGAAGCCGGCCTGATCGAAGGTAAGCACGCAGGCGACCGAAACCAGAATGCGCGCGAACTGCGCCTTGCGCAAAGTGCGCCCAAGTTTTTCGTAGAGCAGGATGATCAGGATGGCGTCGATGACCAGCAGCGTCGTGCCCCACACCATCAGCCAGCCCATCTCGTCGATGAAGCCGATGTCGGGGAGCCGGCCATCGGGAAGTGGTGCGACGGCGTGCAGGCGAAGCAGCAGCACTAGCCCGATCATCAGCACATTGCCGAGCAGCAGGCCGTAGATCGGTTGGCGCACGGTGGCGGCGTCTTCCTTGATGTAAAGCAGAAGCAGCATGACCAGCTTTCCCGAAAACATGACCGCTGAGCCTGGCGAGACCAGGCCGAACGGCAGGGCGACGTAAAAGACGCTGGCGAGATAGGTTTCCAGGAAATGCATGACGCCGAGGGCGCAGACGAAGACGCCAAGGCCGATGCGCTTACGGAACCGGAAAAGCGTCACCATGACGCTGAAGTAGACGACCGCTTCGGCAAGGAGCAGGAAACTGTTCAGCAATGCCGTCGATCCGATCTCTCTCTCGAAATCGCGGCAAGCCGGCGATTCCAAACCCGATCCTTTTTTGACCCGCAAGGGTTAACCGGAGATTTCCGTGCGCCATCGACCGGTTGAAAACTTGGCTGTCGGTGCACACATGTCCGTGTGGTTGGCTCGACGTGGCAAAAGCGATTGCCGTTCGGCGCCGCATCGCCTACATAGCGGCCAACCTCCATTCAATTCGGCAAATCCAGTCAGTTTTTCAGGGAAAGCGCGCGTGGCACGCCAGTTCATCTATCACATGTCCGGCCTGTCGAAGGCCTACGGCACCAAGAAGGTGCTCGATAACGTTCATCTGTCCTTCTATCCGGACGCCAAGATCGGCATCCTCGGCCCCAACGGCTCGGGCAAGTCCACGATCCTGCGCATCATGGCCGGGCTTGACAAAGAGTTCCAGGGCGAGGCCTGGCTGGCTGAGGGCGCGACCGTGGGCTACCTCGCGCAGGAACCGCAGCTCGACAACAGCAAGACCGTGATGGAAAACGTCATGGACGGCGTTGCCAGGAAGACCGCCATCATCGAGCGCTACAACGAGCTGATGATGAACTATTCCGACGAGACGGCTGACGAGTCCGCCAAGCTCCAGGATGAGATGGACCGGCTCAATTTGTGGGATCTCGAGCAGCAGGTCGAGATGGCTATGGACGCGCTGCAGTGCCCGCCGCCGGATTCCGAGGTGACCAACCTGTCCGGCGGCGAGCGTCGCCGCGTGGCGCTGTGCCGGCTGCTTCTGCAACAGCCCGATCTGCTTCTGCTCGACGAACCGACCAACCATCTCGACGCCGAGACTACTGCCTGGCTGGAAAAGCACCTACGCGACTATCCGGGCTCGGTGCTGATCATCACCCACGACCGCTACTTCCTCGACAACGTCACCGGCTGGATTCTCGAACTCGATCGTGGCCGCGGCATCCCGTACGAGGGCAACTACACCAGATATCTCGACGCCAAGGCCAAGCGCCTGATCCAGGAAGGCCGCGAGGACGACGCCCGCCAGAAGTCGATCTGGCGCGAGCGCGAGTGGATCCAGTCCTCGCCGAAGGCCCGGCAGACCAAGTCCAAGGCGCGTATCAAGGCCTATGAGGAACTGGTCGAGCAGTCACAGAACCGCAAGCCGACCGACACGCAGATAGTCATTCCGTCGAGCGAGCGTCTCGGCAATGTCGTCATCGAGGTCGAAGGCCTCAATAAGGGCTTTGGCGACGAGCTCCTGATCGAGGATCTGTCGTTCAGGTTGCCGCCGGGCGGCATTGTCGGCGTCATCGGCCCGAACGGCGCCGGCAAGACGACGCTGTTCAAGACGTTCACCGGCCAGGAGAAGCCGGACGCGGGCACCGTCCGCATCGGCGAGACGGTCAGGCTCGGCTATGTCGACCAGAGCCGCGACGCACTCGATGCCAACAAGACGGTGTGGGAAGAGATATCCGGCGGCGCCGAGATCATCAAGCTCGGCAAGCACGAGGTCAACAGCCGCGCCTACTGCTCCTCCTTCAACTTCCGTGGCGGCGACCAGCAGCAGAAGGTCGGTAATCTCTCGGGCGGCCAGCGCAATCGCGTGCACCTGGCCAAGATGCTGAAGACCGGCGGCAATGTGCTGCTGCTCGACGAACCGACCAACGACCTTGATACGGAAACGCTGAGCGCGCTGGAAGACGCGCTGGAAGCCTATGCCGGCTGCGCGGTCATCATCAGCCACGATCGCATGTTCCTCGACCGCATGGCCACCCACATGCTTGCCTTCGAGGGCGACGCGCATGTCGAATGGTTCGAAGGCAATTTCGAGGAATACGAGAAGGACAAGCTGCGCCGCATGGGCGCGGAAGCGGCGGCTCCGCACCGTATGACGCACAAGCGGCTGACGCGGTAAGGCCTTCATTGGGCGGCGAATTTCTCAGGGATACGAGGAGAGCTCAAATGGCTGATTGGTCCGCCGCCCAATATCTGAAATTCGAGGACGAACGCACACGGCCGGCGCGTGACCTCGCGGCCCAGGTGCCGGTGGATTTTCCGCGCCGCGTCGTCGACATCGGCTGCGGGCCGGGCAATTCGACCGAACTTCTGGTCGAGCGTTGGCCGGATGCGCAAGTGAGCGGCTTCGACACGTCGCCTGACATGATCGAAAAGGCGAGGGCACGCCTGCCCGATGTCAGCTTCGACCTCGCCGATGCGTCGACATGGCAGCCGGCCGAGCCCGTCAACGTCATCTTCGCCAATGCCGTGTTCCAGTGGCTGCCCACGCATCCAGCGGTGTTCCAGCGGCTGATGGGTTTTCTGGCGCCTGGTGGCGCGCTGGCGATCCAGATGCCCGACAATATGGGCGAGGATTCGCATCGCCTGATGCGGGAGACCGCGGTGCAAATGCCTTTCGCGGCGAAGATAAAGGGCGCGGCCCGTGCGCCGCTGCCGCCGGTATCGTTCTACTACGACCTTCTGTCGCCGCTCTCCGCTCGGCTCGACATCTGGCACACCATCTACAATCATCCGCTGGCCGACGCCGAGGCGATCGTCGAATGGGTGAAGTCGACCGGGCTGAAGCCGTTCCTCGATCCGCTGGATGCGGACGAGCGCAAACTGTTCCTCGACAGCTATACGGCCAAGATTGCCAAGGCCTATCCGAAGACCGCTGATGGCAAGGTGCTGCTGCGTTTCCCCCGCATTTTCATTGTCGCCAAGCGGGCGGGGTAGGCTGGCGTAAGCCTTGGTTTAAGCCGGCGTAAACCGGCCGAGTGAGAAAAGTGTTGCGCCGAAGCGTTTCGGCGCCCACATGAAGCCGCGATGCCCGCGGACGGGACGGACTGGAAACATGCATCGCGTCATCATCAGCGGCATCGGCGCTGAAATTCCCAAGCCTGTCATCACGAATGAGGAACTGGTCGCCAGCTTCAATGCCTGGGTCGACACGGAGAACGCGCGGCGCCAAGCTGCCGGCGAGGCGCTGCTGCAGAAATCGGATTCCGACTTCATCGTCCATGCCTCGGGCGTGCGCGCCCGCCATGTGATCGAACGGGAAGGTATTCTCGACCCGACCCGCATGGCGCCGCGCATTCCGGCGCGTTCGGACGACGCGCTCTCGCTGCAGGCGGAATTCGGCGTCGCTTCGGCCAGGAAGGCGATCGAGCACGCCGGCATCGCGGCGTCGGACATCGATCTGGTGATCTGCTCGTCCTCGCATCAGCAGAGGCCGTATCCGGCGATCGCAATCGAAATGCAGCAGGCGCTGGGCACAAGGGGTGCCGGCTTCGATATGGGACTTGGCTGTTCGTCCGCGGCGGCTGCGCTGCACATGGCGGTCAATCTGGTGCGCTCGGGCGCGCACAAGCGCATCCTGGTGACCACGCCCGAAATCATCACCGGCCATCTCAATTTCCGCGATCGGCAGACGCATTTCATCTTCGGCGACGCTTCGGTGTCGATGGTCGTGGAGGGGCTCGCCCAGGGTGAGAAGCGGCCGGGCCGCTTCGAGGTGCTGGACACGCGCATCTGGACGCAGATGTCGAACAACATCCGCACCAATCTCGGCTACCACACGCGGACCGCGCAGGACGATCCCTACATGATCAACCTGGAAGGCAACCTCATCAAGCAGGTCGGCAACAAGGTGTTCAAGGAAGTCACCGTCGCCGGGCATAAATTCATCGTCGAATTCCTGGCCGAGCATGGGCTGACGCCACAGGCGGTCCGGCGCTTCTGGCTGCACCAGGCCAATGCGCGCATGAATGCGATGATCCTGAAGCTGGCATTCGGCCACGATGTCGGCCATGACCGCGCGCCCATGGTGCTGGAGCGGCTCGGCAATACGGCGGGCGCCGGCGCCATCGTCGCTCTGTCGGAAAACCATGCCGACATGAAGCCAGCCGATTTCGGCCTGATCTGCGCCTTCGGTGCGGGGTATTCGATCGGCGGCGCGCTGCTGAAAATGCTCTGATCGAGCGTCGCGCCGCGTCAGGCAGGTGCGAAGGGGACCAGCATCGGCACCCGCTTGGCGTAGTCGTCATAGGCGGGGCCGAGTTCGCCACGCAGGAAACGCTCCTCCAGCCTCGCCTTCACGACGACGCCGATGATGAGCAAGGCCGTACCGGCAATGCCCCAGACCGTGCCCTTCGCCGCCATGGTGGCGAGCACCGACAGCAGCAGCCCGGTATAGATCGGATGCCGCACCAGGCGATAGGGTCCGGTGTCGACCACGCGATGATCGGCCTTCGCGGTGACCGTGGCGGACCACAGCCGCCCCAGATGGATGCGCGCCCACCACGCGAAGCCGATGCCGACCGCGACCAGGGCAACGCAGGCCCAGGCTTCGGCAAGGGTCGGCGTCCACAATCTCAGCCTGCCTTCATAGCCATGCGCTGGAACGAACAGCAGGACGGTGCCGGCCAGCCAGAAGACGCGATAGCGAGCCTCCGCCCCGATGGTGGCGCGCTTTTGGGCTGGATCGGCCCATAGGGCAGCCGCCATCCATGTGACCACCCAGATCAACCAAAGCGCTGCGATCGCCGCTCCGGGACGCATGAGAACCTCCGCCGACGGTCTGGTCTTCACCATGAAGCCGACGCAGCGCGGCGGCAATGCGGCGCGGCGCCGTTTTTCGGTAAGAAGGTTGTGATCGAGCGGTCAGCGACTGGCCTCTATTCATTGGAGCAACTGAACATCCACTGCACGCCGAAGGCGTCGACCAGCATACCGAAGCTGCTCCCCCAATATTGCCGGGCAAACGGCACGGTGATCCGGCCACCCTCGGCCATGCGTGCGAAAAGCTCCTGGCGGGCGAAAACCTCTGGCGCTGCTGCGGGCCTATCGAATTCCAGCATCATGGCGGACCCCTTCATCGGCTCCGCGTCGTCATTGTCCGAGGCGTGGAACAGCACACCCGGACCTTCGAAGCGGGCATGCAGGACTTTTCCGCGCATGGCTTCGGTGCGCACCGGCATATTGTTGTCGCCCCAGCGCAGCAGGACCGTTGCCCGGCCAAGACCGCATTGTTCGTAGAAGGCCAGCGCAGGCTCGCAGTTGGTGGTGAAGAACAGCGACGGGGAGAGCCGCATCATCCTGTTCGTCACTGCGCGGCGGCGGTGGCGGCCGCGATGAGCGCGTCGCCGGTATATTGCCTGTCACCGATGCCCCAGCCGCCGTCGGGCGCATTGACGATGTTGATCCAGGTGTTTTCCGGCTTGTGCTCTGGGATACAGAGATCGGCGACGATGCCGGCGGCGGCGGTGATGAAATCCTTGCGGGCTTCGATCGAGCCAAGGGCGATATTGGGCAGCTTCAACTCGACCATAACGACCGGCCGGTTGGCGCCACCCGCGTAAATGTCGCGCGGCGGCAGGATATGGACGGTGCCGCCGACGATCGCGGTGAAGAACGAATTGCCGGTGGCGCCGGAGGCTTCGATGAGGGCAGCGCTCAGGCGCGGCAGGATTTCGCGCTCTCCCGCTGGGGTCAGTACGCCCTCCGGCGCGGTCACGGTGATCGGCATTGCTTTTCTCCTTGGGTTGCACGGCCCTCGCCGGGAGGTCATCTTCCGGTTTGCCTGGTTACGTATCGATTGATATGTTATGAGGGAAAGGTGAGTCAATAGGTTTCGTATCGATCACTATGGAAAACTCGGACAAACCACGCGGCGGCCGGCCGCGCGCATTCGACCCGGACCGGGCGCTCGATGCCGCGATGCATCTCTTCTGGGAGCACGGCTATGAAGCGACGTCGCTGGCCATGCTGCGCGAAGCGATGGGGCTGACGCCGCCACAGATCTACAACGCCTTCACCGACAAGGAGACTTTGTTTCGCAGGGCGTTGACGCGCTACCACGAGACCGAGATAGGCTTCGCGCTGGAAGCGCTGAGCGCGCCGGTGTCGACGGGGGAGGCGATCCGGCGCTTGCTGCTGGGCGCAGCGGCGGCCTATTCCAGGCCCGGCAAGCCGGGTGGCTGTCTTTTCGTCAGCGGCGCGCTGGCGGCCTCGCCGCAGGCGCAAGCCATTGCCGATGAGCTCAAAGCCTATCGCAAGGCGAGCGAGGCGGCGATCGCGGCGCGGCTGGCCAGAGGCAAGGCAGAAGGCGACTTGCCGGAAAACCTCTCCGTCGAAGGCTTCGCTAAATATATTGCAGGCGTCATGAACGGCATGTCGATCCAGGCGCGGGACGGCGCGTCGGTCGAAGAGTTGCGCATTTTGGCCCGAACCGCTCTTGCGGCCTTGCCGGCCGAAGGGCAAAACCAGGGCACGTCATCCAAGGAATGAAGCCATGCTGGATCTCTTTCCCGAGGCTGAAAAGCCGACCGAAATCATTCCGTCGAAGAAGCTTACCGCCCGCGCGGCGGCGCTGTATGTCGCGCCAGCGGACGATTTCCAGACGCGTCCGGTGGACGAATTGCGGCTCGACTTCGACGGCATTTCAGGCGACTTCCATGCCGGACCGACGCGGCGTTCCGGCGGGCGTGAACCCTGGTATCCGCGCGGCACCGAGATGCGCAACGAACGGCAGATATCGATCGTGGCAGCGGACGAATTGGCCATCGTCGCCGAACGGATGGGGCTGGCCGAAATCAAGCCTGAGTGGATCGGTGCCAATCTGGTGATCGAAGGCGTGCCGCATCTGTCGATGCTGCCGGCCGGCACTTTGCTGTTCTTCAAGGGTGGCGTGACCCTCAAGGTCGACGCCCAGAACGGGCCATGCCGCATCGCCGGGCGATCGATCGCCGAAAATGCTGGAATGGCCGACGTTGAAGCCGGCGCGCTGTTGTTTCCGAAGGCGGCGAAAAGGTTGCGCGGCGTGGTCGCCTGGGTTGAAAAGCCCGGCATCGTCAGGGCCGGCGAGCAGATTTCGGTGCGGGTGCCGGAACAATGGATTTATCAGGCATAGCCGCGCGCTCGCGTCGTGGCCGAGGTGGGAGCTACGCCGCCTGTGAGGCGGCGTAGCAGAAGTCGTCGGGCTTTAGCCCTTGCGGTTCTTGTTGGCGCCTTGCGCCATGACGGAAACGTGGTCCCATTTGTCCCAAGTGGCGAGGCGGTTGGCGTATTCCTGGCGTATCATCGGCAGGCCGCCATCGCCGAAGAATACCCGCAGCGGCGGCTCGGCCGCATCGACGATGGCCAGCATGGCCGGACCGGTCGCCTCGGGATCGCCGGCGACCGAGTTGGCGCGGCGCTCGGCCATCCTGGCGCGGGCAGGCGCATAGGCCTCGATCGGCTTGGAGACCTTGGCCGATGCTCCCGACCAGTCGGTGGAGAAGCCGCCCGGCTCGACCAGCGTGACATGAATGCCGAATTCCGCGACCTCGATGCTGAGTGACTGGCTGAAGGCTTCCAGCGCCCATTTCGAGGCATGATAGAGGCCGAGCGAGGCAAAGGCGTTGACGCCGCCGATCGACGAGATCTGGATGATGTGGCCCGACCGCTGCGCGCGCATGATCGGCAGGGCGGCCTGGGTGACCCAGAGAGCGCCGAAGACATTGGTCTCGATCTGATCGCGGGCTTCCTGCTCGCTGACTTCCTCGATGGCGCCGAAATGGCCGTAACCGGCATTGTTGATGACGACGTCGAGCCGGCCAAAGCGCTTGTGTGCTTCGGCGATTGCGGCATCGACGGCTTTCTTGGCGGTGACGTCGAGCTGAATCGCAGCGACGTTGTCGCCATATTTTGCCACGAGATCGGCGAGCGTGCCGACGTCACGGGCGGTCGCGGCAACGCGGTCGCCGCGCGCCAATGCGGCCTCGGTCCAGACGCGGCCAAAGCCTTTCGACGATCCGGTGATGAACCAAACCTTTGATGTCATGATGTGGAATCCTTGCCCCTGCGGGCACAATTTCTGGATGAAAGCGGAGGCTTCTCCGCTTTCGGGCATATACGGCCTGTCCCGTGATTTTCCAGAGGCGGGGGAAATCTTTTTGAACCTGGGGCTTTCCCGTAGAACAAGAAATCGTGTGGATCAGGGGTAATTCACCAAACTCGACCATGCCGGGTCGTCGTGCTTTTGCCAGTAGAGCGCCATCAACCGGCTGGTGATCGGCCCAACCTTGCCGTCGGCGACGTCGGCACCGTCGATCTCCGTCACCGGCATGATGCCGCCGGCGGTCGAGGTGACGAAGACTTCATCGGCTGCCTTGAGCGAGGCTACGCTGACATCGGCGGCCTTCGCGGTGAGCCCTTCCTCGCCACAGAGATCGAAGACGGTGCGGCGACTGGCCGTCGAGGAAGGCAATGCCTTCGGGATAGGTGTTGGGGTCGACATGGCGGTCGCTCACCACAGGCAGCGGCGGTGTATCCTGTGCGATTTGGCTCATCGGGGGCTCCTTGCCATCGCGTCACAAGCTATCGGCGGCAGGCCGAGCGCATAGAGCCAGTAGCCCGACTTCAGTCATCCTCGAGATGAAGATCCGGCCTGGCAATAGCTTCATTCCTCCTCGTCATCGGCGTCGAGCAGGCGGGTGGCGCGCCAGCGCGTGAGCACGATGTTGGTCCGCTCGATGACGAAGAAGCGCGCCGAGTCGCGGTCATAGCCCTCGGCCAGCAGCTTTTCGTAGTCGGTGTGCATGTGACGGATATGGGCGATCGTCGCCAGCCACACCGCGATCGTCGGCGGCAAGGTCTTCATATGCACCGAGCCGGCGTCGGCGCGGATCTTCTCCATGTCGGCATAGGGTGCCAGCGGCAGGAGTGTTGTCAGCGCCTTGGCGATGGCGCGGCGGCGACCGGTCGGCGCGGTCATCGCTCCTCGCGCCCCTCAACGGTCGCCTCGGCAATGGCGTCGGTCGAGGCGAAATAGGGTTTGATGTCGATGACCGGCGTGCCGTCGAGCACGTCGATGGCGTCGAGGTCGATGCGCCCGGTGGCAATGTCCAATCCGACGAGCTTGGCTACATGCAGGCCGATCGGGTTCGGCCGGGCTGGGGAGCGCAGGCCGAATACGCCTTTTGCTTCAGCCGCATGGCGAGGTTTCTGCACGATCAGATTCCGTGGCGCGTGATGCAGCCAGGACAGGATGACGACGTGGCTGGCGCGTTCCAGGCCTCGCAAGCCGCTGCGATAGGGCGCGTCGATGGTCAGCGCCGCCGGCTGTCCCGTCTCGCGCGCGGCGCGCATGTTTTTCGGGCAGCTTTCCCGGGTGGTCCAGGGCGAGGCGATGCGGCCGATGAAGACGATGCCGCCGTCAGGAGGCATCATTGCCGGATCCTGGTCCAGTCTCTGCTCGCCTTCGCGTGCCTCGAACATCTCACGCGGTTCAGTCATTGCCTGTCTCTTAGCTGGTTCATGCCATTGTCTCGAACCGCTAGACGTTTCGGGGTGACCTGGACCGGGAAATCACGCATGCGGCATTTTCTGGTCCGGAAGCGACATAGCGCTTGCAAGACTGCCAAAATCGACATAAACATATGTTTATATCTTTTTCAAAGAGAATACGCTGATGCATGTCTCGCTCGACACCATGGTGGATACGCTGAAGGCGGCGGCCGAATCCAGCCGCCTGCGCATATTGGCATTGTTGTCGCGCGGCGACCTCACCGTTTCCGACCTTACCGAAATTCTCGGCCAGTCGCAGCCGCGTGTCTCGCGACACCTGAAGCTGCTGCTCGAGGCCGGGCTGATCGGCCGCTACCAGGAAGGGTCGTGGGCCTTCTTCCGACTGTCGGACGCCGATTCGGCACGAGACTTCGTGATGGGGCTGGTTTCCGGCATTCGCGGAGCCGACCCGCGGGTAGAGCGCGATCTGGAGCGGCTGACCTCGGTCAAGCGCAAGCGCCAGGACCGCGCGACCGCGTATTTTTCGCAGAACGCGGCGAGTTGGGATCACATCCGATCGCTGCATGTGCCCGACCGCGCCGTAGAGGCCGCGATGCTGAAGCTGGTCGGCAAACGGCCGTTCCAGTCCATGCTCGACCTTGGCACCGGCACCGGGCGGCTGCTCGAAATCTTCTCGCCACTCTACCGGCGCGGCATCGGCATCGACATGTCGCGCGAGATGCTCACCGTGGCGCGCGCCAATCTCGACAAGGCCGGCGTCTCGAATGCGCAGGTGCGGCAGGGCGATATCTTTTCGCCGCCGGTCGAGCGCGATGCTTTCGATCTCGTCACCATCCACCAGGTGCTGCACTATCTCGACGATCCGGCCCGGGCCATCCATGAGGCGGCGCGGCTGTTGCGCCCGGCGGGCCGTCTGGTCATCGTCGATTTCGCGCCGCACGCGCTGGAGTTCCTGCGCGACGAGCATGCGCATATGCGCCTCGGCTTTTCCGACCGGCAGATCGGGGAGTGGTTCTCCGAAGCCGGCCTCGATCTCGAAGATGCCCAGGAATTCGAACCGCGCGGCGGCAACGAGGCCAGGCTCACCGTAAAACTTTGGCTTGGTCGCGACCGGCGCCTGCTGATCGCCGATCCTGCCAATGCCAGCCAGCAGACCAGAGTGAGCTCGATAGGGGAAATCGCCTGATGAACCAGTTTCGCTTTTCCCGCCGTCCCGATATCGGCGACAAGGTCAGGGTTTCGTTCGAGTTCTTCCCGCCGAAGAACGACGAGATGGAGGCCAGGCTGTGGGATACGGTCACGCGGCTGGAGCCGCTGCGGCCCAAATTCGTCTCGGTGACCTATGGCGCGGGCGGTTCGACGCGTGAGCGCACGGCGCGCACCATCGGCCGCATCCTGAAGGAAACCAGCCTGACGCCAGCCGCCCACATGACCTGCGTCGATGCCGCTCGCCATCAGGTCGACGCGGTGATCCAGGAATTCACCGACATGGGCGTGAAGCGCTTCGTCGCCTTGCGCGGCGATCCGGCGGAAGGCGTCGGCGCCGCTTACCGGCCGCATCCGGACGGCTATGCCAATGGCGCCGAGCTGGTCGGGGCGCTGAAGGACGCCGGCGATTTCGACATCTCGGTTTCGGCCTATCCGGAAAAGCATCCGGAAAGCCCTGACTTCGCCACCGACATCGACATGCTGAAGCGCAAGGTCGACAATGGCGCGACGCGGGCGATCACCCAGTTCTTTTTCGACAATGATCTCTACGAACGTTACGTCGAGCGCGCGCGCCGCGCCGGCATCTATATCCCGATCGTTCCCGGCATTTTGCCGGTGCATAATTTCACCCAGGTCGCCAATTTCTCGGCGCGTTGCGGCGCGCTGGTGCCGGCTTGGCTGGCCGAGCGCTTCGAGGGACTCCAGAACGATCCGCAAACGCATGCGCTGGTGGCTTCAGCCGTGGCGGCCGAACAGGTGCTGGACCTGGTCGAGCGCGGCGTCGGCGATTTTCACTTCTACACGATGAACCGGGCCGATCTGGTGTTCGCCGTCTGCCACATGATCGGCATCCGCTCGCATGAGGCGGAGGTGGCTGGTTCCGCTGCTGCATAAGGGTCGGCTGGAAAAGCAAAAGGCCGGGTAAAAACCCGGCCTTTCGAATTGGTTAGACTGTTTGGTGCTGGTCTTCCCCGTCTTGGCGGGTTCAGGGAAGGACGCCGATAATGAGGGCGCCGATGAAAGCAAACGCAGCACAAATCATCAATGCGTTGATTGGCCTCGTAAGTCCCATGACATAGCCTCCTCTTAAAGAGCTATGCCCTGGAGTCTAGGTTCATTTGTGCCACAGGCAAGCGGAAAATATGCTGCATTGCGACGTGATTGTGAAATTCGCGACCTCGGTTTTGCCGTTAGCCGTTGAAACTCTTCGGCAAAAACCCGCTTCAGACCTGTGAATAAATTATGGCGGTGGCGTGTCGATGCTGTGTCATGGCAGCGCTACCCCTGCGAAAGTCGGCTTCGACTTCGCGATTGCACATGCCGTGCCTAACGGCGACCGAACACTCGTCCGTCGATTGTGAGAAGACCGAGTCCGATCAGCACCACGCCGCCGATCTCGAACGCTTCCAGCCGCTCGCCCAGGAAAAGAAAGCCGAGCAGCATGGCACTGGCCGGCACGATCAGCGTGACCAGCGAGGCGTTGGTGGCGCCGGCCGAGGCGACGAGGTTGAAGTAGAGGATGTAGGCGAAGGCCGTGGACAGAAGCGCCAGCGCCAGCACCGCCGCCCATACCGGCGGCGAGGCCGAGAACAGGCCGGCCGGGCCATGAGCGAAGAGCACGATCGGGATCATGATGATGGTCGAGGCCGTCAATTGTCCGGTGGCGACGACCGGCGAGGGCACGCCCTTGAAGCGGCGGGCGACCATCAGCGCAATGCCATAGGACAGCGAGGCGCCGATCAGCGCGAATTTGGCCCAGACAGGGCCGCCGAGCCCGGCGAGCAGACCGGGACCGATCATGACAGCCGTGCCGGCGACACCGAGCGCGATGCCGGCGAGCTTGTTCCAGGACAACTTTTCGTCCGATGTCAGCGCGTTGGCGAGGATCAGCGTCCAGAACGGCGTCGTCGCGTTGAGCACCGAGGCGACGCCAGCGCCAAGCTGGGTCTGGCCGGCGAAGATCAGCGAGAAGGGGACGACGTTGTTGGTGAAGGCCAGCAGGAAGAACAGGCCGGCATGCGGCAGGGCGAGGCGGAAGGAGGGGCCGCGCAAGCCGAGATAGAGCTGCAGCGCGATCGCGGCGATGGCGACGCGAAACAGAACCAGCACCAATGGGTGAAGTTCCGCCACCGCGATGCGCGCGAAAAAGAACGAGCCGCCCCAGATGGCGCCGAGCAGAAGCAACTGCCCCCAGTCCCTGAGCGCCATCGGTCCACGTGCTGCGGATGAACCGGTCACTGCCATGCTAATTCTCCCCCAGACGGCCGGAATGCCAGCCATCAGGCGGAAGCCATATCCGGTTCGCTGGCAAGAGCCACCCGAAACCGGACCGATGGACTGCCGGTAAAGGCTAATGCCGCACCGAGACGCGCAAAGGACGCTGCAAGATTCGTTCCTGGCGCATGATCCTTTCCGAAAGTCGAAATTGACTTTCGGGGTCATGCGCTAGCCGCTAGCTTGGATTAATTGTGCGAGCTGAAGCCGGGGATTCGTCCATGCAGCGATTCGAGAACGCAAGCGAGGCGGCACTGGCGCTTCGTCCGGACGACCCCGTCTACTGCTTCCGCCCACAGGTGCTCAAGGCCGACGCCTTGCAGTTCATGGGGATGTTTCCCGGCAAGACCGCCTATGCGGTCAAGACCAATGGCGAGCAGATCGTGCTGAAGACGCTGGTCGAGGCAGGCGTCACCGCCTTCGACGTCGCTTCACCAGGCGAGTTCGCCGCCGTGCGCGCCATCTCGCCCGACGCCGAGATGCTCTACATGCACCCGGTCAAGGCGCAGTCGGACATCAAGCTGGCGCTGGAAAAATACGGCATTCGCGTCATCTCGCTCGACCACGAAGACGAGATCACCAAGCTGACCCGGGTGGTGCGGGCGCTCGATATCGACCCGGGCGCGGTCAGCGTTTTCGTGCGTGTGCAGACCAAGGGGCATGCCGCCTACGAACTGTCGAAGAAATTCGGCGCCGGGCCGGCCTATGCGGTCGAACTCGCGGAGCGGCTGAACCGCACCGGCTACAAGGTCGGCCTCTGTTTCCATGTCGGCAGCCAGATCGAGGATCCCGACACTTATGAGCGGGCACTGGCCTCGGCCGACTGGGTGCGCAACCGGCTGACCTTCGACATTGCCGGGCTCGATGTCGGCGGCGGCTTTCCGGCCGAATACGGCCATGATCCCAACCGCAAGCTGATCCAGATGCCGTCGCTCGGCCAGATCATGTCGCGGCTTTCCGGCGACCTGAAGGAATACCAGTTCGACCAGATACCGCTGGTGGCGGAGCCGGGCAGGGTGATCGTGGCGCGCTGCCTGTCGCTGATCGTGCGCGTGCTCCTGCGCAAGGGCAAGCGGCTCTACATCAATGACGGTATCTGGGCGTCGCTGTCGGATTCATGGACCGGCAAGATCACGCTGCCGGCACGCTTCATCCCCGATCCGGCGATCCGTACGCGCAATGGCGACGAGACCAAGATCGTGCCGTTCAAGGTGTGCGGCGCGACCTGCGATTCCGTCGACATCCTGTCGCGGCCGTTCTGGCTGCCGGAAACCGTCGACACCGGCGACTGGATCGAGATCGGCCATATCGGCGCCTACTCGCTGTCGCTCAGGACCCGCTTCAACGGCTTTTATCCCGACACCTTCGTCGAGGTGACGACGCCCTTCGACGAGGGCGACGCGCCGCAGGGGTTCGCGAGCTTGGAGACGATGGCGGATTAGGAAAAAGAAGTGAGTAGTCAGTAGTCAGTAGGGAATTTCCTATATTTCACTACTCACTACTCACTACTCACTACTCACTACTCACTACTCACTACTCACTACTCACTACTCGCTACTCACTCTCTTCACAGCTTCATCAGCAACTCCGGCGTCGGCCAGCCATCCACCGGCAGGCCTAGCCGCATCTGTTCCTTGCGGATGGCTTCGCGGGTGTTGGTGCCCAGAATGCCGTCGACCGTGCCGACGTCGTAGCCCCTGGCCTCGAGCTTGGTCTGCAGCGCCTTCATCTGCTCGTTGTCGAGACCCGGCTCGGGATCGCGCGGATCGAGCGGCGGCGCGCCCGCCAGCCGCGCGGCGAGATTGGCCGCGGTCAGCGCGTAGGTGAAGGACTGGTTCCATTCGAGATAGACGTCGAAATTCTCGTAGGTGAGGAAGGCCGGACCCTTGCGGCCCATGGGCAGCGCCAGGCCGGCCTTCAGGCCCTTATCGATCAGCGGCGAGCCGTCGGGGTTGGTGACGCCCCACTGCGCCCACTGTGTCAGCGGCAATTTGTTGGTGCGCCCGGTCTGGTCCCACGGCATCTCGTCGGGCACGCGCACTTCCTGGATCCAGGGTTCGTCGCGCTTCCAGCCGCGCGACAGCACCTTGTTGCCCGTGGTCATGATCACGTCCGGCGCGCTGTTTCTAAGATCGATCTTGCCGTCGCCATCGCCATCGACGCCGCGCGCGAGATAGTCGGACGGCAGGATCTGCGTCTGGCCGATCTCGCCGGCCCAGGCACCCGTGACATCTGCCGGCAGCACGCCGCGATCGATCAGTTCCAGCAGCGGCACCAGTTGCTGGCGGAAAAGCTGCGGACGGCGGCAGTCATGCGACAGCGTCACCAGTGCGCTCAGCGTATGGAAATCGCCCTGCACGGCGCCGAAATCCGTTTCAAGCGCCCAGAAGGCGGTGATGACAGGCGCCTGGACGCCGAACTGCTGGTCGGCGCGGGCGAAGATATCGGCGTATTTCTTCATGTTCGCCGCACCTTGCTTCAGCCGGTAGGCTGAGATCATGCGGTTGGAAAATTGGATGAAGGTTTGTGTGAAAACGCCCTGTGCGCGGTCGCGCGCCAGAGCCCTATCGTCGATCCTGGCGTCCTCGAGCGCGTCGAGGCCGACGGCGCCGACACCGGCCGCCTTCGCTTCCGCCGCCACGCCCTGTTTCCAGGTTTCGAAATCGCCGCCGCATTCCTGCGCCATCGCCGGCAAGGCCGTGGCGCACAAGAATAGCGCCGCGAGGGCTTGGGAACGCAGTCGCATCAGCTTCCTTTCGAAACGAAGAGGGCAATGTCGTGCCTGGCTGGAAGCCCAACGCCCTGAATTACCAGCGGTTGCACTCTACCGCTGGCAGTGTCGAAAAGCAGGCGGCAGGCCCGGTGTCAACGGGTCTTCTGCCGCAACCCGTCTTCCAGGCGGCTTTGCTGCCGTTGTCACGGTGTCAACGGGTCTTCTGCTTCAGCCCTATTTGAGACGCCTTCGCTGCCGTTCCCACGGTGTCAACGGTCTTCTGTCGGAGCCGCTATTCCAGGCGGCTTCGCTGCCCTGCTACAGCATCAGCGCGTGTTCTGCCGCAGCCACTTATTCCAGGCGGCTTCCGAGCCGTTGAAGACGTTGATGTCGGACTTACCGGTCATGCCGGGAACGATGCCGGTTCCGGTGTACTGCCAGAAGGTGAAGGGGTGGCTGCCATATTTCTCGCGCGGGTGGCCGGCGACGGAGCGCAGCCAGTAGGGGTAGCCGCGGAAGCTCGACAGGTCGTTGTCCTCGAAGAAATCGACCGAGGTGTAGATGATCGGTTTCTTGCCGTAATGGCGCTCGACGATCTCGAGGAAGGCGGTCATCTCAGCGCGCACCGTGGCCGCGTCGGGGCGCAGGCGGCAGGTCGGCGAGTTCGGGTTCCATTCCATGTCGAGAACCGGCGGCAATGCGGAGCGATCGACGGGGACATTCTGGATGAACCAGCGCGCCTGCACGGCGGCGGGCGTGCAGAAATAGAAGAAGTGATAGGCCGCGCGTGGAATCCCGTTGGCTTTGGTGCGCGCCCAGTGCTCGCTGAAATATTCATCGAAACGGTCGCCGCCTTCGGTCGCCTTGATGAAGGCGAAGGAGATGCCGCTGGCCTTGGCCATCGGCCAGTCGACCGATGTCTGGTATTTGGAGACGTCGGTGCCGTGGACGGCATAGTTCCACGGTGCGCCGCTGTCCCACTCATGCGGTTTGGAATCGGCAAAGCGCGGCGCGCGCACGGCCACCGTCGGACTGCTCGACGCGGACGACGACAGTGGCGAGAGATCGTCCACGGTCGAGCAGGCGCCGAGCAGCGTCAGCATGAAAAGGACCGCAAGACGGCGCATCGAAACTTCCAAGCCGGAATCAGCCGGTCGCTGATGGGTCTGTGCACCGATGGCCGAAGTTGACCTGGCCCCTCCAGGCGATCGCCCCACGCATCGCCCGGTCTATTCGTTTTTCGTGCATGTCGTTGTCGCAAAACCGCTGCGCACTTTTGGGCGACATGCATCCCTGTGATCGCCGATCATGGTTGATATCTGGTTTATGGCGCTCGACAAGAAGCTCGATTTTGCGGAAGCAATGGCGGCAATTCGATGACATAAAGGTCGGGCGAGTGCCTGGGAGGCAATGGATGCGGATCATCGTCAGGATCGTCAAATGGCTGCTTGGCCTGATCGTGCTGGCGGTCGCCGCGCTGTTTGCCTGGCTTTATATCGCGCCGCCGGAACTGATCCGCGTCGGCTCGGGCTATTCGGCCAAGATCGTCTGTTCCAACGTCTTCATCGCCGGGCGCGACGCCGACGAGGTGCTGGCCGTCGATGTGCAGGCGCCCGGCCACCCGCTGCTGCGGCTGATGCGGGTCTCGGTCGACAAGAACCGCGGTACGGTTTCCGCCGGCCTGCTCGGCTTCCTCGGCAAGAGCGAGGCGGTGGCCCGCGACGGGCTGGGCTGTGCCTCGGTTCCCGACGGCGATGTCGGCAAGGCGCGGCGCACGGCCGTCCATGCCGAACCGGCCGCGACAAGCCAGGATGCGCTGTGGCCCGAGGGCGAACGGGTGGATGCCTCGCAGAACCCCGAAGTCTCGAAGGTCGTCGCGGACGACGCGATGGCCGGCACCGGCATGCGCGCGATCGTCGTGGTCAAGAACGGCCGCGTCGTCGCGGAACGCTATGGCGACGGCTTTTCGGCCAAGACGCCTCTGCTCGGCTGGTCGATGACCAAGACGGTCAACGCCGCCATCATCGGCACGCTGGTCAAGGACGGCAAGATGGTGGTCGACAACAAGGGCCTGTTCGCGCCTTGGAAAGCGGACGGCCGCGCCGCGATCAGTCTTGCCGACATGATGGCGATGTCGAGCGGACTGGAGTTCAACGAAGACTATGGCGACGTCGCCGATGTCACGCGCATGCTCTATCTCGAACCCGACATGGCGGGCTTTGCCGGCTCCAAACCGCTCACCGGCGAGGTTGGCAAGGTGTTCTCCTATTCCAGCGGCACGGCGGTGATGCTGTCGCGCCTCTGGCAGGACGCGATCGGCGACAAGGCCAAGGCATTGACATGGCCGCGCACGGCATTGTTCGAACCGCTCGGCATGCACAGCGCGGTGTTGGAGACCGACGAGCAGGGCACGTTCGTCGGCTCGTCCTATCTCTACGCCACGGCGCATGACTGGGCTCGCTTCGGCCAGTTCCTGCTGCAGGGCGGGGTATGGAACGGCAACCAGATCCTGCCTTCCGGCTTCGTCGACTGGATACGCGAGCCGGCATCCGCCTCGAAAGTCTACGGCAAGGGCCAGCTGTGGATCGAGGCGCCGGGCGACGAGGAAAATCCCGGCGCCGGCGTTGCCGCCGGCCTGCCCAAGGACACTTACTGGATGGAAGGCCATGACGGACAGACGGTTGCCATCATTCCATCCGAGCAATTGGTGGTGGTGCGGCTGGGGCTAACGCCGGCCAAGCTCAATTATCGTCCGCAAGCAATGGTGGGCGCGCTGGTGAAGGCGCTGCATTAAGCGGCAGTCGATTGCTGCAAGTTTCTTCTATGCCGCAGTCGCCAAAGGCTTGGCGCGATCGACGCGCGCGCGCTCGTCGGGCGAGTTCATGACCGACCAGAGATCGCTACGGCGCTGCACGTTCAGCCAGAAATCCGGGCTGTTGCCGAAGACCCGCGCCAGAATAAGCGCGGTCGCAGCCGTCACGTTGCGGCGGTCGTTGCACAATTCGTTCACATGCTTGCGCTGGACCCCCATCGCTTCGGCCAAAGCCGCCTGTGTCAGGCCAAGCGGTTGCATGAATTCTTCCGTGAGGATTTCGCCAACTGTTGCAGGCTTGCGTGTGGTCATCAACATGTGTCACCTCATCTGTAACTATGGTCGTCGAGATAAATACCCGACGCTTCACCGCGTCCGCCGTCCCACCGGAAGATCAGCCGCCATTGGCTGTTGACGCGGATCGAATGGAAGCCATCGAGATTGCCGCGCAACTTCTCGAAATGGTTGCTGGGTGGCACACGCAAATCCAGATCGGTCATCGCGTCATCGATCATCTGGAGCTTGCGAAATAACCGGCTTTCAAGGTCGGACGGAATGTTGCGGGAGTGAATGTCTTCGACGAAGAAGGCCCGTAGCCATCCGTCCCGAAACCCGACGATCACTTTCGACCTCCAGCGTGGAGGTAATGTACCACCCCTTGGGCCATTCGGCAACCGTGATTGGCTAACCAGTCGATCCATCCGCGGGATCGTCCGTGGGACCTGAAACGTTGGTCGCCGATCATGTCTGCGATGTCAGATGCCGAGCTTGATGACCGCCAGCCATGCATAGCCCCGATAAAGCGTGCGGAAATGGAAGGTTGCGCCGGTTCGCCGAGATTCCGATTCCAGGACTCCGCGCAGGGATCCACGCGGTGTGACGTGGAATTTTTTCAGCCATCCGCGCAGCAAGGTGCGGAACCAGCCCGGCAGGCCTTCCTGCTGGCCGAAATCGACTATGTGCAGCGAGCCCGTCGGGGCGAGCGCGGCAAGTGCCGCCGACACCGTCTTCTCCCAGCCCGGGATCATCGACAGTGAGTAGGATACGAAGATGCGGTCGAACCGTTCGATGCCATAAAGCGCGCCTGCGTTGAAATCGGTGGCGTCGCCCCTTGCCAGCATGACGCGATCCGACAGGCCTTCGCGGTCGATCGCCTTGCCGGCCGTCTCCAGCATTTCGGCCGAAATATCGAGGCCGAAGAAGCGCGCATCGGGATAGCCGTGGGCGGCGAGAATAATGTTGCGGCCGGTGCCGCAGCCGAGTTCCAGCACGGTGCCGCCCGGCGGCACGTCGAGCCCCGCGATCAGCCGGTCGCGGCCGAGCAGGTAGTATTTGCGGGTCAGGTCGTAGATGTGGCGCTGCCAGCGGTAGACGCCGTCCATCAGTTCGGCGTGGTTGGCCGGCAGCTCCGTCGTGCTCATGCCGCGCGCTTCACATAGAGGTGGAAGCCGCCATAGATGGCGGAGCGGTCACGGGCCGAGAATTCGCGCGATGCTTCGTCCTGATAGTCCCACTGATCGAGCAGCGAGGTCGAGACGCGCCCCGGCAGTAGACTGGGTTCGGCGGCGGTGCGGAAGATGACGCGGGCCCCGGTGGAGGCGGTGCGGGTGATCTCCGACCACAGCGCGTTGAGCTGGTCGTCGGTCATCCAGTCCTGTGCGTCGAGCAGGATGAAGCGGTCGACGGCGCCAGCATCCTTGCCGGCGAGGAATTCGATCAGGTTGGCGTGATGGATGGCGACGCGGTCGATATTGCCGCGGATGGTCTCGTAGTTGCACTTTTCCAGATAGGCGGGCAAGGCGGCCTCGCCGGGCTCGGGATAGCGGCGCGCAAAGGCTTGCCAGGCGAAATAATTGTTTTCCAAGGGGAAATCACAGGCGAGTTTTTCCAACCGGGCCTTCAGAACGCTGGCCATGGTGCCGTCACCGGAAGTGATCAGCGAATCATACTGCGCCGGCGGGATGCCTAGACCGAACAGGGAAGCTTTTCGCGAGGTCGCCCATTTCAGAAGCTTCTTGTCGAAAACCGGCGCCAGCTCCTCGTTGAAGAAGCGGCGCTGTTCGCCGATGTTCCTGGCTTCCATCATGCGGGCCGGGTTGACGCCGAAGAATTTCGCCGTGCGGTGGCCCATGGCGATGAACAGGCCGAGCAGGCCGGTCTGGTAGAAATTGCGGTCGAAAACGCCGATGCGCCTGTTGCCACGCCAGTTGCGGCGCTCCCAATAGTGGCGGCTGACCGGATCGAGATGCGGGGCGATGAAGCGGTCGTAGGCTTCGGAATTGTGGCTTGTGTCCGCTGCACCGAAGAAGCGGAAGAGATCGCCCTGCGAAGGCAGATGGCGCACCGCCTCCAGCTTCATGCGGTTCAGCGCGATGTGGGCAGCGTTGAGGTCGACGGCGTCGATCCGTCCCGGCGAGCGGGTGAGGTATGCCAGGATGTTGCAGCCGCCCGAGGCGATGGTGACGACGCGGTGACCCTGGCCAAGCTGCATCGCGTCCATGTCGACGTCGGGGTCTTCCCAGATCTGCGGATAGACGAGGCCGGAAAACAGGAAGGCGAACAATCGCTCGGAGATTCCGGCTTTCGAAAGCGGGCGGTTCTGGTAGACGGCTTTTCCAACTTCCTTGCCGCGGCGAAAAACCAGATCCGAGGAGACGTCCGTCATAGCAATGTGATTCCCCATTTGCTTTGGCGCAAGCGGGTAACGCAGGCTGATGACAGGCCGGTGACAGCCTGTTGACGCCTTCTTTACAGTCTACCAAATCCCCCCGGCGTCGGCGTGGTCACAATGACAGCCTCGCCGGCATCGAGCACGGTCTGGTCGCAGGCCTTCAGCACGTCGATCGTGCCGTCGTTGCGGCGCACCCTGGTCGAGCCGACCTCGCCGTCGCCGCCGCCGTCCAGTCCTTGCGGCGGGCGGTTGCGGTGCGAGGACAGGATCGCGCATTCCATCTTCTCGAGGAAGCGGATGGTGCGTTTGGTGCCGTCGCCGGCATTCCATTTGCCCTTGCCGCCGGATCCCTGGCGGATATGAAAATCCTCCAGCACCACGGGAAAGCGCAGTTCCAGCACTTCCGGGTCGGTGAGGCGCGAATTGGTCATGTGGGTGTGCACGCCGGAGGTGCCGGCAAAGCCGCGGCCGGAGTTCATATGGCCGGCGGGGGAGCCGGAGCAGATCGTCTCGTAGTACTGGTACTTCTTGTTGCCAAAAGTCAGATTGTTCATCGTTCCCTGCGCGTTGGCCATCGCGCCCATGGCGCCGAACAGCGCGTTGGTGACGTGCTGCGAGGTCTCGACATTGCCGGCGACGACGGCGGCAGGGTAGGTGGGCTTGAGCATACAGCCATCGGGAATGACGATGTTGATCGGCCGCAGGCACCCGGCATTCATCGGGATCATGTCCTCGACCATGACGCGGAAGGCGTAGAGCACGGCGGCACGAGCGACCGGTTCGGGCGCGTTGAAATTGTTCTTCTCCACCTTCGACGTGCCGGTGAAGTCGACGGTCGCTTCGCGCTTTTGCCTGTCGACCGATATCTTGACCTTGATCACTTGGCCGGTGTCGGTCGGATATTCATACTCCGACGTGTCCGGCAGCCGCTCCAGCACGCGGCGCACGCTTTCGGCGGCGTTGTCCTGGACATGGCCCATATAGGCTTCGACGACATCAAGGCCGAAATGCCCCACCATCTTGCGAAGTTCCGCGACACCCTTCTCGTTGGCGGCAATCTGCGCCTTCAGGTCGGCAATGTTCTGGTGCGGGTTGCGGGCGGGGTAGCGGTGGTCGGTGAGCAGCTTGTGCAGCTCCGTCTCGCGGAATTTTCCGCGGTCGACGATGCGGAAATTGTCGAACAACACGCCTTCCTCGTCGACCGTGGTGGCGAGCGGCGTCATCGAGCCCGGCGCGGTACCGCCAATGTCGGCATGGTGGCCGCGCGAGGCCGCCCAGAAGAGGATGTTCTTCTGAGTGTTGTCGAAGACCGGCGTCACCACGGTGATGTCTGGCAGATGCGTGCCGCCATTATAGGGGGCGTTCAAGGCAAAGACGTCGCTGGGGTGGATGTCGCCGGAGTTCAGCCGGATGATGGTTTCGACCGAACGATCCATGGAGCCGAGATGCACCGGCATGTGCGGCGCATTGGCGACGAGAGCCCCGGTATGGTCGAAGACGGCGCAGGAAAAATCCAGCCTTTCCTTGATGTTGACGGAATAGGCGGTGTTCTGCAGCGTCACGCCCATTTGCTCGGCGATGGACATGAAGAGATTGTTGAAGACTTCGAGCATCACCGGATCGGCTTGCGTGCCAAGGGCAGCCGCACGCGCTTTCTTTTCCGTGCGGCTTATGACGACGTGATTGAGGTTGGTGATTTCGGCCTGCCAGCCCGGCTCGACGACGATGGTCTGGTTAGGCTCGATGATCAGAGCGGGGCCGGCGACCAGATTGGACGGTCCGAGGTTCTCGCGACGGTAGACGCCGGCTTCATGCCACTGGCCCTCCGTGTAGATGCGCCGGGTCTCGGAAGAGGCTGACTTGACCCTTCCCGGTCCGGCGGGCGCATAGGCTTCGGCGGTCGTCTGGCCGACTTCGGTGCCTTCGACGCCGACCGTCTCGACGATCATCGGTTTGTCGTCATAGACGAAGCCGAATTGCGCCTTGTGGGCGACTTCGAAATCGCGCCTGGCCTGGAAGATCGAGTCTGCTTCGAAATTCACCGGCAGTGCCGTGTCGGTGCCGTCATAGCGAATGTGCAGCACCGGCCTGGTGGTGACCGAGTCCTCGGCGATGCCTTGCGCCGCCAACTCCGCGACCACGGCCTTTTTCAAGGTGGCGATGAGGCCGCCGATTTCCGTCCTGGATTCTTCGGCAAGCGGCTTCAGCAGCGCCTGCTGGCGCGAGGCGAACACCGAGGCCAGGCCGATGCCATAGGCCGAAAGCAGGCCGGAGAAGGGATGGATCAGCACCGCCTCCATGCCGAGTGCGTCGGCGACCAGGCAGGCGTGCTGGCCGCCGGCGCCGCCGAAACAGTTCAGGAGATATTCGGTGACATCGTAGCCACGCTGCACCGAAATCTTCTTGATCGCATTGGCCATGTTCTCGACCGCGATGGTGACGAAGCCTTCGGCGACCGCTTCCGGCGAGCGGCCGTCACCGATCCCGGCGGCAAGAGCCGCGAATTTCGCGCGCACGGTTTCCGCGTCGAGCGGCGCGTCCTGGCCTGGACCGAAGATCGACGGGAAGAAATCGGGCCGCAGCTTGCCGAGCATGACGTTGGCATCGGTGACGGCCAGCGGACCGCCGCGCCGGTAGGCGGCGGGGCCGGGATTGGCGCCCGCGGAGTCCGGTCCGACGCGGAAACGGCCGGCCTCGTAATGCAGGATCGAGCCGCCGCCGGCGGCGACGGTGTGGATGCGCATCATCGGGGCGCGGACGCGCACGCCGGCGACTTCGGTGTCGAAGGCACGCTCATACTCCCCGTCATAGTGGGCGACGTCCGTTGACGTGCCGCCCATGTCGAAGCCGATGACCTTGTCGAAACCGGCGAGCTTCGCCGTCTCGACCATGCCGACGACGCCGCCGGCCGGGCCCGACAGCAGCGCGTCCTTGCCCTGGAACATGTCGGCGGCGGTGAGACCGCCAGAAGACATCATGAACATCAGGCGAGGGGATTCGTCGTTTTCTCCCGCCGCGCCCAGTTCTCCCGCCACCCTTTGTACGTAGCGTGAGAGGATGGGCGACAGATAGGCGTCGACCACGGCAGTGTCGCCGCGGCCGACCAGTTTGATCAGCGGCGAGACCTCGTGGCTGACCGAGACCTGGCCGAAGCCAAGCTTGCGGCAGACCTTGGCCACCGCCTTCTCGTGATCGGGATATTTCCAGGCATGCATGAAGACGATTGCAACGGCGTCGATGCCATCGGCCTTCGCTTGTTCTATGGCCGGCCGGCAACCCGATATGTCGAGCAGCCGTTCGACGCAGCCATCGGCGAGCACGCGCTCGTCGATCTCGATGACGCGCTCGTAGAGTTGCTCGGGAAGAATGATCTCCTTGGCGAAGATGTCGGGTCGCGCCTGATAGGCGATCCTGAGCGCGTCGCGAAACCCCTTGGTGATGAGCAACAACACACGGTCGCCCTTGCGCTCCAGAAGGGCGTTCGTGGCCACCGTGGTTCCCATCTTGATGTCGCCGATCAGGCCGGACGGGATCGTGGCGTCCGTTTCAAGGTCGAGCAGGTCGCGGATGCCCTGGATCGCGGCATCAGCATAGGCTTCGGGATTCTCCGACAAAAGCTTGCGCGGATGCAGTGTACCTTGCGGGTCACGGCCGATGACATCGGTGAAAGTGCCGCCGCGATCGATCCAGAAATCCCATTTCGCGGTCATGTCGCTGTCTCCGGTATTCCGTTTCCGGTGTCGTTGTTAAAGCGCCGAAGCGCCGGCAGCAACGTCGTCTGCATGCCATTGATGTTACAGGTGGAAACGCAACGTTACGAAACTCTTGGCCACCCAGGGCATTTCCTCTTCGACCGTTCACCGCAATGTGAGCGTGTGCTGAAGGAGAGATGTTATGAAAAAGCTCATTCTTGCGTCGGTATCGGCGCTTACATTGTTTGGCGTCGCGGCCTGCAGCGACAGCGGCACCGACAAGACCACGACTCAGAGCACCAATCCGCCGCCTGCCGAGCAGCCGATGAAGCCCGCGGCCCCGGCTGACAAGTCGACCAAGCCTGCCGAGCCGGCTCCGGCAACGCCAGCTCCTGCGCCCGCGCAGTAGTTTGTAGCCAGTACGTGTCTTGGGAGAAAGGCCGGCTTTATGCCGGCCTTTTCTCGTGGAGACCACCATCGGCACCGGCAATCGCCTTTTCGTGCACTTGCCCGGCAGCGGCCGTTATTGGCTTGATAGCGGGGACCGGTTGGCTTTATGAAGCTGGCCATGTCGATTTGGGACCGCCTCGGCGACTTCATCACGCGGGTTTCGTCTTCGACCACGTCTGGCGTCGCCGACGTGGTCGAGGCTGTGCGCACGGTTTTTTCCGGCGACGCCGACTTGCGCCGCCGCGTCGCCTTCTCGGTTGCGATGATCGCGCTTTCGGCCAAGATGGCCAAGGCCGACGGCATCGTCACCCAGGATGAGGTGCGAGCCTTCCAGGAAATCTTCGAAGTGCCGCCGAAAGAGACGCGCAACGTTGCGCGGCTGTTCCATCTCGCCCAGCGGGACGTGGCCGGTTTCGAAACCTATGCCGAGCGCATGGCGCAACTCTGCGGCTCCGGGCACTCCAATTGCGTGATGCTCGAAGACATACTCGACGGCCTGTTCCATATCGCCAAGGCCGATGGGCTGGTGCATGAGCGCGAAGGCATCTTCCTGCATCGTATCGCAGAGATCTTCCGCATCGATGAGACGCACTACGAATCGATCATGGCGCGGCACGTCAACCTTGGCGCCGGCGACCCCTATGTCGTGCTCGGCATCGAGCGCGGCAAGCCGTTCGAGGAGGTCAGAAAGCGCTATCGCAAGCTGGTGTCGGACAACCATCCGGACCGGCTGATCGCGCGAGGCCTGCCGCAGGAATTCATCAAGATCGCGACGACCAGGGTCGCGGCGATCAACGCCGCTTACGAGATGATCGAGCGGGGCCTGCGGCACGCATGAGCGGCTTCCTGCCCGACGAGCCGAGCGCCGAGGTCAGGGTATCGCCGAATTTCGGGCCAAGGCGCGACGCACAGAAGCCCGACATGATCGTGCTGCACTATACGGGCATGGCAACCGGTGCCGGGGCCGAAGCCTGGCTGTGTGATCCGGCGAGTGAAGTCTCATCGCACTATCTCGTCCATGAGAATGGCCACATCGTGCAGATGGTCCGGGAAAGCGACCGCGCCTGGCACGCCGGCCAGAGTTCCTGGTTCGGACGCACCGACATCAATTCCTGCTCGGTCGGCATCGAAATAGTCAATCCGGGCCACTCACTGGGCTATCCCAGCTTTCCGAAAAGTCAGATCACGGCGGTCATCGAGCTGTGCAAGGGGATTGCCGCGCGGCATGCGATCGTCGCCGAGCGGGTGCTGGCTCACTCCGACGTGGCGCCCGGTCGCAAGATCGACCCAGGCGAGAAGTTTCCATGGGCCGCGCTGTTCAAGGCCGGTGTCGGCCATCTCGTGCCAGCCGCTCCCGTCAGGCGCGGAACCGCGCTGATGCCCGGCGACCGCGGCGCCGATGTCGAGACATTGCAGTCGATGCTGTCGCTCTATGGCTATGGTGTCGAGATATCGGGCCTTTTCGATGATCGGACACGGGTCGTCGTTGAGGCCTTCCAGCGGCATTTCCGGCCGCGCCGGATCGACGGAGTTGCTGACGGCTCGACGATGCGCACGCTGCAGAAGCTGCTTGCTTCCATCCGGAATTGACCCTGGGGCAATTCCTGATCCAAGTAATCCTCCCTGGCCATAAAGTTACAAACTGTCACTTAAAGTGACTTGCCTCGCCTTCATTGTCGCCAAATCGGGCCTCAAAGGGCTTTTCGTACAGTTTGTCGGACGTCCAGCCCCCCGGGTGTTCCGATATTGATCAAGCGATGCCACGCGAAAATCTTCGCGCGGTCCCAACAGAACAGGATCACATGCAGAAATTGACCGTTTTAACGGCAGCTCTTGCTGCCGGGGTAATGAGTTTTGCCTTCAGTGCAGCCGACGCCGCGCCGTTCAGCCCGCGGGCCGACCAGGGCTTCGTCGCGGCATCCGCCAAAGGCAAGGCCATTTCGGCCAAGAGCAGCAAGAGTGCCAAGGCGACGACGAAGCGGGCTTCCGCGAAAGTGGAAAAGGCAAGCTGGACCAAGGCAAGGAAATCCTCTGCCAAGAGGCAGAGGAAGCGCGGCCGCAAAACCGTGGACATGACGACGACGGCATCGATCGGTCTCGGCAACGTCGCCGCGGCGACGGCGGCAGTGACGAGCGGCGGCCAGTATTCCGCGATTGTCGCCCGCTACGCGGCGAGCTACGGGGTTCCGGTGTCGCTGGCCCAGGCCGTCATCAAGATCGAGAGCAACTACCGGCCGAACCTGGTCGGCGGCGCCGGCGAGATCGGCCTGATGCAGATCAAGCCGGCAACTGCGCGGATGATGGGTTACAGCGGCTCGGCCAAGGGCCTGTTCGATCCCGACACCAACATCAAATATGGCATGAAGTACCTCGCCATGGCACGCGATCTCGGCGGCGGCACGACCTGCGGCACGATCCTGAAATACAATGCCGGCCATGGCGCTACCCGGATGAACCCGGTTTCGGCGGCTTACTGCAGCAAGGTCAAGGTTCAGTTGGCGGCTGTCGGCGCGCCGGCTTGACAAGAACCGGTCACGACCGGCTTTTTCGGTTGCGTTTTGTGGTGTGAACCCCTTTATACGCCCTGCCAGCTGGCCGGGCGGCCGCACCCGCAAACGCCGAAAGGCCGCGGGTGAGGAAAGTCCGGGCTCCATGGAGACACGGTGCCGGTTAATGGCCGGCGGGGGCGACCCCAGGGAAAGTGCCACAGAAAGCAAACCGCCCCGACTTTGTCGGGGTAAGGGTGAAAGGGTGGGGTAAGAGCCCACCGCGCGACTGGCAACAGGAGCGGCACGGTAAACCCCACCGGGAGCAAGACCGAATAGGGGCGGTGCGAGGGGAAACCCTCGAGGGCTGTTTCCGGCTCACCGTCCGGGTAGGTTGCGTGAGGCGCATGGCAACATGCGCCCAAGATGAATGGCCGCCACGTTCTCGCCTCGCAAGGGGCGAGGGCCATACAAAACCCGGCTTATAGGCCGGCTGGCAATTTCTCCACGATGTATGGATTAAATCTTTCGATATCAGAAGGTTGCGCCCTTGGGTGCAGCTTCTGATTCAAGGGCATGGCGCTACGTTGCGTCGCCGCAAGATAGAGATTTCGCCCACATTTCTTGAAACTGGTGCGATTAAATCGTACCATTACGACTCCTCACTAGGAGCCTATCATGGGTCAGGTCGACAAACGCAGCATCACGCTTTCACCGGAACTGGCGCAGGCGGTCGACGATGTGGTCGCGGCGGGAGAATACGCCTCGGCGAGCGAGGTGATCCGCGATGCATTGAGGCAATGGAAAAACCGCCGCGACCTGATGGGCTACACGGTCGAGGAACTGCGCAAGCTGGTGCAGGAGGGGATCGACAGCGGGCTTGCGCAAGACGGCCAGCCAATCATGGAACGATTGCGCGCGAAATACCTGAAGATGGCCGAGGCCAAAGGCTTTCAGGAGTGAAATACCGACTGCTTCCTCAAGCCACCGTCGATCTCGAAAGCATTGGGCCATGACCCGCGCGCTGCTGTTCGCCTCGTAGATGCGCTGGAAAGACGTTGGGATTTGCTGACCTTGCATCCTTTTTCAGGTGCGCCACGCGACGACATAGCGCCGGGTATCCGCCATCTGATTGTCGGCGAATATGTCACCTTGTACCGGGTCGGCGGTGATGCGATCGAAATTCTTCGCGTGCTGCATGGTCGCCGCAACATCGAAGCCGATGACCTCGGCTCGTAATCGATTTGTCAGCCACTGATCCTGTCCAGCGAGGCCTCGATCGCCTTCCAGAGTTCTTCCACGGGCTCACAGCCGACCGACAGGCGCACGAAGCCAGCCGGAACCGCGTCGCCTCGCTTAAGCCGCCGCTCGGCCGAGGTGTGGACGCCACCGAAGGAGGTCGCGGCCTGCATCAGGCTGCAATTGTTGATGAAATCCTCGGCTTTCTGCTCGGAAGCGAGTTCGAAGGAGATGAGGAAGCCGAAGCGCTCCATCTGGGCGCGGGCAAGATTGTGCGAGGGATCTCCTTCCAGTCCGGGATAGCGCAGGCCGGTGATCGCGCGATGCCCCTGCAGCCGCCTTGCGATCACCTCGGCTGACGAACACATGCGGTCGAAGCGCACGTCCAATGTTTCCAGGCCGCGATGCACCAGCCAGGCTTCGAACGGCCCGGGGATGCTGCCCGAGACCTCGCGCCAGCCGGTCACGGCGGCGATGATATCCGCATTGCGGCTGGCGACATGGCCGAACAACACGTCGGAATGGCCGTTGGGCGCCTTGGTGTCGGCAGCGACAACGATATCGGCGCCGTGATCGAGAGGGCGCTGGCCGAAGGGCGTCATCGTCGTGTTGTCGACCACCAGCAGCGCGCCGGCCTTGTGAACGGCTTCGGCGACAGCGGCGATGTCGCAGATGTCCAGCCCCGGATTAGCGGGCGTTTCGACGAAGGCCAGGCGGTAACCAGCGAAGCCGCCATCGAGGAAGGTCGATGTCGGCCTGACATCGTGGGTGACGCCGAGCGGCTTCAGGAAACGATCGGCCAGCGCCCTGGTGGTGTGATAGCCGTCCGAAGGCAGCAGGATATGGTCGCCGGCCTTGAGTACGGCAAAAAATGCCGCCGAGATCGCCGCCATCCCCGAGGGAAAACCGACGCAGGGCGCATCTTCCAAATGGGACAACATGTGTTCGACGGCATCCCAGGTCGGGTTGCTGAAGCGGCCGTACTGGTTGAAGCCGGTGGCATCGCCCGGTGCATGGAAGATGGCGGCCATGGTCAGGGGCAGGGGAATGGAATCGCCCATGGCAAGCCCGCTGCGACGCAAATGGGGCAGGGCTGCAGCGCGCGACTTCGCGGTTTCAGACATCGATTTCAAATCCCTTGGCGGTCGGTGAGATGGACGAGACGCTATGCCCGGCCGCGGCTCACGGCAAGGCGCCTCCAGTTGGGCCAGGCAGGCTCTAAACGCTTCGTTAGGCTTAATGGATCATAAAGACGAGGCGTGCTGTCAAAGCCTTTCTCGTCGGTGTGATGCGCGTGTTTGTGAAGCCTATTCCCGTTGACGCCCATAGTGCCCCATGATATCCCATTTTCATACCAAAGCCTTCGTTCCGCGTCAGGGTAAAGCGTACGCCAATCGGGCAGCCGCGGCGGCTGCGCGTTTGCCGGTTTTCGCCCGTGTGGACGAGGTGGGTGCGGGGCAGGCAACGCGCGGCGGTGGCGCGTGCGACACGACGAAGAGGGGTGCGGCGGCGCAAGCGGCTGCAACGTGTGATGGACCGGTTTCTGTCGAACACGGTGAGCAGGATCGATGCGAAGGGGCGGGTGTCCGTTCCTGCGCATTTTCGTGCCGTGGTGCAGAAGCGCGGCTATTCGGAACTCTATGCGCTGCGCTGCCTGGACCTGCCGGCGATGGATGTCGGCGGGCTAGACCTGCTCGACCGCTACGAGCAGCGCATCGCGCGGGAAGACCCGTTCCTGCAGACGGCGGACGACATGTCGTTCTTCTGCCATGGCGACGGCGCATTCCTGAAACTCGACCAGGACGGCCGTATCACCATGACCGACTTCATTCGCGAGCATGCCGGCATCTCTGCGGAAGTGGCCTTTGTCGGGCGCGGCAATTTCTTTCAGATCTGGGAGCCGGGGCGGCTTGCGGCCTATGGGGCGCAGGCGCGGGCCAGGCTTTTGCAGCTTCGGCAGGGGACGAAGGCTCACGAGGCCAAGGCTGGGGAGCGACCGGAATGACGGTGGGCCACGGCGATGATATCAACGCCGTTGGCGGATCGGTCCGCCACATTCCGGTCCTCCTTGGCGAAGTGCTGGAAGCGCTGGCGCCGGTGGAAGGCGACATCATCATCGACGGTACGTTCGGCGCCGGCGGCTACACCAAGGCCATCCTGGCCGCGGGCGCGTCCGTGGTTGCCATCGACCGTGATCCCGATGCCATAGCGGCCGGCCGCGACCTCGAGGCGCGGTCCGGGGGCCGGCTGAAGCTCGTGCAGGCGCCGTTCTCGACGCTCGACGAACACATCGAAAGCGTCGATGGCATCGTGCTCGACATCGGCGTCTCCTCGATGCAGCTCGACCAGGCCGAGCGCGGCTTTTCCTTCCGCAACGACGGACCGCTCGACATGCGCATGGCGCAGGCGGGCCTCAGCGCCGCCGATGTCGTCAACAGCTTCAAGCCGGGCGACCTTGCCCGCATCTTCGGCTTCCTCGGCGAGGAGCGTCATGCCGGCCGCATCGCCCGCATGATCGAGGCGCGCCGGGAAAAACGCCCGTTCGAGCGCACGCTGGAACTCGCCGACGCGATCGAGACGCATATCGGCCGCGCGCCGAAGGACAAGATCCATCCGGCGACGCGCGTCTTCCAGGCGCTGCGCATCTTCGTCAATGACGAGCTCGGCGAATTGGCCAAGGCGCTGTTCGCGGCCGAACGCGCGCTGAAGCCGGGCGGACGCCTTGTCGTGGTGACGTTCCATTCGCTGGAAGACCGCATCGTCAAGCGCTTCATAGCCGACCGAGCCGACGCCATGACCGGCTCGCGCCACATGCCGGAGGCGCAGGCCCGCACCGCGACCTTCCGCAAGGCTGGTGGTGGCGTGACGGCAGGTGACGCCGAGGTTGCGGCCAACCCGCGCGCCCGTTCGGCCAGGCTGCGTGCCGCGATCCGCACCGAGGCGCCGGCGCGCAGCGGCGATTTTTCGATCTTCGGCCTTCCAAAACTTCCCGGCATCGACCGGCCGGGGGAGAGGTAAGCACGTGTTTCGTACCAGCGATATCATCCTGATCGCCGTCATGGTTTCGGCCGCCGCCCTGACCTACAAGGCCAAGCGCGAGGCCGAGGACCAGTTGACGGCCGTGCAGAAGATCCATGCCGAGATACGCTACGAGGAAGACACGATCGACCTGCTCAAGGCCGACTGGAGCCTGCTCACCCAGCCGTCGCGGCTGCAAAAGCTGGCCGAGCTCTACAAATCGCAGCTCGCACTGGAGCCGGTCAGTGCCCGGCAGATCGTGGGCCTGGGCGACCTGCCGGCCAAGGCGCTCGACATCCAGGACATCCTGAATGGGCGCCAGGGCGCCATGGCCGACAATTCCGACAAGGCGCCCTCGGGCGACAAGGATCCCGTCGTGACCGGAGACATCGCCCAATGATCGGCAAACTGCTGAAGCGCTTCGCCGCGGTAGGCCGCGCCAGGACTGGCGGGGACGGGTCGATCGTGGTCGAAGGCGCCCGCAAGGCGACCGGCGGCAAGGGCAAGGCGCGCATCGTGATGACGATGGCGGTGTTCTTCGGCATCTTCTCTACCATATCGGGGCGGCTGGTCTATCTCGGTTTCCAGACACCGGACCTGTCGGGCGGCCCGCAGAGCCGGGTGACCGCGTCACGCCCGGATATTGTCGATCGCAACGGCGAGGTGCTGGCCACCGACATCAAGACGGCGTCGCTGTTCGCCGAGCCGCGCCGCATCGTCGATGCCGACGAGGCGATCGAGAAGCTGTCGACGGTGCTGCCCGAAATCGACTACGAGCAGACCTATCACAAGCTGAAGAGCGGCGCAGGCTTCGTCTGGCTGCAGCGGCAGCTGACGCCCAAGCAGCAGGCCGACATCATGCAGCTCGGCATTCCCGGCTTCGGCTTCCGCACCGAAAAGCGCCGTTTCTATCCGAGCGGCGAAACCTCATCCTACGTTGTCGGCCTGACCAACATCGACAACCAGGGCATCTCCGGCATGGAGAAATATATCGATGAGCAGGGACTGAGCGACCTGCAGGCATCGGGCCTGGCGGTGGCGAAGGATCTCAGGCCGGTGAAGCTTTCGATCGATCTGCGCGTCCAGCATGTGGTGCGCGACGAGATCGCCGCCGGCCTGGAGCGCTATCGCGCCATCGGCGCCGGCGCAGTCGTGCTCAACGTCAAGACCGGCGAAGTGGTGGCCATGGCCTCGGTGCCGGATTTTGATCCGAACAACCCCTATAATGCACAGGAAAAGGACCGGCTGAACCGGATGTCGGCGGGCCTTTATGAGATGGGGTCGACCTTCAAGAGCTTCACCTCGGCCATGGCGCTCGATTCCGGCAAGGCGACGATGTCAAGCCGCTTCGACGCTTCGCATCCAATCCGGGTCGGTCATCAGGCCATTCACGATTTCCACGGCAAGAACCGTGTGCTGTCGTTGCCGGAGGTGTTCCTCTATTCGTCCAACATCGGGTCGGCCAGGGAGGCCGAACTGGTCGGCATCGAGGCGCACCGTGAATTCCTGCATCGTCTTGGTATTCTGGAAAGGATGCAGACCGAGTTGCCGGAAGTCGCGCGTCCGACTGAACCGAAGGTCTGGAAACAGGTGAATTCGTTCACGATCGCCTTCGGCCATGGCGTGTCGACGACACCGCTGCAGGCGGCTGTCGGCTGCGCGGCGTTGATGAATGGCGGCTTCCTGATGAACCCTACCTTCCTAGTACGCACTCAGCAGGAAGCCATGGCCACCGCCAAGAGGGTTGTGAGCGAAAAGACCGTCGAGGGCATGCGCTACCTCTATTCGCTCAATGCCGAGAAGGGGTCGGCCAGAAACGCCCGGGTTCCCGGCTACCGCGTCGGCGGCAAGACCGGAACGGCCGAGAAGGTCATCAACGGCCGTTACTCGAAGGAGTTGAATTTCAACACGTTTGTCGCCGCATTCCCGATGGACGATCCGCAATATCTGGTGTTCACGATCGCCGACGCCCCGCATCCCGAAAAGCCCGGGATGACGGACGTCGCGGCCAACAATGCGGGGGTTATGGCCGGCAATATTATCAGGCGTGCAGCTGCCATGCTTGGCGTGAAGCCAGATTTCAGCCATGAAAATGGTGCAACGCTGGTTTCCTATCAGTGATTCTTGGGGCGCGCCGGCAACTGCGCGCTATTTTGTTGCGGTGAACGGGACTCGATGAAGCTCAAAGATCTAGCCGGTATCCTGCCAGTCGAAGGAACAGCTTCCGCCGATCTGGAGGTTACCGGCATCTCGTCGGATTCCCGCCAGGTAAAACCCGGCGTCGTCTTTTTCGCGCTCGCCGGAACCAAGGCCGATGGCGCGAGCTACGCCGCCGATGCGGCCCGGCGTGGCGCTGCCGCGATCGTCGCGGACAAAGCCCTTGCCGATCTGCCGGTTCCGGTGCTGGCGGTCGATGATCCGCGCCTGGCACTGGCGTTGAGTGCCGCCCGCTATTTCGGCAGACAGCCGCAAACCATGGTCGCCGTGACCGGTACCAGCGGCAAGACGTCGGTCGCCGCCTTCACCAGGCAGATATGGGAGCAGGCGGGATACGCAGCCGCCTCGATCGGTACCACCGGCGTGGTCGCGCCCGGCCGCAACGAATATGGTTCGCTGACGACACCCGATCCGGTCGCCCTGCACCAGTTGCTGAGGGAATTGGCCGTTGCCGGCGTCACCCACGCCTCGATGGAGGCCTCCAGCCACGGGCTCGACCAGCGCCGCCTCGACGGTGTGAAGCTCTCGGCTGGCGGCTTCACCAATCTCGGCCGCGACCACATGGATTACCATCCGACGATCGAGGATTATCATCGCGCCAAATTGCGCCTGTTCGATACGCTGCTGCCGAAGGGTGCACCCGCCGTCGTCTTCGCCGACGACCCGTGGTCGGAACCGACGATAAAGGCGGCGCGGACCGCCGGGCTCGACGTCCTGACGGTCGGCCGCCATGGCGACTTCCTCAGGCTGAAGCGGGTCGAGCACGAGCGTCATCGCCAGCGCGCCGAGGTCGAGGCCAACGGTGTGATCCACGAGATCGACCTGCCGCTCGCCGGCGATTTCCAGATCGCGAATGCGCTGGTTTCGGCGGGGCTTGCCATTTCCACCGGAACACCTGTCGCCAAGGCCTTGGCTGCATTGGAGAAATTGAAAGGCGCACCGGGCCGGCTCGACCTGGTCGGAACCACGGCGAGCGGCGCGCCGGTCTATGTCGATTACGCCCACAAGCCCGATGCGCTGGAGAATGTTCTGGCCTCGGTGCGTCCGTTCACCACCGGGCGCGTGATTGTCGTGTTCGGCTGCGGCGGCGACCGTGACCGGGGGAAGCGAGCGATCATGGGCGAGATCGCGACACGTCTTGCCGATGTCGTCATCGTCACCGACGACAATCCGCGCTCCGAGGCGCCCGAAACCATCCGCGCCGCCATTCTTGCCGCCGCGCCCGGCGCCATCGAGATCGGCGACCGGCGCAAGGCAATCCACGAGGCTGTCGGCATGCTGCATGCCGGCGACACGCTGATAGTCGCCGGCAAGGGCCATGAGGAAGGCCAGACGATCGGCTCGGAAACCCTGCATTTCTCCGATCACGAGGAAGTGCGCACCGCGCTCACGGAGCGTGCCGCATGAGTTTGCTGTGGACTTCGGAAGCGCTGGTTGCCGCCACGGACGGGCGGCCGCTCGGCCCGATGCCCGAAGGCATATCGGGCATTTCGATCGACAGCCGCAGCCTGCAGCCGGGCGAGGCTTTCTTCGCCATCAAGGGCGAGGCGATGGACGGCCATGACTTCGTCACCGCGGCCATCAAGGCCGGCGCCGGCGTGCTGGTGGTGGCGGAAGGCAAGCTGCCGTCTCTCGGTAGGTTGACCGCGCCGATCGTCGTCGTCGAGGATGTGCTGGTTGCGCTGGAGAAGCTCGGTGTCGCGGCGCGCGCCCGCTCGCAGGCCAAGATCATCGCGGTGACCGGCTCCGCGGGCAAGACCACGACCAAGGAGGCGCTTCGCCACGTGCTTTCGGCCGTCGGCAAGGTGCATGCCTCGGCGCAGTCCTTCAACAACCATTGGGGCGTGCCGCTGACGCTGGCGCGCATGGCGGCCGATTGCGACTATGCCGTGTTCGAGATCGGCATGAACCATCCCGACGAGATCCGGCCGCTGGTGAAGATGGTGCGGCCGCATGTCGCCATCGTCACCATGATCGCGGCCGCGCATCTTGGCTTCTTTCGCAACCTGGACGAGATCGCCAAGGCCAAGGCCGAGATTTTCGAAGGGCTGGAGCCTGGTGGTGCCGCGGTCCTCAACCGCGACGATGCGCGTTTCAAGCTGCTGGGCAAGATGGCACAGGCTGCCGGCGTCGAGCATGTCTATGGCTTCGGCGAGAATGCGCGCTCGACCTTCAAGCTGGCCAAGTGCGAGTTGCATGCCGACCATTCCGACATCGCCGCCAGGATCGGCGGTCACGATATGATCGCTCGTATCGGAGCTCCCGGCCGGCACATGGTGCAGAACGTGTTGGCGGTGCTTGGTGCCGCGCATCTGGTCGGCGCCGATCTCGACAAGGTGGCATTGGCGCTGGCCGATCTGTCGGCCGAGCGCGGGCGCGGCAAACGCCATGTGCTGCGGCACGCCGGTGGCTCGACTTCGAGCCAACCCGGTGGCTCGATCACGCTGATCGACGAAAGCTACAACGCCAATCCGGCCTCGATGGCGGCCGCCATGGCGCTGCTCAACGCGACGCCGGTGACGGGCGAGGGCCGACGCATCGCCGTGCTTGGCGACATGCTCGAACTCGGCGACCATTCGGCCAAGCTGCATGCCGCTCTTGCCGATCTCATCGTCGGCACGGGCACGCGGACAGTCTTTCTCGGCGGGCCGGAAATGCGGGCGCTGGCGGAAGCGCTGCCGGGCGACATCAGCACGGAATACCGCGCCGGCGTCGAGGAGTTGAAGCCGGTGCTGCTCGCCGCGCTGAAGCCGGGCGACGTGGTGATGATCAAATCGTCGAAGGGCATCGGTTTTGCAAAACTGGTCGATGCGCTGCTGGGCAAATTCCCGGCCGAGATGACAACAAGCAACCAGACCTAGTCGGGGACGAAAAGCGCATGTTCACACTGCTGGTCGATTTCGCGGACAAGGTCTCCGTCTTCAACGTCTTCCGCTACATCACGTTCCGCACCGGCGGGGCGCTGATCACCTCGGCGCTGATCGTTTTCATCTTCGGGCCGACCATCATCAATTCGCTGCGGCTCAGGCAAGGCAAGGGCCAACCGATCCGCGCCGACGGGCCGCAGACGCATTTCAAGAAGGCGGGCACGCCGACGATGGGCGGACTGATGATCCTGTCCGGCATCATCGGCTCGTCGCTTTTATGGGCGAACCTGTCGAGCATCTATGTCTGGGTGGTGCTTTTGGTGACAATCGGCTTCGGTTCGATCGGCTTTTATGACGACTATCTGAAGGTGACCAAGCAGTCGCATCTCGGCTTCTCCGGCAAGGCGCGGCTTGCGTTGGAATTCGTTATCGCCGGCATCGCCGCCTGGGTGATCATGCACAATGGCCAGGCGCCGTTCTCGTCGTCGCTGACATTCCCCTTCGCCAAGGAATTCATCATCAACCTCGGCTGGTTCTTCGTTCCGTTCTCCTGCTTCGTCATCGTCGGTGCCGGCAATGCGGTGAACCTGACCGACGGCCTCGACGGCCTGGCGATCGTGCCGATCATGATCGCGGCGGCATCCTTCGGCGTCATCGCCTATCTCTCTGGCAATGCGGTGTTCGCCGAATACCTGCAGATCCATTTCGTGCCCGGCACAGGTGAACTGGCGGTCGTGCTTGGCGCGGTCATCGGCGCCGGCCTCGGCTTCCTCTGGTTCAACGCGCCGCCGGCGGCGATCTTCATGGGCGACACCGGGTCACTGGCCATGGGCGGCCTGATCGGCACGGTCGCGGTCGCCACCAAGCACGAGATCGTGCTCGTCATCGTCGGTGGCCTGTTCGTGGTCGAGATCTTCTCGGTCATCATCCAGGTCGGCTACTTCAAGATGACCGGAAAGCGCGTTTTCCTGATGGCGCCGATCCATCATCATTTCGAAAAGCTCGGCTGGACCGAAAGCCAGGTGGTGATCCGCTTCTGGATCATCGCCGTCATCCTGGCGCTGGTCGGCCTCTCCACTCTCAAACTGAGATAGGCCGCCATTTGATCCCCGCCGCATCCTTCGCAGGCAAGCGTGTTTCGCTCTTCGGGCTCGGCGGCTCGGGGATCGCCACGGCGCGCGCGCTGATCGAGGGCGGCGCCGAGGTGCTGGCCTGGGACGACAATCCCGACAGCGTCGCCAAGGCGGCCGCCACCGGCATCGCCACCGGCGATCTGCGTGGCGCCGACTGGGCCGGCTTTTCCGCCTTCGTGCTGTCGCCCGGCGTGCCACTGACCCATCCCAAGCCGCACTGGACAGTGGAACTGGCGCGTGGGTCGGGCGTCGAGGTCATCGGCGATATCGAGCTGTTCTGCAGGGAGCGGTCGCAGCGTGCGCCGGATGCTCCCTTCATCGCCATCACCGGCACTAACGGCAAGTCGACGACGACCGCGCTGACGGCGCATATTCTTCAAGCCTCCGGGCGCGACACGCAGATGGGCGGCAATATCGGCCGCGCGGTGATGACGCTCGATCCGCCGAAGCCCGACCGGCACTATGTGGTCGAATGCTCGTCCTACCAGATCGACCTTGCGCCCTCGATCAATCCGACGGCCGGCATCCTGCTCAATCTGACGCCGGACCATCTCGACCGCCACGGCACCATGCAGCACTACGCTTCGATCAAGGAGCGGCTGGTGGCGGGCAGCGACACGGCGATCATCGGCATCGACGATTCCTGGTGCGCGCAGATCGCCGAGCGGCTGGAGCGGGCGGGGCGGCAGGTCATCCGCATTTCCAAGCGCCTGCCGCTGACCGACGGCTATTTCGCCGACGGCACCAATCTGATGGAGGCGGTGCATGGCCGCTACAGTCGCGTCGCCTTCCTCGAAGGCATCGGCTCGCTGCGCGGCCAGCACAATGCGCAGAACGCGCTGGCCGCCGTCGCCGCCTGCCTCAAGGTTGGGCTCGACCTCGGTGAGATACAGTCCGGACTGGAAAGCTTCCCGGGTCTCGCCCATCGCATGGAGCAGGTCGGCCGCAAGGATCATGTGCTGTTCGTCAACGATTCCAAGGCGACCAATGCCGATGCCGCGGCACCGGCGCTGTCCAGCTTCAGCCGCGTTTACTGGATCGCCGGCGGCCTGCCCAAGGAAGGCGGCATCGAGCCGCTGCGTGGCTTCTTCCCGCGCATCGCCAAGGCCTATCTGATCGGCGAGGCCGCCCCCGCTTTTTCGGCGACGCTCGGCGAGGCCGTGCCCTACGAGATTTCGGGCACCCTGGCGGCCGCTGTCGAGCATGCCGCGCATGACGCGGCTAAAGACGACGGCGGCGAGGCGGTGGTGCTGTTGTCGCCGGCCTGCGCCAGTTTCGACCAGTTCAAGAATTTCGAGGTCCGTGGCGAAGCCTTCAGGCAAGCTGCGAGCGCTATAGATGGTGTCAAACCCATCGGAGGGGCACGATAATGCAGAGCCGTCTCGACAAAAGTCCGGTCGCAACCTGGTGGTGGACCATCGATCGCTGGTTCCTGGCGGCGTTCCTGTCGCTGATGGGGCTCGGCATCGTATTATCCTTCGCGGCAAGCCCCGCGGTCGCCGAACGCATCGGCCTCGACAGTTTCCATTTCGCCACCCGGCAGATCATCTTCACCGTACCTGCGCTCGGCGTGATGCTGGCGGTCTCCTTCCTCGATTCCAGGCAGATCCGGCGCATGTCGCTGATCATGCTGTGCCTGATGCTGGTGCTGATGGTGGCGGTGCTCTATGTCGGCGTCGAGGTGAAGGGCGCGCGCCGCTGGGTGTCGCTCGCCGGCCTGTCGATCCAGCCTTCGGAATTCCTCAAACCGGCCTTCGTCATCATGTGCGCCTGGCTGTTCGCCGAACACAAGCGCCAGCCCGACATTCCCGGCAATCTGTTCGCCATGCTGCTGCTGGTGCTGGTCGTGTCGTTGCTGGTGGCGCAGCCGGACCTCGGCCAGACCATGCTGACCACCGGCACCTGGGGCATCATGTTCTTCATGGCGGGGCTGCCATGGCTTTGGATCATCGTGCTTGGCGCCGCCGGCGTCGGCGGCGTCTTCGCCGCCTATACGGTGTTTCCGCACGTCGCGCTGCGTATCGACAAGTTCCTTACCGGCGAAGGCGACACGTTCCAGGTCGACATGGGCCGCGATGCGCTGATCAATGGCGGGTGGTTCGGCGTCGGGCCGGGCGAGGGCACGGTCAAGCGGGTCATCCCCGACAGCCATGCCGACTTCGTCTTCTCGGTCGCGGGCGAGGAGTTCGGGCTGATCATGTGCTTCTTCATCATGTCGATCTTCGCCTTCATCGTGCTGCGCGGCCTCAACAGTGCGCTGAAGGAGCATGACGACTTCACCCGTTATGCGGTCGGCGGTCTGGTCACCGTGTTCGGCCTGCAAGCCGTCATCAACATGTGCGTCAACCTGCAGCTGGTGCCGGCCAAGGGCATGACGCTGCCCTTCATCTCCTATGGCGGCTCCTCGCAGATCGCCATCGCCATCTCGATGGGGATGGTGCTGGCGCTGACGCGCAAGCGGCCGGAAAAGCGCAAGCAGATGGGCTTTACCCTGCCGCAGCGCGCCATGCCGGCGGAGTGACATGGCCAGAGGCGTTATCCTTCTCGCGGCGGGTGGAACCGGCGGACATCTGTTTCCAGCCGAAGCGCTGGCGCATGAACTGATCGAGCGCGGCTGGGCGGTGCATCTGGCGACCGACACCCGGGCCGAGCGGTTTGCCGCCCATTTCCCGGCGGCGGCCGTCCATCCGATCCAGTCGGCGACGTTAGGCTCGAAAAATCCTTTCGCCCTGCTTGGCGCCTTCTGGAAAATCTGGAGCGGCGTGCGTCAGGCCTCCGCCATCATCGGCAGGATCAAGCCGGAGGCCGTCGTGGGCTTTGGCGGCTATCCGACCTTGCCGCCCCTCTACGCGGCGACGCGGCGCAAGGTGCCGACGCTGATCCATGAGCAGAACGCGGTGATGGGGCGCGCCAACCGGGCTTTGGCCGGCCGTGTCGATGCGATCGCCGGCGGCTTCCTGCCGCAGGATGAGAGTGCGGCCGGCGCCAAGACGGTGACGACCGGCAATCCGGTCAGGCCGGCTGTGCTCGAAGCAGCCAGGACACCTTACGTGGCTTCAACCGGGGACGAGCCTTTCCGCCTGCTGGTGTTCGGCGGCAGCCAGGGGGCGCAATTCTTTTCCGATGCGATGCCGGGGGCAATCGCGCTGCTTTCCGATGCACAGCGCAGACGCCTTGTCATTACCCAACAAGCTCGCGCGGACGACGTGGCGCGGGTGAAGGCGGCCTATGCCGCGCTCGGCGTCGCCGTCGAGGTCTCGCCGTTTTTTACCGACATGGCGGCGCGCATAGCGGCGGCGCATCTGGTGATCTCGCGTTCCGGCGCCTCGACCGTGTCGGAGATCGCCGTCATCGGCCGGCCGGCGCTGCTGGTGCCCTATCCCTTCGCGCTCGACCACGACCAGGCGGCGAATGCAGCAGCGCTTGCCGCCGCCGGCGGCGGCGAAGTGCACGTGCAATCGTCGCTCTCGCCCGAGCGTATCGCGGCACTGCTCGGCGCCCTGATGGACCACCCGGAGCGGCTGGCGACGATGGCCGCAGCGGCCAAATCGGTCGGCAGGCCGGACGCGGCACGGTTGCTCGCCGACCTCACAGAGGCTATTGCGTCCCGCAAAACAGTATCGGATTTCAGGAAGAGGACGCACCCATGAAGATGCCACAGACCATTGGCCTCGTGCATTTCATCGGCATTGGCGGCATCGGCATGAGCGGCATCGCCGAGGTGCTGCACAATCTCGGCTACAAGGTGCAAGGGTCCGACCAGGCCGACAGCGCCAATGTGCAGCGGCTGCGCGACAAGGGCATCGAATGCTTCGTCGGCCACAAGGCCGAGAATCTCGGTGACGCCGAGGTCATCGTCGTCTCGACGGCGATCAAGAAGTCGAATCCGGAACTGAAGGCAGCACGTGAAAAGCTGTTGCCGATCGTGCGCCGCGCCGAGATGCTGGCCGAGTTGATGCGTTTCCGTCAGGCTGTCGCCATCGGCGGCACGCATGGCAAGACGACGACGACCTCGATGGTGGCGGCGCTGCTGGAAGCCGGTGGGCTCGACCCGACCGTCATCAATGGCGGCATCATCAATGCTTATGGCACCAATGCGCGCATGGGCGACGGCGAGTGGATGGTGGTCGAAGCCGACGAAAGCGATGGCACCTTCCTCAAGTTGCCGGCAGAGATCGCCGTCGTCACCAACATCGATCCCGAGCATCTCGATCATTATGGCAACTTCGACAATGTGCGTGAGGCGTTCCGCCAGTTCGTCGAGAACGTGCCTTTCTATGGCTTCGGCGTGATGTGCACGGATCACCCGGAAGTGCAGGCGCTGGTCGGGCGCATCGAAGACCGGCGCGTCATCACCTACGGCGAGAACGCACAGGCCGATGTGCGCTTCACCAACCATCGCATGGCGGGTGCGACCTCGGAGTTCGATGTGATGATCCGCGACCGCAAGGGGCGCGGCCAGACGACGATAGCGGGCCTGCGCCTGCCGATGCCTGGCCACCACAATGTGTCCAACGCGACGGCCGCGATCGCGGTCGCGCACGAACTCGGCCTATCGGCCGAGGCGATCAGGAAGGGCCTGTCGTCCTTCGCCGGTGTCAAACGCCGCTTCACCCACACCGGTTCCTGGAACGGCGTCGACGTGTTCGACGACTACGGCCACCACCCGGTCGAGATCTCGGCGGTGCTGAAGGCGGCGCGCAGCGCCACCAATGGGCGTGTCATCGCCATTGCCCAGCCGCACCGCTTCACCAGGCTGCACGATCTGTTCAACGAGTTCTCCACCTGTTTCAACGATGCCGACACGGTGATGGTCGCCCCGGTCTACGCCGCCGGCGAAGAGCCGATCGACGGCGTAACCTCGGATGCGCTGGTGTCGCGCATCCGCGCCGGCGGCCATCGCGATGCCCGCTATATCGAAGGGCCGGCCGATATCGCGCCTGTCATCCGCGACATCGCCAAGCCCGGCGACTTCGTCGTCTTCCTGGGCGCCGGCAATATCACCCAATGGGCCTATGCGCTGCCGAAGGAGCTCGCCGCCTCATGATGAACGGCCAGGCCCTGATCGACAGACTTGGCGACCGGCTGGCCGGCCTGCGCGGCCGGATCACGCCGAATGCCGAGATGGACAAGATCACCTGGTTCCGGGCAGGCGGCCTTGCCGAGGCGCTGTTCCAGCCGGCCGACGAGGAGGACCTTGCGGCGTTCCTCAAGGCGGTTCCCGAAGAGATCCCCCTGACGATTGTCGGCGTCGGCTCGAACCTTCTGGTCCGCGACGGCGGCATTCCGGGTTTCGTCGTCAGGCTTTCCGCCAAGGGCTTTGGCGAGGCCGAAGTCGTTTCCCCGATCAGGATCAAGGCCGGTGCCGCCACGCCCGACAAGCGTGTGGCGGCGGTGGCGCTGGAGGCCGGCATTGGCGGCTTCCATTTCTACCACGGCATTCCAGGCGCCGTCGGCGGCGCGCTCAGGATGAACGCCGGCGCCAATGGCGTCGAGACGCGCGAGCGCGTCGTCGAGGTGCGGGCGCTCGACCGCGCGGGCAATGCCCAGACGTTGAGCAATGCCGAAATGGGCTATGCCTACCGCCATTCGGCGGCACCGTCCGGGCTGATCTTCACCTCGGCTGTGTTCGAAGGCTTTGCCGAGGACAAAGCGGCGATCAAGACGGCGATGGACGCGGTGCAGAACCACCGCGAAACCGTGCAGCCGATCCGCGAGAAGACAGGCGGCTCGACTTTCAAGAATCCCGAAGGCACCTCGGCCTGGAAGGAAATCGACAAGGCGGGTTGCCGCGGCCTGATGATCGGCGGCGCGCAGATGTCGCCGATGCATTGCAACTTCATGATCAACACCGGAACCGCGACCGGCTACGACCTCGAATATCTCGGCGAGACGGTACGCGCGCGGGTGCTCGAGCATTCCGGCATCCGCTTGCAGTGGGAGATCAAGCGCATCGGCAATTTCCGCTCCGGACATGCCGTGCAGGAGTTCCTCGGCCAGCTCCTTTAGCGCATCTTGAAGTTCACGTGATGCGTGAACTTCAACAGGAACGAAATGCAGTGAAACCGTTGCTCCGGGGACTCGGCGACACGGTTTTCGCATCCATTTTCTCAGAAAGTGAATCTCTCGGAATCATAAGTACTTGCCAGTGAATCAACTCTCTGATTCTCTGCCCTAAAGCGTTTCCTGATTTGAGTCGTTCGACGCGTTACCCGCGTTTTCCGTCTGGGGGGCAACCTGCCGGGAGACTCGGACTCAATGTTGCGGAAATCTTGGATTTTGGTCCGCGGTGAGAGGGGATGACGGGGAATGAAGAGCAAGCATGTGGCCGTATTGCTGGGAGGTTTCTCGTCCGAGCGGCCCGTGTCTTTGTCTTCCGGAAAGGCCTGTGCCGATGCGCTGGAGCAGGAAGGGTACCAGGTCAGCCGCGTCGATGTCGGGCGCGATGTCGGCTCGGTGCTTGCCGAGCTTAAGCCCGACGTCGCCTTCAATGCGCTGCATGGACCCTTTGGCGAGGACGGTACCATTCAGGGCATCCTCGAATATCTCGGCATTCGCTACACCCATTCCGGCGTGCTCGCCTCGGCGCTCGCTATGAACAAGGAGCAGGCGAAGAGGATCGTCAAACCGGTCGGCGTTCCCGTTGCCGAATCGAAGGTCGCCAATCGCTTCTCCATCCAGAACAAGCACCCGATGAAGCCGCCCTACGTGGTCAAGCCGGTCAGCGAAGGATCGAGCTTTGGCGTCGTCATCGTGTCGGAGGGGCAGTCGCATCCACCGCAGGTGATCGGGTCATCCGAGTGGAAATATGGCGATATCGTCATGGTCGAGCGCTACATCCATGGGCGCGAGCTGACCTGCGCCGTCATGGGCGACGTGGCGCTTGGCGTCTGCGAGATCATCCCGACGGGCCATTCCTTCTACGACTACGATTCAAAATATGTCGCGGGCGGATCAAAACACGAATGCCCCGCAAAAGTTTCACCGAATATTTACCAAAAAATACAGACACTGGCGCTCAAGGCTCACCAAGCTGTCGGCTGTCGGGGCGTTTCCCGGTCGGACTTCCGTTATGACGATCGTCACTCCGAAAATGGCGAGGTTGTATGGCTCGAGGTCAACACTCAGCCGGGCATGACGCCGACGTCTCTGGTGCCTGAAATTGCCGCCCATGCCGGGCATTCGTTTGGTGAATTGTTGAGTTGGATGGTGGAGGACGCTTCGTGTCTGCGTTGAAATGGGGACAGGGCAAGGTGAGGGGCGCGGCCGGGCCGTCGCTGTTCGGCCTGCCATTGTCGTTGGACCATTTCGTCCTGCCGCGCGTGCTTCGCCGCCCCGTGCGCATCCTGACGCGCCTGGGCGACGGTGAATTCCAGGCGCCGCGATTCTCCTCCGCGATCATGTCGGCGGTGCTGCTGGCCTCGAGCGGGGCCTATGGCGCCTACCTTGGCGGTCATGCCGACGGCATCATTCAAAGCATCACCGCCCGCACCGGCTTTGCCGTCGATCAGGTCAAGGTGGTCGGCAATCGTCAGACTTCGGAGATCGACATTCTCGACAGGCTCGAACTCGATGGCTGGACGTCGCTGATCGGCTTCGATGCCGAGGCCGCGCGCGAACGCATCGCGACCCTGCCGTGGATCCAGGTCGCCGCGGTGCGCAAGGTCTATCCGCACACGCTGGAGGTGCGTGTCGAGGAGCGTGCGGCCTTCGCGCTTTGGCAGCAGGGCAATGATCTCTCGGTCATCGAAAAGAATGGCGCTGTCATCGCGCCATTCTCGGGCGGCAAGCAGGTGCTCCTGCCCCTGTTGATCGGCGCCGGCGCGCCCGCGAAGGCGCCCGATTTCCTGGCCAGGGTCGAACAATATCCCGACCTGGCCAGCCGCATCAAAGGCTATGTCCGTGTCGGCGAGCGGCGCTGGGACCTGAAGCTGGACAACGGCATCACCATCAAGCTGCCCGAGGATGACGAGGACAAGGCGCTCGCCGAACTCGTCAAGCTGGACCATGACAAGGGGCTGTTGTCGCGCGACATCGCCGCCGTCGACATGCGCCTGACGGACCGGCTGGTCGTGGAGCTGACGCCGCAGGCGGCAACGCAGCGCGAGGCCGCGCTCAACGAGAAACCAAAGGCCCTCAAGCGCAAGCCGGAGACGAAGATATGAGCTGGCTTGGCGGTTCTGGCGATGCCTCGTCGCGCCGGTCGGGCACCCTGACGGTGCTGGATGTCGGCTCGAACAAGGTCTGCTGCATGGTGGCCAAGCTCAAGCCGTGCGATGACGGCAAACTGTTGCGTGGCCGCTCGCACCGGGTCCAGGTGATCGGCATCGGACACCAGAAATCGCAAGGCGTGAAGTCGGGCGTCGTCGTCGATCTCGATCGCGCCGAGCATGCCATCCGCCTCTCCGTCGATGCCGCCGAGCGCATGGCTGGGCTGACGGTCGACTCGCTGATCGTCAACATGACCGCCGGACGGCTGAAGAGTGAAGCCTTTTCGGCCACCATCAACCTTGGCGGCCACGAGGCCGACGAGGCCGACATCAAGCGCGTGCTCGGCGCCGGCGCCAAGCAGGCGCTCAAGTCCGAACGCGAGGTGATCCATTCACTGCCAGTCGGCTTCTCGCTGGACGCCGAGCGCGGCGTGCGCGATCCGCGCGGCATGGTGGGCGATGCGCTTGGCGTCGACATGCATGTGCTGACGGGTGACGCGGCGCCGATGCGCAATTTGGAGCTCTCCATCAACCGTTCGCACCTGTCGGTCGAACGCATGGTGGCGACGCCCTATGCCAGCGGGCTGGCGGCACTCGTCGACGACGAGCTGGAGCTCGGAGCCGCCTGCATCGACATGGGCGGCGGTACGACGACGATCTCGGTGTTTTCGGAAGGCAAGTTCGTTCATGGCGATGCCATCGCCATCGGCGGCAACCATGTGACGCTCGACATGGCCAAGGGCCTTTCGACCTCGCTCGATGCGGCCGAGCGGCTGAAGGTGATGCACGGCTCGGCGCTGCCGGGCAGCGCCGACGATCGTGACCTGATCTCGATCCAGCCGATCGGCGACGATGGCGATGTGCCGCTGCAGATTCCGCGTTCGGTGATGACGCGCATCGTGCGCGCACGCATCGACGAGACGCTCGAACTCCTGCGCGACCGGCTCAACAAATCCGGTTACGGCAATGCGGTCGGCAAGCGCGTCGTGCTCACCGGCGGCGCCAGCCAACTGGCCGGCCTGCCCGAGGCGGCACGCCGCATCCTGGGGCGCAATGTGCGCATCGGCCGCCCGCTCGGCGTGGCGGGCCTGCCCGAAGCGGCGAAAGGGCCGGCTTTCTCGGCTGCGGTCGGGCTTCTGATCTATCCGCAGATGGCGAGCTTCGAGAGCCATCCGGCGAAAGGCATTTCCGGTCTCAGGATGACCGGAACGGGCGGAAAACTGCATCGCATGAGTCAGTGGTTGAGAGACAGTTTCTAATTGACGGGGACAGCCCCATAGGCGGCCGCGGCGGCGAAGCGGCGTGAAAGGCAAAGGACGGAGACAATGACCATCAATCTGCAGAAGCCGGACATCACCGAGCTTAAGCCGCGCATCACCGTGTTCGGTGTCGGTGGCGGCGGCGGCAATGCCGTCAACAACATGATCACCGCCGGTCTGCGCGGTGTCGAGTTCGTTGTCGCCAACACCGATGCGCAAGCGCTGACCATGTCGAAGGCCGACCGGCTGATCCAACTCGGCGCGCATGTCACCGAGGGGCTCGGTGCCGGCTCGCAGCCAGAAGTCGGCCGCGCGGCGGCGGAAGAGTGCATCGACGAGATCATCGACCATCTCACCAACACCCATATGTGCTTCGTCACCGCCGGCATGGGCGGCGGCACCGGCACGGGTGCGGCTCCGGTTGTTGCGCGCGCAGCCCGTGAGAAGGGCATTCTCACCGTCGGCGTCGTCACCAAGCCGTTCCACTTCGAGGGCCAGCGCCGCATGAAGACGGCCGACTTCGGCATCGAGGAACTGCAGAAATGCGTCGACACCTTGATCGTCATCCCGAACCAGAACCTGTTCCGGCTAGCCAATGACAAGACCACCTTCGCCGACGCCTTCGCGATGGCCGACCAGGTGCTCTACTCCGGTGTCGCCTGCATCACCGACCTGATGGTCAAGGAAGGTCTGATCAACCTCGACTTCGCCGACGTGCGTTCGGTGATGCGCGAGATGGGCAAGGCGATGATGGGCACGGGCGAGGCTTCGGGCGAAGGTCGTGCGATGGCCGCCGCGGAAGCCGCGATCGCCAATCCGCTGCTCGACGAAACCTCGATGAAGGGCGCCAAGGGCCTGCTGATCTCGATCACCGGCGGCCGCGACCTGACCCTGTTCGAAGTCGACGAAGCGGCGACCCGCATCCGCGAGGAAGTCGACCAGGACGCCAACATCATCCTGGGCGCCACTTTCGACGAGGAACTCGAAGGCGTCATCCGCGTCTCGGTGGTCGCCACCGGCATCGACAAGTCGGCCGCTGAAATCGCCGCCGCGCCGATCTCGATCCGTGCCGCTCCGCCGAAGCCGGCTGCCCGGCCGGCCGTCGCCGCGGTGGAAAGCCGCCCGGCGCCGGTCCAGCACACGGTGTATGAGCCACGCGCCGCCGATCCGGTTGCCGAAGCCATCCAGTTGGCCGAAGCGAATGCCGCGGCCATGGCGCAGGCCCGTCCGACTCCGGTCGCCCATGCGGACGATTTCCGCCCGCAGAGCAAGATCTTCCAGGCGCCGCCCGCGCAGCCGCAGCCGATGGTGCAGCCGGTCGTCCAGCAGATGATGCAGCCGGCCCCGCAGCCGCGCGAAATCCTGCGCGAGGTTCAGCAGCCGGTGGCGATGGCGCCGCAGCGCATGCCGCGCGTCGAGGACTTTCCGCCGGTCGTGAAGGCCGAGGTCGATGCCAAGAGCCGTCCGGCCGATCATGAGAACAGCGGACCGATGGGTCTCCTGAAGCGCCTGACCAATGGCCTGACCCGTCGCGAAGAAGAGCCTGCACGCCTGCAGCCGGCGCAGCCGCGCGAGCCCAAGCTGCGCCAGGCCGCACCGGAAGTGCGCCGCCTCGCCAGCCAGGATGCGCAACTCTACGCCCCGCGCCGCGGCCAACTGGACGATCAGGGCCGCCTGACGCCGCAGACCAGGGCGACTCAGGACGACGATCAGCTGGAGATTCCGGCGTTCCTGCGCCGCCAGGCCAACTGAGCGGTTAACGGACTGTAACAGTTGTTAACAGGCAGGCAAGGAATTGCTTGCCTGTTAACGTTTAAAATGCTGCGTAATCAATCGGTTATGATGCCGTACATGTTCCAGTTCGCGGTTACAGAGAGTAAGAAACCGTGATTTGGAGTCTCCTTGCCGGAACATTATCTTCGCTGCCTACCATAGTCGGTTTGCCAGGATTTCGGGGGAGTAGCCCTGCTTGCCGATTTAACAAGAGCCGCGCCCTCGGGCTGGAGAAGCGGACCTAGGCATTACGGGCTCATGGGGATTGTCTTGCACGACTACCAGACGACAGTGAAAACGCGCGCGTCGCTTACAGGCACCGGCGTTCACAGCGGCAAAGAAGTTTCCATCAGTTTCCTGCCCGCGGATGCCGATACCGGCATCGTGTTCCAGCTCCTCAATGGAGATGGGCAGGGCCGTGAGTTCCGCGCCCTGTTTTCAGAGATCGGCGCCACCGACCTTTGCACCATGCTCGGCGATCCCTCGGGCGAGCACATCGCGACAGTCGAGCACATCATGGCCGCCCTGTTCGGGCTCGGCATCGACAATGTCATCATCGAGATCGACGGCCACGAGGTCCCAATCCTCGACGGCAGCGCCATGGCATTCGTCGAAGCCATCGACCAGGCCGGCATCGAGGTGTTGGCCGTCAAGCGCCGCTATATCAGGGTGGTCAAGCCGGTCCGCATCGAGAACGGGGCTTCCTGGGCCGAGTTCAGGCCCTATGAAGGGACCCGTTTCGAGGTCGAGATCGATTTCGAAAGCCCGGCTATCGGTCGTCAGCTCTTCGCATCGGACATCAATGCCGATATTTTCCGCCGCGACATCGCCCGCGCCCGCACGTTCGGCTTCATGAAGGACGTGGAACGGCTGTGGGCCGCCGGCTATGCGCTGGGATCCTCGCTGGAAAATTCCCTGGTGATCGGTGACGACAACCGCGTCATCAATATGGGCGGCCTGCGCTATCCCAACGAATTCGTGCGCCACAAGACGCTCGACGCCATGGGCGACCTGGCGCTGGCCGGCGCGCGCTTCATCGGCTGTTTTCGCTCCTATCGCGGCGGCCACAGGCTGAACGCCGCTGCGCTGCGGCGCCTGCTGTCGGATCGCACGGCCTTCGAGATCGTCGAGACGACACGCCGCGAGCGTGGCCGGGGCGCCGAAATGAACGCCGTCAACGCGCCGCTCTATGCGCCCTGGATGATCTGATTTCCTTTATCTTTTTCGGATTCCATGGCGGCGTGGGTGTTGCATGAATGCATCATCCATCAGCGAAATTGCATAGATTGATACGCTGCGGTCCGCCGCCACAAAAATGTGCGATTGGCTGGACATAGCGTTGCCGGGCAAGTCGGTTATGGTTTATGGCTGCTGCCGTCGATTAGTGCATGTCGCTCAAAAGTGGGGACCAGTTTTGGGACAACAGCATGCAAGAGGCATTGAAATAACGCCGAAAGGGCGCAATCCAATCATGTTCTTCAAGCGAGTCGGTCAATCGAAAGTGCCGCAGCGGTCCGTTTTCCTGGCGCTTTCGGTGGTTGTTCCATCGCTCTTTCTGTCGGCCTGCATGTCGTCGGAGAAAGATATCGACCTGTCGACCTATGTCGACCAGACCGAGCCGGCCGACGTGCTCTACAATCAGGGTCTCGCCAACATGAATGCGGGACGCCTGGACGAGGCGAGCAAGAAGTTCGACGCCGTCGACCGTCAGCACCCCTATTCGGAGTGGGCCCGCAAATCGATGGTGATGGGTGCGTTCGCCGACTATCGGAAGGGCAGCTACGACGACGCGATCCAGTCGGCAAAGCGATATTTGGCCCTTTATCCGTCCACGGATGACGCGCCCTATGCCCAGTACATCATTGGTCTCAGCTACTATCGCCAGATCAAGGACGTGACGCAGGACCAGAAGGAAGCACGCCAGACCCTGCAGACGATGCAGGACCTGGTGACGCGCTGGCCGACGTCGGAATATGTCGACGACGCCAAGGAAAAGATCCGCTTTGCCAACGACCAGCTCGCCGGCAAGGAGATGCAGATCGGCCGCTATTATCTGGAGCGCCGCGAATACATCGCCGCCGTCAAGCGCTTCCGCACCGTGGTCGAAAACTATTCCAACACGCGCCATGTCGAGGAAGCGCTCGCCCGCCTCACCGAAAGCTATTACGCGTTGGGCTTGACCTCGGAGGCCCAGACGGCCGCCGCGGTGCTCGGTACCAACTATCCCGACAGCTCGTGGTACAAGGATTCCTACAAGCTGCTGCAGAGCAACGGGCTGGCGCCGCGCGAAAATGCCGGATCGTGGATATCCAAGGCCGGGAAGCTGATCACCGGCGCGTGACCGCAGAGCTCCGAGCGCAGCGCGCTTTTTCGGATTGATCCGAAGCCCAAACAAAAAGATAGTGCGGCGCTGCGACTCCACCTGTCGGCGCCGCCTTTAATCTCTTTGTTCTCGTGCCTGTCGTTATCCCGAGACCGGGTCCACTTTCGGGCGGCATGCAATAGGTCCGGTTTCTCATGCTTTCCAGACTGTCGATCCGAGATATCGTCCTGATCGAAAAGCTGGACATCGACTTCCAGCCGGGTCTTTCCGTGCTGACCGGCGAAACCGGCGCCGGAAAATCCATTCTGCTCGATGCCCTGTCGCTGGCGCTCGGCGCGCGCGGCGATGCCTCGCTGGTGCGCCATGGCGCATCGCAGGGCCAGGTCATCGCCGTGTTCGATGTTCCGCGCAACCATCCGGTGCGCGCGCTGCTTGCCGAAAATGCCATCGAGGACGATGGAGACATCATCCTGCGCCGCGTGCAGACAGCGGACGGCCGCACCCGTGTGTTCGTCAACGACCAGCCGTCCTCCGTGACGCTGATGCGCGATGTCGGCCGCGCGCTGGTCGAGATCCATGGCCAGCATGATGAACGCGCTTTGGTCGATCCCGGCGCGCACCGCGACGTGCTCGATGCTTTCGGCGGCCATCTGGGCGCCGTCCGCTCGACCGGCGAGGCATGGCGGCACTGGCGCGCCTGCGAGCAGGAGCTGACGCGCCATCGCGCCAAGGTGGCCGCCGCCGCACGCGAGGCCGACTATCTGCGCGCCGCGGTTGCCGAACTGACCAAGCTCGACCCGCAGCCCGGCGAGGAAACCGAACTTGCCGAGCTGCGCGCCCACATGATGCGCGCCGAGAAGATCGCTTCCGAAATCCATGATGCGCAGGATGTGCTGTCGGGCCCGTCGTCGCCCTTGCCGCAACTGGCAAGTTTGCTGAGGCGGCTGCAGCGCAAGGCAACCGAGGCGCCCGGCCTGCTCGAGGACGTGGTCAAGTCGCTGGATGAAGCGATGCTGTCGCTCGACGCGGCGCAGTCCGGCGTCGACGCCGCGTTGCGTGCCACCGAATATGACCCGCAACGGCTGGAAAAAGCCGAGGAACGGCTGTTTTCGCTGCGCGCGGCCTCGCGCAAGCACAGCGTCGCCGTCGACGATCTGGCGCAGCTGCGCGACACGATGGTTGCCGATCTCGCCGATCTCGATGCGGGCGAGGAGCGCCTGCATGGACTGGAAAAGCAGGCGGCCGCCGCGCGCGAAACCTATGACATCGCCGCCGCACAGTTGTCCTCGCTTCGCCATGGCGCGGCGGTCGGTCTGACCAAGGCGGTGATGGCGGAATTGCCGGCGCTGAAGCTCGAACGCGCGGCCTTCATCGTCGAGATGAAGAGCGAGGCCGAGGCCCGCATGGAAGAGGGCATCGACCAGATCGAGTTCTGGGTGCGCACCAATCCTGGCACGCGGCCCGGCCCGATGATGAAGGTCGCGTCCGGCGGCGAGCTGTCACGCTTCCTGCTGGCACTGAAAGTGGCGCTTGCCGATCGTGGTTCGGCGCCGACACTGGTTTTCGACGAAATCGACACCGGCGTGGGCGGCGCGGTGGCCGACGCCATTGGCCAGCGGTTGGCGCGGCTGTCGAAGCGCGTCCAGGTGCTTTCGGTCACGCATGCGCCGCAAGTGGCGGCGCGCGCGGCGACACATTTCCTGATCTCCAAATCGGGCAGCACCGACCGTGTCGCGACCGGCATTGCCGAGATGGACAGGACCGCGCGGCAGGAGGAGATCGCCCGCATGCTGGCTGGGGCGACGATCACCGACGAGGCGCGCGCCGCCGCCGAGCGGCTGCTGCGCGAGAATACAAACGCGGCATGAGACTATCCGGCATCATGGGGCGAGTCAGGATATGGCTCCATCCTGCTGTTCAGGAATGATCTTTTCCGAAAACCGGTTCCCACCTTTCGGGATCATGCTCTATTGTGACGCGCCACCGTTCAGGGACAAAAAGCATGGCCGAAAAACCTGTCGATTCGCTCAGCGAAAGCGAGGCTGAAGCCGAACTCCAGCGCCTTGCCGAGGAGATCGCCGCTCATGACCGGCGCTACCATGCCGAGGACGCACCCACGATCACGGACGCGGAGTATGACGCGTTGCGGCGGCGCAATCTCGCCATCGAGGAGCGCTTTCCCGGCTTGGTGCGCGAGGATTCGCCCTCGCTCAGGGTGGGTGCCGCACCGGCGGAAGGCTTCACCAAGGTGCGCCATGCCGTGCCGATGCTGAGCCTCGCCAAGGCCTATACCGACGCTGACGTTACCGATTTCATCGAGCGTGGCCGGCGCTTCTTCGACCGCGACAAGGACCTCGACATCGCTTTCACCGCCGAGCCGAAGATCGATGGCCTGTCGGCTTCGCTGCGTTACGAAAAGGGCGTGTTCGTGCAAGGGGCGACGCGCGGCGACGGCGCTGTCGGCGAGGACATCACCGCCAATTTGAGGACAATCGCCGACATTCCCGCGAAGCTCAAGGGTTCAGGCTGGCCTGAAACCATCGAGATTCGCGGCGAGGTCTACATGACCTATGCGGAATTCGAGGCACTCAAGGCGCGCTCGGCGGCTGTCGGCGGCCAGGATTACGTCAATCCGCGCAATACGGCGGCCGGGTCTCTGCGCCAGAAGGATCCGTCCGTCACCGCCAGCCGCAATCTCAAATTCTTTGCCTATGCCTGGGGTTATACGACGGCCGATCCGGCACCAACGCAGTACGAATCAGTGCAGAAATTCGCCGATTGGGGTTTCAAGATCAGTCCGCTTATGGTGCGCGCGAAATCGGTCGAGGAACTGGTCGCGCATTATCACCTGATCGAGGAGCAGCGCTCGTCGCTCGGCTATGACATAGACGGTGTCGTCTACAAGGTCGATCAACTGGAGCTGCAGCGCCGCTGGGGCTTCGTCACCGGTGAGCCGCGCTGGGCCGTCGCGCACAAATTCCCCGCCGAACAGGCGATGACGACCGTGCAGAGGATCGACATCCAGGTCGGCCGGACCGGCACGCTGGCGCCGGTCGCGCGGCTTGCGCCGGTGACCGTGGGCGGCGTCGTGGTGGAAAACGTCACGCTGCACAATGAGGACTATATCAAGGGCCTGGACAGCACCGGGCAGCCGATACGCGACGGTATCGACGTGCGCATCGGCGACACGGTCGTGATCCAGCGGGCAGGGGATGTCATCCCGCAGATCGTCAGCGTCGTCATCGACAAGCGTCCTCCTGATGCCGTGCCGTACGAATTCCCGCACACCTGCCCGATCTGCGGCTCGCCGGCGACGCGCGAGATCAACGAGAAGACCGGCAAGGAGGATTCGCGCCGCCGTTGTACCGGCGAGCTGATCTGCCCGGCGCAGGCCGTGGAAGGGCTGCGCCACTTCGTGTCGCGTGGCGCCCTGGACATCGAAGGCCTCGGCGCGGAAAACATCGATACTTTTTTCAATGCCGGGCTGATCAAGACAGCCGCCGACATCTTCACGCTCAGGGAGCGCCGCCCCGCCGTGACCAAGGCGCTGGCCGAGCGGCGCGAGGAGCAGGCCAGGCAGCGCGAGGCGGCGTCCGGCAAGGCCCGCAAGAATGTGCGCAGCGTCGAGGACCGCAACTATGAGGGTCTCGACAAGCTGTTTTCGGCCATCGATTCACGCCGCGAGCCGGAGCTCGACCGCTTCATTTTCGCGCTCGGCATCCGCCATATCGGCGAGACGACGGCCGCCGTGTTGGCCCGCACGTTCTCCACCATCGAGGAGCTTATCCGCGTCGGCAAGGAGACGGCGGCGGCGGAGGATCCGCATGCCGTCTTCCCATCGATCAACGGCATTGGCGATACGGTGATCGATGCGCTTCGCGATTTCTTCGGCAATGAGCGCAATGACGACGTGCTCGACAAGCTGCTGGAGCAGGTCAAGCCGAAGCCGTACATCGTCACCGTCTCGGCCGACAGCAAGGTCGCCGGCAAGACGATCGTCTTTACCGGTTCGCTGGAAAAGATGACACGCTCCGAAGCCAAGGCAATGGCCGAGCGTCTCGGCGCCAAGGTGGCCGGCTCGGTTTCGGCCAAGACCGATCTGGTGGTTGCGGGGCCGGGTGCGGGCTCCAAGCTCAAGCTTGCCAGTGAACTGGGCGTCGAAGTCATCGACGAGGACAGCTGGCTGCAGCGGGTCGGCAAGTCGTGACGGGCGAAGCGTTCAAAGGGTTCGGCCCCAAGGCCATTCCGTTCCTGAAGGCATTGGATTTCCACCAGAGCCGCGAGTGGTTCCTGGAGAATCGCGACTTGTTCGAAAAGGAATTGCGCGACCCACTGGGCGATCTCGTCGAGACGCTGACGCATCGTTTTACCGAGGCGGGCCTCGGCCTGCGCGGCGATCGCAAGAAGTCGCTGTTCCGCATCAACCGCGATGTGCGCTTCGCCAAGGACAAGCGACCCTACAACCGGCATCTGTCGGCTATCCTGTCGCCGGACGGCACCAAGATGGAGCAGGGTGTGTTCTTCGTCCATATCGGGCTCGAGCGCTGCTTTGCCGGCGTCGCCTGGTGGCAGCCGGCGCCGGAACTGCTGACGGCCATGCGCAAGGCCATCACGAGCCATCCCGAAGCGTTTCGCGCCGTGGTGGCGGCGCTGAGGAAGAATGGCCTCGAACTCGATGCCGAAGGCGGCATGAAACGAACGCCGCGCGGCTTCGAAGAGGTCGCCGACAAGGACCTCGTCGCCGCCATCCGCAACCGGCATTTCGCCGTCCGCCACGCGATCGATCCGGCTGGTATCCACGGGCCAGAACTGGTCGAGGAACTTGTCGATTTCACCATGCGCGCCAAGCCGCTGCTCGATTGGGGCAGGGCGATCGAGGGCAAGACCGAGAAACAATGAGCTTCCACGCAAGCGTCGCGACGATCATTTCCGCTGATCGTTTGGCTCAACCGAATTCGTGTGACACGGCAAACCATGCCACCTAAATACCGCCACTCCCTTTGTTGTCGTGCATGTCGTTGTCCCAAAACCGCTACTCAGTTTTGGGCGACATGCATCAGGAGTGGCCGATGGCGACGGACGTGATTTCAGAGAGCGGCGGCAAAAGCGACTTCTGGCAGGGCGTGCGGCTCTCCATGCCGGTCGTGGTGGCATCGGCGCCGTTCGCGGTGCTGTTCGGCGCGCTCGCCGTCGACAACGGCTTCTCGGTCCTCGAAGCCTTCCTGATGAGCGCGCTGGTCTATGGTGGCGCCAGCCAGATGGTCGGCATCCAGCTGTTCGGCCAGCATGTCGCGCCGTGGTTGGTCGTGTTGTCGATCTTCGCCGTCAATTTCCGCCACGTGCTCTATTCCGCCGGCATCGGCCGGCGCATCGCGCACTGGCCCGTCATTCAGCAGGCACTCGGCTATTTCATCCTCACCGATCCGCAATTCGCGGTCGCCGAGGCACGGGCGCAATCTGGCCGGACCGTGGGCTTCGCCTGGTACCTGGGGCTTGGCCTGCCGGTCTATCTGTTTTGGATCGTCGAAAGCGCGCTCGGCGCGCTGTTCGGCAAGCTCATCCCCGACACCCATGCGCTGGGCATCGATTTCCTGCTGCCGATCTATTTCCTCGGCCTCGTGATGGGCTTTCGCAAGCGACCGCTGTGGCTGCCGGTGGTCGTCGCCAGTGCCTGCGCCTCGATCGTCGCCTACAAGACCGTAGGCTCGCCCTGGCATGTGTCGATCGGCGCCGTCGCCGGCGTGCTGCTCGCCGTCATCCTGCCGCCGCACCACAGCGGCGTGGAGACAAGGCCATGAGCACGACATTCTGGATCATCATCGCCGGCGCGATCGCCACCTATCTCACGCGCATCGGCGGGCATCTGGTCATCTCCCGCTTCGAAAACATTCATCCGCGCGTGGAAGCCGGTCTCAACGCCGTACCGGCTGCGGTGCTGACGACGCTGGTGGCGCCGGAACTGCTGAATGCAGGACCGGCGGAGTGGCTGGCTCTGGTGGTCACGGCCGCGGTTTCGTTGCGTGGCGGGCTGATGGCGATGTTTCTTGCGGGGGCGGTGGTGCTGATCCTGGCGCGGCAGTTCGTGGGGTAGGCGCGATCGATTTGAATCGTCAGCGCCGCCCCTCATCGCCCTGCCGGGCACTTCTCCCCGTATAGTGACGGGGAGAAGGATGCTGTCATCGACGGTTTCGCCAATCATCAACGTTTCAGGAAAGAACGGGGAGGCTGCAGCCAGCCCCTTCTCCCCGTCACTAGAGCGGGATGAGATTTATAAGAGTCGTGGGATTCCCAAATCATCGCAGTTCTGATTCAACATGCATGCTGGGAGG